>CAYQVI010000551.1:0-1509 GCA_964420725.1 uncultured Gemmatimonadaceae bacterium | reverse complement strand
CGGCTGAACAGGCCGTGCACCACGAAGAAGACCAGGATCACCGGCACGATGATCACCAGGAAGAAGAGCCCGTCGAAGTCCAGCGCCACCGCCATTCCCAGCGAGAGGAGGAAGAGCAGCTTGGTGAAGGGGTAGGCTCCCCGGCGGGCCTCGGCCCCCCGTGTCAGCCATTCGTCCGCCAGGAAGTAGGGGAGGGTCCCCACCAGCACCGCCAGGAGGAGGGGAATGCGCTGGGCGATAGGGAAGAAGGAGGTGAAGAAGCGGTCCAGCGGCCAGGCCATGAAGAGGAGGAAGAAGGCCACCATGAGGCCGGCCCCCGCCGCCACCCGGGCCCCGCCCCGCCCCTGGAGTCCCCCCTGCTCCAGGACCTCCGCCACCCCCGGGCGCCCCCCGGTCCACCAGAGGAGGGCGGCCGTCAGGAGCCCCACGGTGAGGAAGTGCACCGCCACGTAGTCCGCCACCACCACCGGGAGGAAGCCGGTGGGGAGGGGGCGGAGGAGGAAGGGGGTGAGGAGTGGGGGGAGCCCCCCCACCAGGAGGAGGCGGAGCCAGGAGGCATCCGCCCCCCGGGGGTGCTCCGACACCCGGGGCAGGCCCCCGGCCAGGGGACGGGCCAGGAGGAAGACGGAGGCCATGAGAAGGGCGATCCAGAGACCGCGGCCGTGGGCTCGGACGGGTGCCGTCCCCCGGTCCTCACCACCGCCTCCTGCGGCACCCCCAGCGGTGTCCCCGGCACCGGCCGGCCCGTCGCCACCGCCGAAGATCTCGTCCATCCACCCCACCGTCTCGTCCAGGGTGGTGGCGCTGTAGAGCACCCCCACATGCTCCACCCGGGGGGCCACCGCCAGGCGCCGGGCCGTCCCCTCCGCCGGATCCCCGTAGGTGGTGAAGGGCTGGACCCCGGCCGGCTCCACCTCCGCTACCATGGCCACCACCCTCCGCCCCTCTGCCTCCAGCCGCCCCTCCAGCGCCCCCATCGCCGCCAGCACATTCCGGGGTGAGGTGGCGTCCAGCGTCGGGGCGAACATGGAGATCCCCACCAGCGCCTCCACCCGGGGGTCCTGCTGGGCGTAGCGCACCAGGATGTCGGTGGCCATGGAGTGCCCTGCCACCGCCAGCCGGCCATCCACCCCCGGCAACTCCAGGGCGAAGTCCGCCACCTCCGCCGTCTGCTCCCGGAGGAAGGCCCCGGTCCCCTCCGCCTCCTGCAGATCTCCCCGCATGGGGAGGGGGTGCCGCCCATGCCCCATGAAGTCGTACGTCACCGTCACGTAGCCCCGTCCCGCCAGCGCCAGCGCCAGCGGCTCCATCAGGCGCCTGGATCCGGCGAAGCCGTGGGCCACCACCACCACCGGGGCCGGGCCCACCCCCTGGAGCCGGTACACCGTCACCGGGGTGGCCCCCACCTGGAAGGACTCCCGGGTGATCCCCGCCTCGTCCCGGATCAACTGCCACAGGGAGAGGAGAAGGGCCAGGGTCAGCAGGAGCAGGAGGGGGAGGCGGCGGGAG
>CAYQVI010000550.1:0-1509 GCA_964420725.1 uncultured Gemmatimonadaceae bacterium | reverse complement strand
GCTCCTGGATCCAGGTGCCCCCCAGGGCGCGGTGCACCCCCAGGCGGGCCAGGGCATAGTCCCGGGCAGAGGTGGCCAGGATGGTCTGCACGGTGAGGCGGTTCCTGAGGGCGTCCAGGTAGTCGGCGTACCCCGCCACCCCCGAGGCGTAGCGCCGGGACTGGAGATCCACCGACGCCTCCGCCTCCTCCAACTGCCCCCGGAGGAAGGCGAACCGGTCCGCCTCCATCCGCACCCGGGCCAGGGCGGTCTCCACTTCGGCCACCGCAGTGAGGACGGTCCGTCCATAGACCGCCCGCTGCTGGTCCCACCGGGCGTCCTGGGCCCCCACGTTGGCCCGGAGCCTCCCCCCCTGGAAGAGGGGGGCGGTGAGCCCGGCCGTGAGGTTCCGGAACCACTGGGAGAGGTCGGCGAGCTCCTCCGCTTCGTTCCCCTGGAGCCCCAGCGTCCCGGTGAGGGAGAGCCGGGGGAGGAGTTCGGCCCTGCGGGCTCCCACCCGGAGGCGGGCAGCCTCCATCCGGAGCCCCGCCGAGCGGACGTCGGGGCGCTGCCACAGGAGGTCGGACGGGACCGCCGGAGGGATCTCCGGAAGGTCTGCGGTGGGGAGCGAGGGGGTGCCCAGGATGGGGGCCAGCTCCCCGGGGTAGCGACCCGCCAGGACCGCCAGCCGCCCCCGGGCATCCTGCAGCGCTGTCCGGAGCTGGGGGAGGCCGGCCGCAGTGTTCTGGAGATCCTGCCTCACCTGATAGAGCTCGAAGGAGCCCACCAGCCCCCGATCGTACCGGGTGGCGGTCTGTTCCACCCGCTCCTCCAGCACCCCCACGATCTCCCCGGTGAGGGCCACCCGGGTCTGGAGGTCCGCCACCTCGTACCAGGTGGTGATGGTGCCGGCCAGGACCCCCAGCAGCGCCGACTGGAGATCCGACTCGGACGCCCGGAGGTCCCGGATGGCCGCGGCCCGGTCATTCCGGGCCCGCCCCCAGAAGTCCACCTCGTAGGAGAGGTTCAGGGCGGCGGACCAGGTGGTGTTGGAGAACCGGTCCGGGCCCTGGGGCCGGAGGGTATCCCCGGGAGCCGCTGCCGAGTCCCCGGCACCCCCACCCAGCAGCTCCCCGATCTGCCGGCCAAAGCCGGTGTTGGTGGGGTTGCTGGAGTTGGTGACATCGGCGCTTCCCCCCAGCGCGGGCAGGAGATCCGCCGTGGCGATCCCCGCCAGCGCCCGGACCTCCTCCACCCGGGCGATGGCCTCAGCCAGGTCCAGATTCGCCTCCAGCACCACGTCCACCAGCCGGTCCAGGTCGGGGTCGCCGTACGAGCTCCACCAGCGGACGGGGGCCCAGCTCCCCGTGGGGGTCGGAGCCCCCTCCAGGGAGGTGTACTCCGCCGGGAGCCGCTCCACCGGAGCCGGGGTCTCGGGCGAGGGGGCCAGGGAACAGGCCGCCGGCACCAGAAGGGCCAGGAGCCCGGGACCCCGGCTCCAGCGCACCCCGGGGCGGCGGGGGGACGGAC
>CAYQVI010000549.1:0-1510 GCA_964420725.1 uncultured Gemmatimonadaceae bacterium | reverse complement strand
GATGTCGTCCTGCGGACTCTTGAAGAAGCCGTTCAGGGTCAGGACGTTGTAGGCCGTGACCTTTCGCATGGGATCTCGCCCGTGTGGAGGGAGGAGAGTTGCCTAGGGACCTCTTCCCCTGGTCGATCAGAGGGTGGCGGAATCGACAGGGAGCCGTGAGGGTACGGCCACCCTACAGCCCCGACCGGCGCATCCACATGACCCCTCCCCACGAGCTCCTCCACGCCACCGCTCACCGCCCCTGGCCCCTCCCCCCGGGCCACTGGCGTTTCTACCAGGAGTGGAACCGCGCGCTCTTCCTGCACTGGGCGGTGGATCTCCGGGAGCTGCGGCCACTCGTGCCGCCGGAGCTGGAGATCGATCTGTTCGAGGGCGCGCCCTGGGTATCCCTGGTGTCGTTCACGATGGAGAGGATGAGGCCGCGGGGGTGGCCGTCGTTTCCCCCCATCTCGGACTTCCACGAGATCAACATCCGCACCTATGTGCGGTCGGAGGGCCGGGCGGGGGTCCACTTCCTGAGCATCGAGGGGGGGAAGCGGGGGTCGTGCTGGATCGCCCGGGCGGTGTCTGGGCTCCCCCACCGGTACTCGAGGATCACCCGGACGGCCGGCGCGGACGAAGCCCGGAACGGACACCACGGGGACACACTCCGGATCCGGTATCAGGCGGGGTCATCAATGACGGAGAAGAGGCCGCTGGACCGGTGGCTCACCGAACGCTACGCCCTCTTCCAGGACACCGATCGGGCCATCAACGGGTTCGAGATCCACCACCTGGAGTGGCCCACGCTGGAGGTCCGGCTGGACGAGGTGGCTCTCCGCTATCCCCGCTTCGGCTCCCTCCTCGACGGAGTCCCGCATCGCTGTCACTACTCCCCCGGCGTCCAGGTGGTGGCGTGGGGGAAGAGGAGCCGGCCCCGGTCGCTTCAGGGGCCGGGGTGAAGCGGGCGGGATCCCCGCCCCCCCGCCAGCACCACCCCCGCCGCCCGGGCCCCCGCAGCCAGCGCTCCCTCGATGTGCCCCGGCGCCTCCTGCGAGGTCTCCGTGGACGCCCAGTGGACCCTCCCGCCCACCGGCTCCAGATACACAGGGTGCCCGAACAGCTCGTAGGCCTGTAGCCGCTCCACATCGGCAGGGGAGGTGTGGGCCTCGGCTCGCCAGTCCTGCACCAGGACTTCCGTGGGGTCGGGCATGGTGGGGCCGAAGAGCGCTGCCAGTTGCTGGAGCACCTGGTCCGGACCCACGGTGGGTACACCGATGGCGGAGGGCGGAACGAAGCCGAAGAGAGCGGCGGGAATCCCGCCCGCCCCGCTCATGTCGTGGATCTCCCGCATGGGCCCCACGTGGCTCACCACCGCCCCTGCCAGCCCGGCGTCCCGCCAGAAGGCACGCTGGAACCGTACCACGACCTTGGTCATGGCCCCCATCCACACGGGGGTGGCTGAAGCGACCCGGACCGTGGCCTCCGGGAGGGGCGGCTGGAAGCGGATCCGGGCGGTGGCCAGCGCCGG
>CAYQVI010000548.1:0-1511 GCA_964420725.1 uncultured Gemmatimonadaceae bacterium | reverse complement strand
GCCTCCAGGTGGGTCACCACCTGCCCCCCCAGCCCCAGGGCCAGGTTCTGCACCACCCGGGACCGATCCACCCCCGCCAGGGCGGAGCGCTCATCGTCCACCAGGAAGCGGAGCTCCGTCTGGGGGTGCCGCAGCGACACGTCGATGTCCACCACGGAGGGGTGCTCCGCGAAGCGGGCCATGACCTGCCGGGCCACATCCTCCCGGGTGGCGTCGTCGGGGCCATAGATCTCCGCCACCAGCGTAGACATCACCGGGGGTCCCGGGGGGACCTCCACCACCTTCACGTTGGCCCCCACGTTCCACCGGTCGGCGGCGGCCTGCACCAGGGGGCGGAGCGCCAGCGCCACGTCGTGGCTCTGGGCGGAGCGGGCCTTCTTGCCCACCAGGTTCACCTGCAGGTCGGCCACCGTGGCCCCGCTGCGCAGGTAGTAGTGGCGGATCATCCCGTTGAAGTTGAAAGGCGCCGCTGCCCCGGCGTAGAGCTGCACGTCGGCCACCTCGGGCAGCCCCATCGCCACCCGGCCAATGTCCTGGGCCACCGCCAGCGTGGTCTCCAGGGGGGTCCCTTCCGGGAGGTCCACGATGACCTGGATCTCGTTCTTGTCGTCGAAGGGGAGCATCTTCATGGAGACGGTCCGGTTCAGGAACATCGATCCGGCCCCCACCAGCAGAAGCACCACCACCCCCAGCGACCCCCAGAGCCGGGCGGGGCGGTCCAGGAGGGGCTCCATCATCCGGCGGTACAGACGGTAGATCCGGGTGTCCTCCAGCACGTACCCCTTCTCGTCCATCCCGTGGGCGCCGTCGTGTGCGCCCTTCAGGAGCTTGAAGGCCAGCCAGGGGGTGATGATCAACGCCACCGCCAGGGAGAAGAGCATGGCCACCGTGGCCCCGATGGGCATGGGGCTCATGTACGGCCCCATGAGCCCTCCCACGAAGAGCATGGGGAGGACCGCCGCGATCACCGTCAGCGTGGCCAGGATGGTGGGGTTCCCCACCTCGTCCACAGCAGCCCGGGCCGCAGCCCGGAGGGGGCGATCCCGCATGGAGAAGTGCCGCTCCATGTTCTCCGCCACGATGATGGAATCGTCGATGACGATCCCCGTGACGAAGATCAGGGCGAAGAGGGTCACCCGGTTCAGCGTGTACCCGAAGATCTGGTAGACGAAGAGGGTCAGGGCGAAGGTCACGGGCACCGCCATCATCACCACCACGGCGGCCCGCCACCCCATGGTCAGGGCCACCACCAGGCCCACGGCCACCACCGCCATGGCCAGGTGCTCCTGGAGGGTCAACACCTTCTCCCGGGCGGTCTCGCCGTAGTTCCGCACCACCTGCACCTCCACATCGGCGGGGATCAGCCGCCCCTCCGCCTCATGGAGTCGCTCCTCCAGCGCCCGCCCCACCTTCGTGGCGTCGGCGCCGGGGCGCTTGGAGACGGCCACCGCCACCATGGGGGTCCACCCTCCGGCGGCATCGGTGTGGAAGGTGTAGTGGTTCACCTCACC
>CAYQVI010000547.1:0-1520 GCA_964420725.1 uncultured Gemmatimonadaceae bacterium | reverse complement strand
CCGAGCTCCATGAGCTGGGTCCTGGAGACGACCCCGTGCTGCCGGGCGGCCAGCGTCTCCAGCGGGGGGGCTGCTCCGGTGGATGCACTCCGCGCCATTCACGCCCTCTCGTTGGATCCTCGAGGGTCGCCTTTCCGACCCGGCCTGCCACGAGTGCGTGAACAGTCCAAGAGAATGGGGGGCGCAGCCATGGCGCATTGGGTCAGGCGCGCCCGGGGCCACCCCTACTGCGGCCGCCCCCTCTCCCGCTCCCTCTGCGCCCGCTCCAGCTCCTGCAGCGCCGGGACGACCTCCTCCTCGAACCAGCGGCGCAGGCCCCCCTCCAGGCGGCCTCGCATGGGGCCGAGGTCGGCGCTCCCCTCCTCCAGCTCCTCCGCCAGATCCTCCAGCAGCCCCCGGACCACCTCTCCGCCGTCCCGGGCCCCCTGCCGCAGCTCCCGCATGGTCTCGTCCACGGACCGCTGGAACGCCCGGGCCGCCCGGTCGGCCTCCCTACGAGCCCGTTCCACGTCACGCCGGGCCTGCTCGATCTCCTCCTCCCGTCGGCGGATCTCCCGCCGCTGCCGCTCGCCGGTGACCCGGACCCGCTCCCGGTCGGACTCCCCCTCGGGGGTGCCCCGCACCTCCTCCCGGTCGGACTCCCGCCCGGGGGTCATTGGGCCGCCCCCGTCCCCGCCGCCCCGGGCCATGCGGCGAGCCTCGTCCTGCCTCCGGGCCGGGCCCTCGCCCCGGTCCCCGGCGTCATCCCCCCGGATCCAGTCGGCGAAGCGGCCGAACCAGGAGCGCCCCGACCCCGCTGGGCAGACGGTGTCCGGAAGACGGCTCGCCAGGAAGATCTCCCGCTGCGGGGGAACGCCCCGGGGGGAGCACCCTTCCGCCAGGGGACGCCCTGACGCCGGGTCCACCGCCACCTCCACCACCGACGCGGGCATGGGCCAGGCCTCGCCCCCCCGGTCGATCCGGCTCATGATCCGCCCCCACACCTCCGCCGTGACACTTCCCCCGGTGGCCCCGGGAGCGATGGGACGGGGGTGGTCGAAGCCCATCCAGACCCCGGCCAGAAGGCCGGGGGTGTAGCCCACGAACCAGGCGTCCGCCCCCTCGTTGGTGGTCCCCGTCTTCCCGGCGGCATGCCCCCGGAAGCCGGTCCTGCGAACCGATCGGCCGGTGCCCTCGTCCACCACGTCCCGGAGCATGTCGGTGACCAGCCAGGCCACGCCGGGGTGGAGAACCGCCTCGGCACGGCGGGCGTCCGGGACCCACACCACCGCCCTGGCGGGATCCTCGACCCGGAGCACGGAGGTGGGCGTGACCGCCTCCCCTCCATTGGCGAACACGGCGTAGGCGGCGGTGAGCTCCAGGGGGCTGACCTCGGTGACGCCCAGGGCGCTCACGGGACTCCGGGGCACCTCCCCCCGGATGCCGGCGCCCCGGCTGATCCGGGCCACCTCCCCCTCCCCCACATCCTGGATCAGTCGCACCGTGGGCACGTTCCGGGACTGGACCAGCGCCTCCCGGAG
>CAYQVI010000546.1:0-1528 GCA_964420725.1 uncultured Gemmatimonadaceae bacterium | reverse complement strand
ACTTCCCCCTGAGCAACTCCGGGACCTTCAGCCCCGGAGCCGTCATCAAGATCTCCGCGGGCTACGACGGGTTGGAGATGTCCCTGTTCGAGGGAATCGTGGTGAAGCAGGCGATCGCCATGAACGGCGCGAACGTGTCTTCACTGGTGGTGGAGTGCCGGGACAGGGCGGTGGCCATGACCCTGGTGCGGCGAAACCGTCAGTTCGAGAAGGGCAAGCTGAGCGATGCGCTGAAGAAGCTCATCGGCGAGTACCCCCTTTCCGCTTCCGTGGAAGACACCCCAACCGGATTCGAGGGGCTGGTGCAGTTCCACTGCTCCGACTGGGACTACCTCGTCTCGGCGGCAGAGGCCGTGGGGCTCCTGACCATCGTGGAGGCGGGGACGGTGTCGGTGAAGGCCCCCGATACCGATGCATCCCCGGTCCTCACGGTGACCTGGGGGGTGGATCTCATCGCCTTCGATGCGGCCATGGATGCCCGCTGGCAACCTCCCTCCTCGGTGGGCTGGGCCTGGGATCCCGCCACCCAGTCCCTGCTGGAGCAGAGTGCGTCCCCCCGGGCTCTGGGTCTTCAGGGAGACCTGACCTCCGAGGACCTGGCGGAGGCGGTGGGCGCCAATGTGGGGGACACCCTCCAGACCCCCGTCCCCCTGCAGAGCGGGGAGCTGGCGAATTGGAGCGCGGCCCGCATGACCCGGGCCGCGCTGGCCAGGGTGCAGGGGCGGATGACCTTCGAAGGGAGCGCCCTGGCCACCGTGGGCTCCCTCATCGAGTTGGCGGGGGTGGGAGCCCGCTTCAACGGGAAGGTCTTCGTGTCGTCGGTGGTCCATGAGATCGGGGAGGGGAGCTGGACCACCGAGGTGGAGTTCGGGGTGGACCCCTTCCCGTTTGCCGAGCGGAAGGACCTCATGGCCCCCCCCGCCTCGGGGCGGACGGTGGGGGTCTCGGGGCTGCAGATCGGGGTGGTAAAGGCGCTGGCAGAGCACCCCGACGGGGAGCCCATGGTGAAGGTCATCTACATGGCCCCCGCCCTCTCCGACCAGGGGGGGGTCTGGGCCCGCCTGGCCTCCTTCTACGCCTCCAGCGGCTTCGGCGCCTTCTTCCTGCCGGAGATCGGGGACGAGGTGGTGCTGGGATTCCTCAACGATGACCCCAGCTACCCGGTGGTGATGGGGAGCCTCTTCAGCAGCAATCGGGCCACTCCCTACCCGCTGGAAGACGAGAACCCCATCAAGGCCGTGGTGACCCGGGAGAAGTTGAAGCTGGAGTTTGACGACGACAGGAAGGTGTTGAGCCTCCTCACCCCGGGGGGGAACAGCGTCGTCCTGAGCGACGAGGACAAGTCCATCACCCTGGAGGACCAGAACGGGAACGTGGTGGAGATGACGGAGAGCGGGATCACCCTGAATACCCCCAAGGACCTGGTCCTGAAGGCAGGGGGACAGGTCACCGTCACGGCCGGATCCAGCATGGGCCTCAAGGCCTCCACCGACCTGAAGGCCGAGGGGCTGAATGTGACGTGCAAAGG
>CAYQVI010000545.1:0-1529 GCA_964420725.1 uncultured Gemmatimonadaceae bacterium | reverse complement strand
CTCCAGGAGGGCGTTCACGGTTTCGGTGTTGTACTGGGCGTTCTGGCCGGTGAAGTGCTCCCGGTTCCCCATGCTGTCGATCTCGTCCAGGAAGAGGATCGACGGGGCAAAGCGCCGGGCCCGGGCGAAGTCGGCGCGGATGGCCCGGATGTGGTCCCCCAGGTGCCCGGAGGCCTGCCAGGTGGCGGCGCTGGCCTGCACGAACTTGACCCCGCACTCCTTGGCGATGGCCCGTGCCAGGGTGGTCTTCCCGGTCCCCGGAGGCCCCACGAAGAGCACGCCCCGGTCCACCTGACGCCAGTCCAGCCGACCGGACATGGCCTCGTGGATCTCGGCGATGAGATCCGTGGCGAACTGCCTTGCCTCCCCCAGCCCGTGGAGCTCCGACAGGGAGAGCCCCGGCACCGGATCCACCGCCCGGAGGCGGTCGGTGACCCGTCCCCGGATGTACTCCAGCGCCTGCGTCGCATCCAGCCGGAGCTGGCCGGCCTGCTGCAGATCCGACGCCACCACGAACTTGACCCAGTGCCCCTCCCCGTCGGCCTCCCACCCCTTCGGCGGGGGGGAGCCCAGCACCCGGCTGAAGAGGCGTTCGAAGAGGGGGGGCGTGAGCTGGGGCAGCCGGAGCGTCAGGTCCAGGATGCGGCGGATGGGGTCGGGGAGGTCCGCCACCCGGTCACATCCCATCAGGCACGAGACATCCCCCGTGGCCAGTCCATGGGCCACCCGCTCCCCGTCCGAGACCCCCCGGTAGGAATGGAGCGAGAGGAGCACCAGCCCGCCCCCCTCGTCGGGGACCTCCACCTGCAGCAGGCTATTGTCGCCGGAGTCGGGGCGGCTCCGGATGCGGCGAAGTCCGGGGCCCATCTCCCCCCGGTCCAGGAGGACATCGGCCACCACCTCCTCCACGAAGGGGAATCCTCCTTCCATCGCCACGATGGGGGATGCGGTGCGGAGGAAGACCGAGAAGCGGTCCAGCGCCGAGGACTGGGTGAGGCGGGCGTTGAAGAGGGAGAGGAGGCGGTGCTGGGCGTGAGCGGAGAGGGCCTCCTCCAGGAGCACTTCCACCAGGGTCCGGAGCACACTGGCGCCGGAGGGGGTGGGGAGCATGCCGCTCTGGAGAGCGGCGACGTAGAAGGACGCTGGGTGCAGCTCCGGGAGGGTGGGGAGCTGCTCCGCCGGGATCCCCTCCTGGATGGGCTCATCCCCCTGCATGAGGACCTGCCCTCCAGGGTCCACGGTGAGCACCGCCTCGAAGAGTGCCCCCTGGAATGCCATCCGGACCTCCACCAGGTAGCGGCCGTCGTCGTCCCTCCCCGTCAGGCGGACCGGACGGGCCAGCGCCCCGGCCTCTCCCTCTGCCACCGGCGCTTCGAAGAGGAGGAAGGGGGCTCCATCCCCCCGCACGGCGAAGCACCAGAGGCGCACGTACTCCGCCAGGTTGTCGGCGTCCAGTTCCGGACCCTGGGAGTCGTGGGCCCGGTGGATGGCCTCGCTGGTGCCGTCCAGCAGCAGCGCCTGCTCGTCGT
>CAYQVI010000544.1:0-1539 GCA_964420725.1 uncultured Gemmatimonadaceae bacterium | reverse complement strand
CCTCGCTTTGTCAATGGGGTAATCTCCCATCTGCGGTCGGCCTCTGACGGAGGGCTTCACCGCAGCGCCGGCGTATCGTCCCGCCGGGGCCGTCTATCGCCCCCGTCGCCCCACCGAGACGCCCCTCTACCCGGTGGTCCAACATCACCTGGAGACCTTCCTCGCCCAGGCGCAGGACGACGACCCCCTGGGCTGGGGCGTCTCCAGATGGGTGGAGCACGACTTTCGAAGCTACCTACGGTGCGGCATCCTCGCCCACGGGTTCGCGCGGGTGCGCTGTACGGACTGCGGGCATGAACGGCTCCTGGCCTTCTCCTGCAAGGGCCGGGGCGTCTGTCCCTCCTGCAACGCGCGGCGCATGGCGGAGGTGGCAGTCCACCTCACCGACGCGGTGATCCCGCACCTCCCTGTCCGGCAGTGGGTGCTCTCCGTGCCCAAGCGGCTCCGCCCCTTCCTGCACCAGACGCCCGAGGTGGCGAGTGCCGTGCTCGGCATCTTCCTGCGGGCGCTCAGGGCCGCGCTCCGGGAGGCGAGTCCGGGTGCTCCAGCCGCACTTCGCGACGCGCAGCTCGGGGCCATCTCCTTCCCGCAGCGCTTCGGGAGTTCGCTCAACCCCCACTACCACTACCACGTGCTGGCCCTCGACGGCGTGATCTGCGGCAACATCCAGCGCGGAGTCCGGTTCCACGAGGCCACCGGACTCGAGGCCCGAGACGCGGAAGCCCTGGGCCGCACGGTGCAGCTTCGCGTCCTGCGCTGGTTCGCCCGGCGTGGGCTCCTGGACCCCTCCGCGGCTGCGGACATGCGCACCTGGCGCGGGACCGGTGGCTTCTCCGTAGACGGCTCCGTCCGCATCGAGGCCGAGGACCGAGCGGGTCTCGAGCGGCTCGTCCGCTACTGCGCCCGGGGGCCTCTCGCCCTGGAGCGGCTTTACGCCCCTGCCGGCATCGGAGCGCTCTCCTCGCCGGAGGCCCGCCTGGTCTACCGCCTCCCCGAGCCCGATATGCACGGTCGCGAGGTGCTTCGTCTCACTCCCCTCGAACTGCTCGAGCGACTGGCCCGCCTCGTCCCACCCCCTCGCATACACCGCCACCGCTACCACGGGGTCCTGGCTCCCAACGCACGCCTCCGGCCCACGGTGGTCACCATCGGACGGCCCGTGCCCGAAAACGTGGGGCCTCCCCCGGCACCCGATCCACCCGACCGGCTCGTAGCTCTCCCCAGCCCCGCCCGCCACGCAGAACCGAGCAGTGCACAGGTAGCCACGCCCCCATCACGAGCCAGCCGCATGCTCTGGGCCCAGCTCCTGGCCCGCATCTACGAAGTCCTCCCTCTCCTGTGCCCCGCCTGCAAAGGCGAGATGAGGGTCATCTCCTTCATCACCCTCCCCTCCACCGTGGAACGCATCCTCCTCCATCTCCACCTGCCGCATGAGCCCCCCCGCCTGTCCTCCGCTCGGGGCCCTCCTCAGGCCGAACTTGACTTCGATCAGTCTCCGGCCTTCGATCTCGCGGATCCCGAGCCCATCCCGGAGTACGA
>CAYQVI010000543.1:0-1542 GCA_964420725.1 uncultured Gemmatimonadaceae bacterium | reverse complement strand
ACCGGGCCCTCCAGTGTGCCCTGGAACTCTCGGCCCCCCATGACGCCGAGGTGGTTCTCGTGCATGTGGCTGCCCCCGATCCTGACTTTGTCGGCATGGAGGCGGGACCCCAGTCGGCCCGGGACGATGTGGCCAGGGAGCTCAAGGAGGAGCGGGCCGCCCTCCACGAGCTGGCCCGGGAGGTGGAGAGCTCGGGCCGACGGGTTCAGATGGTGATGGTCCGGGGGGCGGCTGCCACCTCGCTGGTGGAGGTGGCCAGCGCCTCGAAGGCGGATCTCCTGGTGGTGGGCTCCCATGGAAAGGGTCCGGTGAAGCGGCTCTTCCTGGGGAGTGTGAGCGAAGGGGTCCTCCGTCACGCTCCCTGCCCCGTTCTGGTGGTTCCGGAGGTCTCCCTGGGGGAGGGGGTCGGCTAGGGCCGCCTCCATGAACTTCGTCACCACGCAGTTCGCCCTCTTCTTCGTCTCCGTCTTCCTGCTGTACTGGGTTCTCCCGAGGAGGGGTCAGAACCTCTTCCTGCTGGCGGCCAGTTGGCTCTTCTATGCGGCCTGGGACTGGCGATTCCTGGGGCTGATCCTCCTCTCCACGGGGGTGGACTTCGTCTGCGGGAAGCGGATCCACATGGCCCGGGACCCGGGTCTCCGCCGGATCTGGCTGGCGGTGAGCCTGGTGGTGAATCTGGGTATCCTGGCGTACTTCAAGTACGCGGGATTCTTCCTGGACAGCCTGGTGGAGTTGGCCGGAGTGGTGGGGTGGTCCCTCTCCCAGCCCACCTTGGGTATCATCCTCCCGGTGGGGATCTCCTTCTACACGTTCCAGACCCTCAGCTACTCGCTGGACATCTACCTGCGGCGCCTGGAGCCTACCCCGTCGCTGGTGGAGTTCGCCGCCTTCGTGGCCTTCTTCCCGCAGCTCGTGGCCGGTCCCATTGTCCGGGCCAGGGAGTTCCTCTACCAGCTCCAGGCGGAGCGTACCTTCCGGTGGGACCGGTTCGAGGCGGGGGCGGTACGCTTCCTCACCGGCTTCTTCAAGAAGGCGGTGATCGCCGACAATCTGGCGCTCCTGCTGGTGGATCCCGTCTTCAGCTCCCCGGGGGACTACAGCACCGGAACCCTGTGGCTGGCAGCGCTGGGGTATGCGGCGCAGATCTACGCCGACTTCTCGGGGTACTCCAGCATGGCCATCGGCACCGCGGGGATGCTGGGCTTCGACCTCCCGGAGAACTTCCGCTTTCCCTATCTGGCCAGGGACTTCTCCGACTTCTGGCGGCGCTGGCACATCACCATGTCCCGTTTCTTCCGGGACTACGTGTACATCCCCCTGGGAGGGAGCCGGATCTCCACCTGGAGGACCCGGGGGAACCTGGCGGCCACCACCCTGGTGAGCGGGCTCTGGCATGGAGCGGCCTGGACCTTCGTGGCCTGGGGCGGCCTCCACGGGATCTTCATCATGGCAAACCACGCCCTGCGAGGTGAAGGGGGGGCCCGGGGTCCGGTGGCGGGACTCCTGGGGTGGGGGGTGACCTTCACCGGGGTCCTCCTGGCC
>CAYQVI010000542.1:0-1554 GCA_964420725.1 uncultured Gemmatimonadaceae bacterium | reverse complement strand
AGAGCCGCTGAGATAGGGAGGCCAGAATGCTGTACGACGTCGTCGCCGCCGAGGCCCGCCCGGGTTTCCGGGTGTGGGTGAAATTCGAGAATGGAGTTGAGGGCGAGGCGGATCTCTCCGACCTCGCGGGCAAGGGCGTGTTCAGGCGCTGGCTGGACACGCCGGGGGAGTTCGCACAGGTCCGGGTCGACTCCGAGAGCGGGACCCTCTCCTGGCCCGGGGGCCTGGACGTGGCACCGGACCGCCTCTACTCAGAGGTGCTCCGCTCCCCGAACGGGGTGGAGGCCCGCACCAGGCCCTGAGCTGGGCCATCACCCGCCCCCCAAGTCCCATTCCCCCATTCCAACGCCCCTCCCCCTCCTCCATCGTCCGTTCGTTCAAGTTCCGGAATCGCAGCCGAACCCCCCGGGGAAAAGACATGGTCGTGGATACCAGATCGGTAGAGTGGTATCCTTCTGGTGACCTGATATCTCAAGGAGGAGGCTGCCCGATGGACACCAAGACCCTTCCCGTTCGGTTGGACATGGAGCTCTACCGCCGACTGAAGGAGACGGCCGAACTCCAGGGCTCCACCATGGTGGAGCTTGTTCGCCGTTCCCTGGAGACGTTCCTTCCGGCTCTCGCTGCTGCCGAAGCCGAGGTGATGGAGGCCCGGCTGCGCAGATTGCAGGCGCTGGCTGAGGCTGGACCCGACTACCTCGACCGCTCGTTAAAGGAGGCTGCACTGGCCGAAGCAGAGTACGGGGATCCCATGGAAGAGGAGTTGGTCATTCTCCGTCCAGAGGAGGCCGAGGAGGGTGAGGCCACCACGATCGTCCGAAAGGCCCTTGGCGACCTGGGATGAGGACTCGCCGGACCTGCGTCGAAACCTCCTGGGGGTCGCTCGCGAGATCCGGGAGGGGGCGGCGAGGCGGGACAGGGCGTCAGCCAGCCTGGTGAAGAGGTGGCATGCCCTGACCATGCAGGGTCTGGAGGTTGATGATCCCGCCTGGGTGGGGCGTCTTCGAGGAGAGGAGGGCGTGGGTGCAATCGAGGTCCGGGTCCGCGAGTGTCGTGGCGCCCCCTCGAAGCGGGTCGCGCAGGACGTGGCCCGCTTCATCGAAGCAGTGCAGCGTGCGCTGGATGGCATGGACCCGTTGATTCCGCCCGGAGGCATCCCGACCAACGCCGACCAACTCAATGCCGTCATCGTGCTTGCGGCCAGGGCACACGCGCGTTGGGTTGAGATCCACCCTTTCGTGAACGGGAACGGACGGACGGCGCGGATGTGGGCGGACTGGATCCTGGTCCGCTACGGCGTGCCAGCCTTTGTGCGCCTTCGCCCCCGACCCGGGACGGCGGAGTATGAAGCGGCCGGGCGAGCGGCTCTGTGTCACGGGGAATACGAGCCCACCGTGGTTGCCTTCCGGGCCATGTATGACCGCTGGCAGGAGGATGACAGCGCATAGGCTCCATCACCCCTCCCAGTCCCATTCCCCCATTCCAACGCCCCTCTCCCCCCTCCATCGTCCGTTCCCTGAGCGTCCCATCCACCTCAGTGCGCTCCTCCGGGGC
>CAYQVI010000541.1:0-1555 GCA_964420725.1 uncultured Gemmatimonadaceae bacterium | reverse complement strand
CCCGGGCCAGCGTGGCCCGGACCTCCAACTCGTCTCCCGCCCCGGCCGCCTGGGCGGTGAAGCCGGTGGTCCCCATCCGGAGGAACCCGAACCCCCAGTACACGAAGCTGAAGATCACCGCCCCGAAGGCGATGGCCCCCAGGTCGGCCACGGATCCCACGTTTCCGATGACCGCCGTGTCGGCCAATCCCAGCAGCGGGACGGCGGCATTGGCCAGGATGATGGGCCAGGCCAGGCGGAGGACCCTGACCCGGGTCAGGGGGAGGTCGTGGTCCGCCACGGCGGCTTCACGTCCGGAGGGTGGGGACACGCGGGCGACGCCTCGTGGCCGGGATCTCCGGTTCGGGGGGCGGGACGCCTGGTCCCGCAAGAGGTCACGGTGCGTGGGGGTCGGGGCGCTCCAGCGCCTCAACGTCGGCCAGATCCTGTAGCCGTCCAGTCGCCCGCTTGTTCAGGATCAGATCTTCTCGAGCCAGGACGGGGACCTGGAGACCGCCGAGTTCTACCGTCGCCCGTCGCTCCCAGGCGCTCTGGAAATCGAGTCCGCTCAGACTGGTGAGGATGTCGATGCGGAGGGGGGAAACGCCAAACTGGATGACGATATCGGGTTTCTGGAGATCAGCAGGACGGAGATCCTGAAGAGGGGCCCCGAACTGGATGAACGCCTGCCAGACCCGGTCTGCATTGTCCGGCGTGGGGCGGATCCAGAGGTCAAGATCTCCTGTGGCCCTCGGGCGGCCATGGACCGCGAGGGCATGGGCACCCACGAGGAGATGGTCAGCGCCCGCTCCGGACAACGCGGACAACATCTCGACGAAGTCGGTCGGAATCGGCAACGGAGATTCCACGGAACGCCCACGCGGAGACGGTGAGGGGCCAGACGAGGGCAAGCCTCTCTTCGGGAGAGAGCGCCCGCTCGTCCGAGGGATCTGCGTCGTGCACATGGGCCCGGCGGACCTTCATCTTCGAGCGGTCAGTCATGGGTTCTCGAAGAGGGACTGGGAGGGCGGCGACTCCGGGTTGAGGGTTCCCTACACCACAGGCCGCATGTAGTGCCGCGGCCACGGGCGAACCTGGCGGACCCCACCCCGGGGCGACCGGGCAGATGCTGATTCCAGGGATGGGCAGCTCGACGGCGACCTGAGCACCAGTCGTCATGGAGACGTTGGCGGCCCTCGGCGTACTCAGCGCCCCCGGCACCCAGACTGAGTGGCACCAAGGGGGTCGCCGTGGCCACATGTGCCTCGGTGGCCAACATGCGTGGCTGCACCCGCAGGCTGGCCTCCCAAAGCGGCGTACAGGTGTCGATGGCGCTCACGGAAGTGGCGCTCACGGAAGTGACTGAAGTGGGCTTCCAGGGCTCAGGCTGGCCGATCCAGCCATGGCACGGCGCATGGACTTCGGGTGGCTTGGGAGATGGCTCCGCATACCCCACCCACCTCCCAGACCACCCGCCGATGGTCGGCCTCCATCGCAGCGCCGGCGTATCACCCAGCCGGTGCCGTCTATCGCCCCCGTCGCCCCACCGAGACGCCCCTCTACCCGGTGGTCCAAC
>CAYQVI010000540.1:0-1560 GCA_964420725.1 uncultured Gemmatimonadaceae bacterium | reverse complement strand
AGGGCTGCGGCGAACACGAAGGGCTTGAAGGCGCTCCCCGCCTGTCGACGCCCCTGGGTGGCCCGGTTGTAGGCGGAGTGACGGTGGTTCCGCCCTCCCACCAGCGCCCGGATCTCGCCGGTGGCCGGGTCCATGACCACGGCCGCGCCCTGGACATAGGCGGTGGTGGCGCTGCCGGCGCTGTGATCGGCCATGCGGGGGGCGGAGGAGCGGCCGAAGGTCCCCGCCTCGATCCGCCGGAACTGGCGCTCCATCTCCTCCTCCACAGCCTGCTGCGCCTCCACGTCCAGCGTGGTGTGGATCCTCAGCGGCTGGGCGTAGAGGGCGTCGCCCAGCTCGTCCTCCAGGAGGGCCCGCACCATCTGGACGAAGTACCCGGCCCGGGCCCCGGTGGGCTCCGGCGAAGCCGCCCGACGGGTCACGGCGGTGGCCTCGTCCCGGGCCCCGGCCGCGGTCACGCTGTCGATGAGCCCCTGGGCCGCCATGAGCCCCAGCACCACGTCCCTCCGGACCCGGGAGCGCTCCGGCTGCCGGCGGGGGTCGTAGTGGGAGGGGGCCTTCGGAAGGGCGGCCAGGGTGGCGGCCTGGTCCAGCGTGAGTTCGGAGGCCGGCTGTCCAAAGTAGTGCCGGGACGCCGCCTCCACGCCGTAGGCCCCGCCGCCGAAGTAGATGTGGTTCAGGTACAGCTCGAGGATCTGGTCCTTGGTGAAGCGGTCCTCGATCTCCCGGGCCACCCGGGCCTCCACGAGCTTCCGCCGGAAGGTGCGGTCCTGGGCCCGGATCCGGTCCGGGAAGACGTTCCGGGCCACCTGCATGGTGATGGTGCTGGAGCCCTGCCGGACCCCTCCCGCCCGGACGTTGGCCACCGCCGCGCCCACCACCCGCACCCAGTCCACGCCGCCGTGGGAGCGGAAGCGTCGGTCCTCCACCGCGATGAAGGCCTGGGGCACATGGGCCGGGAGATCCGCCAGTGAAACCACCTGCCGCAGCACCGGCATGAGGCGGGCCAGGACCACCCCGTTTCGGTCCATGACCACCGGGGCGCCGTCCGGCTGGAACGACACCAGGCGGCCCACGTCGGGGCAGCCCATGATCCCGCATCGCTCCCAGAGGGTGAGGGGGGTGCCCACGACGAACACCACCGCCAGGGTCCCCCGGACCAGGCGGGTGCGTCGGGGGAGTCCCGACCAGCGGGCCCGGGCGGAGGTGATGACGCTCCGGAGCCGGCCGGCGGTGGAGGCGCCGCCGCCCCGGATCCGGCCGGCGGTGGAGGTGCCGAAAGCCCGGAGCTTCCCGCCGGCCCGACGAAGGGCTGCGGAGGAGCGGGCGAAGAGGCCGGGCGCGGGAGGCTCTCCCCCCTCATCACCTGCGGATGGCTGGTCCGGACTGGAGGCGTCGTTCGGTGGCATGACGGACCCGGTTCGAGACACGTGCACCCCGGGGACGGCACACCCGCAGGATCGCCCCCGGGGGGGCAGCCCTGCGGGCGCTGGTGCTCGTCCACGACCTCTCTACGGAGGAGACGGGGATTCTGTTTCCGAGGGTTGCCCGGGGGGCAGA
>CAYQVI010000539.1:0-1560 GCA_964420725.1 uncultured Gemmatimonadaceae bacterium | reverse complement strand
GGTCCTCCAGCTCCAGCTCCAGCTCCTCCACGGGGGCCCGGTGCCGGAAGGGGAGGTAGCTCCCCTCCCCCCGCTCCAGGGAGACTGCGATCCCCACCAGCCGGGCCCGCATGGGGTCCAGATCGGTGGTCTCGGTGTCCACACCCATCTCTCCCCGCTCCCGGATCCGGGCCACGAGGGCGTCCACCTGGGCGGTGGTGGTGAGGAGGCGGTAATCCGTGGGTGCGCGCTGGGCCTCCGGGGCCGTTCCCTCCACCCCAGGCCCGGCGCCGGCCCCTACCCCGCCCGCCGCTCCCCGGGGCGCACTCCCCGCCACCGTGGCCCCCGGCGCCGCGTACTTGTCGATGAGGGTCCGGAACTCCAGCTCCGCCAGCACTTCCCGGAGCTTCTCCCTGTCCGGTTCCTGGAGGGTCCAGGCCTCGAGGTCCAGCTCCACCGGCACATCGGTCTGGATGGTCACGAGGCGCTTCGACAGCCGCACCTGGTCGGCGTGCTCCAGGAGCGACTCCCGGGCCCGCTTCCCCGAGATCTCCCCGGCCCTCTCCAGGAGCGCTTCCACGCTCCCGTACTCCTGGAGGAGCGCCACCGCGGTCTTGGGGCCGATCCCAGGCGCCCCGGGTACGTTGTCCGACGAATCCCCGATGAGGGCAAGGTAGTCCACCACCTGGGACGGCGGCAGCCCGAACTTCTCACCGGCGTTCCGCTCGTCCACCCAGTCGGCAGCCACTCCGGTGGGCCCGCCCCGCCCGGGGTTCAGGAGGTGCACCCCCGGGCCCACGAGCTGGTAGAAGTCCTTGTCCCCCGACACCACCACCGCCTCCACCCCCCGCTCCCGGGCCTGCCGGGCCAGCGTCCCGATGACGTCGTCGGCCTCGTACCCCTCCACCGCCACCACCGGGTCGTGGAAGGCCTCCACCAGGGCCCGCACCCGGGGGAGGGAGTCCCGGAGGTCATCGGGCATCTTCTCCCGGGTGGCCTTGTAGGCGGGGTACTCCACCTCCCGCTGGCTCATCCCCGCATCGAAGACCACCGCCAGGTAGTCGGGCTCGTACTTCTCCCGGATCTGGATGAGGAAGTTCACGAAGCCGAAGGGCGCCGAGGTATTCTCCCCCCGGGAATTGGTCAGCGGCCGCTGGATGAAGGCGAAGTAGGCCCGGTAGATGAGGGCGTAGGCATCGATGAGGAAGAGGCGGGGCGCGGTCTTGGGGGGGACGTCCACGGCGATGTCGTCAGGGCGGAAGGGGTGGGGGGCCGGGGCCGGTTCAACGAGGGGGTCCGTCCACCGGCCCCCATGAACCGGGGTGGGAAGATACCCCCGGCCGCAGGGAAGGGGCAAAGCGGCTTCGGGGATCGCCCCTCCCCAGCGACCGGTTTCCCAACGAAACGAGGGTCCCGAGCCGCCGCTCGGGACCCTCATCTCCGTTTTGGCCCACCGGGACCAGGCTGTCACGGTTGTCGCAATCGGCCCTACCCGGGGTCCATGGTGCCCTTCGCCGTCCCGCCGACCTACGCCTTGATCACGTTGGTGGCCTGGGGCCCCCGGTCCGTGTCCCGGACCTC
>CAYQVI010000538.1:0-1562 GCA_964420725.1 uncultured Gemmatimonadaceae bacterium | reverse complement strand
GTCCCCTCCCCGAAGCCCACCAGCCGACGCCCCTCGGGAAAGCGGATCTGCGCCACCGGGCGCCCCGTCCCGTCGAAGACGTCGTACAGCGGGGGCTCTCCTGCCGGCAGGCTCCTCCGGACCCACGCCCGCCGCCGGCCATCCACCTGGACCGTTCCCCCGACGAAGGGGGGCTTGGTCTCGGGCCAGGGGAGCCCCGAGAGGTCCGACTCCCCCCGGGGGCCAGTCCCCGTCCGGCCGAAGCTCATGTTCGTGCGGCCGTTCTCCATCTCGATGGAGATCCCGATCCCGCCTCCGGCACGCCCCCGCTCCAGCTCCCACTCCTCCCGCTCGGCCTGACGGATCCGCACCGGACGATAATCGACCGGTGGACCGGAGACGATCCGGCCGTCGGGTAGAATCCAGTCCAGGTGGTAGTCGCCGCTCCGGGCCACCGCCACCGAGCCGTCGGGACCCACCCCCCAAGCGTCCATGGGGGAGAGGGGCACGGGTCGCACCCGGACGCTACGGTCGTTGGCGCCCCCCGAGGTCTCCTGCCGGGTGTCCGCCAGCTTCACCCGACCCAGGGGAGCCGGGGGGCCGTCCCCCGCCACCCGCATGATGGACACGGAGTCCGGCGGAGCTCCCCCCATGGCCCGGGCGCCTTCGATGTAGAGCCACCCGTTCCGGTCCACCCCCCGGGGGATGAACAGGGTCAGGGGACGACCCGGAGCGAACTCCCCCGGGGCCAGCGGCTGTCCCCGCCCCAGGACGCCCTCCGGGGAGATCACGGTGAGTCGGGCATTCCCCAGGTCCACGAGGAGGGTGCTGTCCCCGGGGAGGGGCCACACCGCGTCGGGCTGCCGGTATTCCCCGGGACCGCCCCCCTCCCGTCCCAGGGGTGTGGCCCTCTGGAGGGTGGGGTCCAGCATCACCAGGGTCCCCCCCAGGGGGTCGGCCACAAGGACCTCCCCGCTGGCAAGCTCCCGGACGGTGTTCACCAGGCTGAAGGGCTCCGCCGCCCGGGCCTGCGCCGGCCCCAGCGGCACCTCCTGGGCTCCGAGTCCCGCCGGGATGGAGACCATCACCATCGCCAGGTTCCGCAGGACCCTGGTGGGGCCGGTCCCCCCTCGCCGCGGCGCCTCCATTGGTGCACACATCATTCCGCCCCCTCCCATACGATGGATGACCTCGACCCCCGATGCGCCCCGGGGCCTCAGGTCCCGGCTCGGCTCGGCTCTCCCGCCGGGAACACCCGAATCGACCACCCGGGAACCTGCGGGACCCATTGCGCGCTGTTATTGTGACGACCCACGCACAGCCGCGGTTGCCTGCGCGCCCGCCCCCGGATCCCGGATCAGGAGACCGACGAATGGCCCGTCGAACCACCCTCGCCACCCCGTCACTGCTCTGGAGTGCCCTCCTCCTCCTGGGGGTGGGAGCCTGCGGGCCCGTGTCTCCCACCACCGGCAACTCCGGAGGCACCGCCTTCACACCCGATCCCCGGCACGACCGGATGGCCGACTCCCTGGTCCACGAGCTGATCGAGGCCGCCGGTGGCATGCAGCGCTACTGGGAGATGG
>CAYQVI010000537.1:0-1565 GCA_964420725.1 uncultured Gemmatimonadaceae bacterium | reverse complement strand
GGTACATGGATTGGAGCCTCGTGCCCACCTGGCAGTTGAGCTTCAATCCCGTGGTATGGGAGGTGGAGAGCCGCTCCCTGGGGCTTCAGGCCCAGGTGACCCGCGACCTTCCGGCCCTCGCGTCTCGCATCACCGCCGGGGTGGACCTGGATCACTCCCCCACCACCCGGCGGGAGCCCACCATCACCCCGGTGTCGTCCACGGACGAGGAGGGGCGTGACGTCTGGGTGGACTGGTCCCTCACGGCGGCGGAGCCCCAGTACCACTACGATGCCGACTTCGCCGGGGCAGCCGCCTATGCCCAGGTGGAGACGACCCCTGTGGAGGGACTTCGGATCACCGCGGGGGGTCGGTACGATCGGGCCTCATACGACTATCGGAACCGTCTGTCTGTGGTAACGGAGGGCTTCCGGCGGCGGCCCGCCGACACGGAGCTCGACTACTCGCGGTTCACGCCCAAGCTGGGGGTCACGTGGGATGTGGCGCCGGCGGTCACCCTGTTCGGCTCCTATCGGAAGGGATTCCGGGTCCCCACCGAGGCCCAGCTCTTCAAGCAGGGTTCGTCGGCAAACACCGTCGACCTGGAACCCATCGATGTGGAAAGCTTCGAGGCGGGGTCGAGGTTCGTTCTTTCGCAGCGGCTGCGGGCCGAGTTGGCAGCCTACAGTCTCCGCCTCACCAATGACATCCTGAGCTACCGGAGCCCAGCCGGGGTGACGGCGGCCACCAACAACGGTGAGACCCTCTCCCGGGGGGTGGAGATCTCCATCTCCGCAGCGCTGGCCCCGGGGCTTTCGCTAGAGGCGGCCTACACGCTGTCCGAGCACACCCATGAGCGGTGGGTCCTGGCCGACGACCTGGACTTCAGCGGAACGGAAATGGACGCGGCCCCCCGGCACATGACCAGCGCCTACCTGACCTGGACCCCCCGGCTGCTCCGGAGCGGAAGCCTCTCTGCGGAGTGGACGGGGATGAGCGGCTACTGGATCGATCGGGGAACGAACGAGAAGCGGGAGGACGGATACGGGGTGATCCACCTCCGTGGTTCCGTGGGGGTCTCGGAGCGCCTCGAGCTCTTCGGGCGCCTGATGAACGTCACGGACAAGCTCTACGCCGGCCAGGTGTTTGACGGGTTCGGGAACATCGACCGGCTCTACAACCCCGGGGAGCCGAGGACGGTCTACCTGGGACTCAGGGGGCGGTTTTGAAGCGGGGACGGGGACCCATCCTCGTCCTGCTGCCTCTGCTTGTGTCCTGCGGGGTGGGAGAGTCTCCCACCCCGCAGGACCAGGTGCTTGCCCTCCGTCCTGTCGACGGACCCTGGACAGGATCGCCGTCGTCACTGGATCCCGACGTGGCGGTTGACGAGGTGACGGGGGAGGTGATGGTGAGCTGGATGGAGGAACTGGAGGGCGAGGGGCGGCTCCTCTTCTCTTCCTCCGGGGATGGGGGGGGGACGTGGAGTCTCCCCGTGGAGGTGGCGCGGGGGCCGGAGATCAAGGGTCACGGTGAGGCGTCCCCCCTCCTTCTGGTCCGGGAAGGGGGAGTGCGGGCGCTGATCTGGA
>CAYQVI010000536.1:0-1569 GCA_964420725.1 uncultured Gemmatimonadaceae bacterium | reverse complement strand
TGTAGCGGGCGTCCAGGGGATCGGCCCCCTGGGGAAGCTCCCGGAGCTGGAAGGCGTTCCGGAACCCCGCCGCCTCGAAGATCCCGTTCCACCACATGGCCCCTTCCTGGAAGGCCGTGCGGTACGGCTCCGGGATCCCCGGATCCAGGTGGAAGACGATGGGCTCCTCCGGCTCCACCAGCTCACCCCGGAGATAGGCCGCCCGGTCCCGGGGCACCAGACGCCACCGGTTCACATACGCATCCCGGTAGGTGCCGTCGATCCCCTGGGAGAAGTCGTAGAAGGAGGTGGCGAAGAGCCCCGCCCGGGTATCGAAGGCCCGGGGCTGGAAATCCTCCAGGTCGGGGAGCTCCACCAGGGAGTGGTGCTGCTGGATGGTGGCGGCAGTTCCGTCCGGAGCCACCCTCCGGAGGGCCGGGCCGGGCTGATCTCCCACGAAGGTGAGGACCGCCCGGATCTCGGTGTTTCCAGGGAAGGCCCGGGTCAGTTCCGGGTCGATCCAGCTCCGGTCCCGATCCACCCGGCTGGTCCCCTGGTTGGCACCCCGGAGCCCATTGGCCACCCCGAACACATCCGAGAAGAAGAACGACGAGGCGTCCACCACCGTGCGCCCCGCCTCCCGGCTGGCGGTGGTATCCACCGGGAAGACCGCCACCACCGAGGTGGGGAAGGCCTCCCGGGCGGCCCTCTCCCCTGCCGCATCCGCCTCCAGCGCCCGCACATTCCAGTTGTCCCGGACCATGAGCACCCGGTTCCCCCTGCGCTCCAGACGGACCACGGCCTCCGACCCCACCTGACCCCGGTCCAGTCGGGGGGGGCCTCCCCCCAACCCCGTGGCCAGGGTGTTCAGGTAGAGGAAGTCCTGCCCCATCCGCTCGTCGGGGATCTCCAGGAGGAGGCGGTTCCTCTCTGCGTCCACCCGAACCGGAAGGAATCCATCCCCCTCCTGGGCTGACCCGGAGTTCGGGGCAAGGAAGAACATGGGAAGGACCGCGAGGGCGGCCCGTGTGAGCGGGTGGCGGGCTGCCAGGGAGAACCGTTTGCGCATCGATGGACCCGGTGTCTGGAGGTTGGAACTCGTCACTGCGCGGTGCGACCGGCCCGGTCCAGGAGCCGCACCGGCCCCAGTCCCAGCGTCTCCAGCCTGGGCCGCTGCGTCCGGGCGTCCCCCACCACCAGCCAGATCATTCCGGCGGGGTCGAGGTACTCGGCGGCCAGCTCCCCGGCCTGCTGAATGGTGAAGTCCCGGACCACCGCCTCCCCCTGGAGCACGTAATCGGCGGGGAAGCCCAGGGAGCTCATGCTCCCCAGGATCTCCAGCTTCGCCCCCAGCGTCTCGAAGGCTCCCGCGTTGGCCCGGAGGAGGTACCCCTGGGTGGCGTCCAGCCCCGCCTGGTCGAAGCTCGGCCCATGGTTCTCCACGATCCGCTTGATCTCCTGAAGGGCCTCCAGCGTCACGTTGGAGCGGACCGACGAGGAGATGGAGAAGGGTCCCGGAATCCGGGATCCGCTGAAGCGGGACCCGATGCCGTAGGTGTACCCCTTCCCCTCCCGGAGCACCTGGGTGAG
>CAYQVI010000535.1:0-1574 GCA_964420725.1 uncultured Gemmatimonadaceae bacterium | reverse complement strand
GGGGTGCGCCTCCGCCCTTCCCGGAGGGGGAGATGGAGCCCCTCCTGGACAACACGTGGACCGACACGGGGAAGGTCATCTTCAACAACTGGCTGGGGCTGGTCTACCGGCTCACCGATGTCCGGAGGGGGGTGCCCTTCATCCAGGGGGTGGATCCGGATGACCCCCTGGGGCTTCGGAACTCCGGCGGCGCATGACCGCGAGAGCGAGGAGGGGGAAACACCCCGACGGACTTCGTGATCATGGCGGCGGGCCGGTCCGGCCATTACTGTGGAGGATTATGCGTTCGCCCCGCCGCCGGTCCTCCGTTTCCAGGAGAGGTCATGTCCCAGTCGCGTAGAGGGTTCATCCGTTCCATCGGGCTGGGTACGGCCGGCCTCATGGGCTCGTCGTTCATCATCGGACGGGGGCGGGAGGCCGCCGCCTTCGAGCCGTTGGGGAGCAGGCTCCTCCTGGATGATGGGGTCCTCAAGATCAGCTCCAACGAGAATGCCCGGGGCCCTGGACCCAACGTCATGCGGGCCCTCCAGGAGGCCATCACCCCCCGCCTGGGCCGGGGCTACCCCCCCGACTACCTGGCCGAACTCGTGGCGACCGTGGCGGACTACAACGGGGTGGCCCAGGACCACGTGGTGATCGGGACGGGCTCCGGGGGGCTTTTGGTGGCGGCCACCCTGGCCTTCTGCAAGGACGGGAAGGCGCTGGTCACGGCGTCCCCCACCTATGCCACTCCCGAGGATGTGGCCAGGGGCATGGGGGTGCCGGTGCATGCCGTGCCCCTGGACCGGTCGCTCCGCCTGGATCTGGGCGCCATGGCGTCCGCCGCCAACGGGGCGGGGCTGGTCTTCCTCTGCAACCCCAACAACCCCACCGGAACGGCCCACCCCGCCGGAGCGGTGGAGGCCTTCGTCCGGCAGGTGAAGGCCCGCTCCCCGGACACGGCCATCCTCCTGGATGAAGCCTACATCGACTATGCGGTGGATCCGGGCGTTGAGTCCGGTGTGGCGCTGACCCAGGAGTTTCCCGGGGTCTTCATCACCCGGACCCTCTCCAAGGCCCACGGAATGGCGGGGCTCCGTGTGGGGTACGGCGTGGGCCAGCCGGCCACCATGCAGGCTCTGGCCCAGGCGGCGAACCTGGGGAGCATGAACACCCTCTCGGCGGCGGCGGGGATCGCCTCCCTGAAGGACACCGGTCACCTGGCCTGGGAGCGGCAGGAGAACAAGCGCATCCAGGACTATGTCATGGGGGCCTTCCGGGAGATGGGATACGACGGGCCGGACACCAACGCCAACTGCATGTTCGTGGAGCTGGGACGCCCGGCCTCCTGGTTCCGGGACGAGTGCCTGAAGCGGGGGGTGGCGGTGGGGAGGGACTTCCCCCCGCTGGCGCAGACCCACGCCCGGATCTCCCTGGGGTCCATGGAGGAGATGGAGTTTGCGGTCTCGGTGTTCCGGGACGTGCTGAAGGGGTAGCGGTCTACCGGGCCCCTTCCGCCCGGGCCGGGACGGGGATACCCGGCTCCTGCCAACGAATCGGCCGCGCCGCCCTGGGATGGGCGGCGCGGCCGATTC
>CAYQVI010000534.1:0-1588 GCA_964420725.1 uncultured Gemmatimonadaceae bacterium | reverse complement strand
CTGGGGACGGGGGAGTGGGTGGAGGTGGGTTGAGGGGGGGGCTCGCCTACGGCCCGGCGCGCAATCAGAGCCGGTCCATCCAGTATCCGGGCCTCTGCCCGATGAGTTCCCTTCCGAGCCCTGCGGACTGGGCCTCGTAGTACTCGACCGCTCGATAGAACTCGTCGGCGGCTTCTTCGTCGAAGCGAAGGCTCACGACCCGCCGATCAGACGCCTGGCCTTCTGGAACACATCCTCGGCCGGAACAAGGGTTGCCTCCCCGGCCTCGATCCTGGCCACCCGCCGGGCGATCTCCTCATCCCATGCCGCCTCAACGTCGGGATCCTGATCGAGGCTCTCGATCAGCCGCTTTGCCAGCCGCGCCCGATCTCCGGCCGGAAGGCCGAGAACGGCCAGTTCAAGCTCTTCAGCAACCGTACGCATCCAGTCCTCCATCTCTCGGGAATCGAAGGTCTCTTCTACACCAGCGTTCCGTTCCGGCTCCAGACGCACGATGCCGTCTGAAGCTAGCCGTACTGTGGGAGTACGTCAGGTGTCTTTCGGGCCCCTGGCATGTCAGCCTGGGACCTGTGGGCCGGGATGCTCCGCATACTGCTCCTCGCTCCCCCAACCCCTTGAACCACCCCCCGCCCCTCACCATATTTCAACTGCGCGGCAGCTACGCGCCCCGGCATCTTGTGACGATTGCCTCCGGGTCACCAAAAGGCTAAACCGTCGGGAGGGTCCCGCGCGGTTCGTCCGCGCTGGGACCCTTTTCTTTTGCTGATTCTCAAACTGTCCAGAGGGCGCGAGAGACCCGGCTCGCCGACCGCCCGGCAACCTGCCATCCCATGGCAAGGTGCCTCATCCGGCCCCGAAACGGGGGGAGACAGGACCATGACGCCCAATCGCAATCGCAACGCATCCGTTCCCGCACTGCCGGCCCCTTCCAGGGAGGTCCGGCGGGAGGCGCTGGAACGCGCCCGTGCCCTGGCCCAGGGCCTCTTCCCGCACCAGGTGGAGGGGGTGGCCTTCCTCCTGGGGCGGCGGCGGAGCATCCTGGCCGACGACATGGGGCTGGGAAAGACCCGGCAGTCCATCCTGGCCCTGGCGGAGAGTGCGCCCGACGGGCCCTGGCTGGTGGTGTGCCCGGCCTCGGTGAAGCGGAACTGGGAGCGGGAGATCCAGGCGGTCCGAGGAGGGGACCCGGTGGCGGTGGTGGGTCCCGGATCCCCGCCGGGCAGAGGCTGGCGGGGGTGGGTGGTGGTGAACTACGACATCCTGGGGCGCCATGAGACGGCGCTGGCGGCGCTCCCCTGGGGGGGTGTGGTCTTCGACGAGGCCCACTACCTGAAGAACCACACCTCCACCCGCTCGAAGCTGGCCCGACGCCTGGTGGACCGGGTTCCCGACGCCGCCATCCACTGCCTCACCGGGACCCCCCTCACCAACCGCCCCCGGGACCTCTTCCCGCTGCTGCAGGTGGTGAAGCACCCCATGGCCCGGAGCTTCCTCTCCTTCGCGAAGCGCTACTGCGCAGCCGAGCACAACGGATTCGGATGGGTGACGGACGGCGCCTCCAACCTGGAGGAGCTCCGGGTCCAGCTCC
>CAYQVI010000533.1:0-1594 GCA_964420725.1 uncultured Gemmatimonadaceae bacterium | reverse complement strand
GGACTCCCCATCGTCTTCGTCACCACCGACGCCCTCACAGGCTCGGTGCTGGTGTTCCGGAAGCCCATCCTGAGAATGGGGCCGCGCCCCCCGGCCTGGGAGGACGGCCGATGAACCGCGTAATCCTCCTGGTGCTGCTTCTCCCGCTGACCCTGTTCTTTGCCACCCGGGCCCTGCCAGTCGGGGATCCCGTCCCCACAGGGGGGACCGCCGCTCCACTGGACCTGATCCGGCTTGCCGGCGATTCCATCGCCCTCGGGGATGGGCTCATCCGGAGCTGGGTGGAGGTGGACGGAACCGGGACTCCCGTGGCGCTGGGAGTGACCCTTCCCGATGCCACCCTGGCCTCACTCCCCACCCGGGAGGTCATGATGAGCCTCGACTTCCCGGAGGTGGAGGGGCTCCCCTTCCGGCACGTGCTCTTCGACTGGGGGCCAGGGGGACACCCACCCGCCGCACTCTACGCCCACCCGCACTGGGACGCCCACTTCTACCTCATCACCGCCCAGGAGCGGATGACCATCCAGGCGGGTGAGCAGGGGGTGGCGCCGGCGCCGCGCTACCTCCCACCGGGGTACATCCCCGTCCCCGACCTGGGGCTCTTCGCCTTCCCCTCCATGGGGGTGCACTGGATGCATGACGGAGCCCGGGAACTGCACGGGCACACCTTCGACGAGACGCTCATCTACGGGTCGGACGGGGAGCGGGTCATCTTCGTGGAACCCATGTTCACCGACGCCTTTCTGGAGACCCGTCCCGACTTCTCCGCCCCCGTACCCTGGCCCGACGCAGCGCAGGAAAGCGGATGGTACCCCACCCGCTACGTCATCCGGTACGAGGAAGGGGCGGGAGCCTACCGCATCAGTCTGGAGGGATTCCGCTGGCGGGAAGGGGGGTGAGGGGTGCGCGGAGGGCGGCTCCTCCTCAGCGGGGATCGAAGTGGCCCCGGATAGCAGCGATCTCCCCGTCGGTGAGCGCCGTGAACCGGTACCGGGCCACCTCGCTCATGAACCCGGTGGACGTCTCCCCCCCTGACCGGGTCAGCCCCTCCCGCATCAGCCGGGTGAACTCCTCCAGGCTGTAGGTCCCCACCACATCCAGCGGGGGGACGGCGTCCGCCGGGAACCCCTGGAAGTCCAGGCCGTGGCACTCCCCGCACACCACCTGGGCCAGGTGTCGGCCCCGGTCCGGGTGGTTCCGGTCCGCCAGGACGGCCTCCGACTCCGGGGGGTCCGCCCTCATCTCCTCGACATCGTAGGCGCCCAGGATCACCCCCAGGCGAGCCAGGGGGGTCAGGCGCGTGCGGGGCACGGCCCTCTCCACCCGGGGGGCCTGCCGCACGTATGCGATGACATCCGCCACCTGCTGGTCGGTGAGCCGCTGGAAGGCCTTGTTGGGCATGACCATCGCCAGGCGGCCGTCGGCCTTGACCCCGGTGCGGAACAGGCGCTGGAGTCCCGGATCGTCGTAGTTCTCCCGTGCCTCCGTGAGATTCGGTGCGACGATCCGGGCCACGTTCGGGATCTCCACGAAGATCATCCCCCCCAGGTCCGGCCCGTGGCAGGCTCCGCACCCCAGCACCTGGGACAGGCGA
>CAYQVI010000532.1:0-1597 GCA_964420725.1 uncultured Gemmatimonadaceae bacterium | reverse complement strand
ACGGGGCGGTCGCTGAACCAGTAGCCCAGCCCCGCCGTGTGGGTCAGGAGATCCCGGATGGTGATGGGCCGCCGCGCCGGCACCACCCGCACCTCCCCGTCTTCCTGCTCCTCCGCCACCGTGGTCTGCATGAACTCCGGCAGGTAGCGCCCCACCGGGTCCGTGATCAGGAGCGCCCCCTCCTCCTGGAGCATCAGCACCGCGGCGCTGACAATGGCCTTGGTCTGGGATGCGATCCGGAAGATGTCATCCACCGCCTGCGGATCCCGGCTCTCCCGGTCCCGGTAGCCGAAGGCCTCCTGGTAGACGATGTCCCCGCCCCGCATCACCTGGATCACGGCCCCCGGGAGGCGGCCCTGGTCCACATACGCCTGGAAGGTGGAGGTGACCCGCTCCAGCCGCTCCGACGACATCCCGGCGGACTCGGGGGTGACGCTGCGCTGGGCGGTGGCAGAGGCCGGGAAGAGAACGGCCGAGACGAGGGCCAGGATGGCCAGCCTGCGGGGGTGGCGGGTCATGGGTGTTGCTCCACCCGCACCGCGGTCCCGTAGCAGATCACCTCCGTCACCCCGGACATCACCTCCGTCGCGTCGTAGCGAATGCCGATGACCGCGTCGGCACCCGCCACATCGGCCTGGACCAGCATCGTGTCGAACGCCTGCTGGCGCGTCCGCTCTGCAAGCTCGGTGAGGAGCGTGATATTCCCTCCGAACAACGTCTGGACGCCGGCGCCGAATGTGCCAAAGACCGACCTCGATCGAACGACGACGCCCCGCACGACACCGAGGGTGGCCACAATTCGATATCCTGTCAGATCAAACCCGGTGGTCGTCATGTTGTATGGGACATCGGCGACCTGTGAACGGACGATAGAAGCCATCACTCCTGTGCCTTCAGTGGGTGAGTTCCGCTCCGCTCCACCTCGAAATGCTGCACCATCCTCTTCACCACCCCGCGAACAGCGGGGCCACCTCCGCCACCAGGGGAGGCACACGGGGATCGGGATGCCACTCCAGGCGATCTGTCACCACCTGGGGCTCCGCACCCCCACCGGACGGCTCCCCCCCCGGGGGCGTACGGAATAGCTCCAGCACGTTCCGCTAGGGGTCCGCCAGCCAGTACTCCGGCACGCCCAACTCGGCGTACCGGCCCGGCTTCTTCCCGCGATCCACCGACTCGGAGCCGGGGGACAGGACCTCCACCACCAGCCCGGGGGCGCACTCCACCCCCCGGGTGGTGATCCCCGCCAGGCGATCCCGGGGAACCCACAGGAGGTCGGGGCGGAGGAACTCGCCGGATGAGAAGAGCAGGTCCACGCCGTGCAGGATGACCCCCAGGCCGTGGGCCTCAACGTAGTCCCCCAGCAGGCGCTGGAGGCGGGAGGTCACCCACTGGTGCCGGGGCCGCGGCCCCGGAGTCACGCACACCTCTCCCTGGATGACCTCAACCCGATCCCCATCGTCCGGCAGCCGGGCGTATTCGTCGTAGGTCCACTGCGTTGGACCCGCCGGGAGCTGGTTCATGGATGACCTCGCCATGGGAGAAGTCTGGCACCTCGACCGGGGCGCCTCCATGGATGGATGGGCCCACTCGGCAA
>CAYQVI010000531.1:0-1606 GCA_964420725.1 uncultured Gemmatimonadaceae bacterium | reverse complement strand
CGCCGCCGATGAAGTGTCCGAACCGCTCTCCCCTGGAGCGGAGCCACTCCAGGGCCCGCGGGGCACTCTCCGGCGCGGGTCCGTACTCCAGCGTCTCGAGGAGCTGGGCGACCTGGGGGGGCGTGGGTGTAGTCATGAAGTCTCCAGCGGCGTGGGCGGTCAGGCCAGGGGGTGGCGGTGCCAGGCGGAATACCGTCCCGTCACATGGTGCTCCAGTTGCCGCTCGATATCCGCGAGCAGCGTGCTGGCTCCGAAGCGGAAGAGCCCTGGCCGGGTCCACTCGGGGCCCGCCTCCTCCTTCATCAGCGACAACCAGAGAAGGGCCTCCCTGGCCGTCCGGATCCCCCCGGCGGGCTTGAAGCCCACCCTGAACCCGGTCTCCTCCCGGTAGCGCCGAAGGCTCCTCACCATCACCAGCCCCACCGGGAGCGTGGCGTTGGTGGACTCCTTCCCGGTGGAGGTCTTGATGAAGTCCGCCCCCGCCATCATGGCCACCTGGCTGGCCCGGGCCACCGTACGAAGGGTTCCCAGCTCCCCGGTGCCCAGGATCACCTTGAGATGGGCCTCACCGCACGCCTCCCGCATGGCGCAGATCTCGTCGTAGAGCGCCCCCCACTCCCCCAGGAGGGGGAACTGGCGCTGGATCACCACGTCGATCTCCTGCGCCCCCTCCTCCACGGAGGCCCGGATCTCCGCCAGCCGGGTGGACAGGGGTGCAAGACCGGCCGGGAAGGCGGTGGACACGGCCGCCACCGGGATCCCGCTCCCCTCCAGGGCCGCCACCGCGGTCCGGACGAAGGTGTGGTACACGCAGACAGCCCCCACCTGGATCCCGTTGGCGGGAAGGCCCAGCGCCTCCAGGATGTCCCCGCGGACGGGGTGCCGGGCCTTGGCGCAGAGGCGCCTCACCCGCCCAGGGGTATCGTCGCCGGAGAGGGTGGTGAGGTCCATGCAGGTGATGGCCCGGAGGAGCCACGCCGCCTGCCACTCCTTCTTGATGCTGCGGCGGACGCCCAGGGAGGCGGCCCGCCGCTCCACGGCGCTCCGGTTCACCCGGATGTCCTGCACGGCCCCGTCATCGAAGGGGACACCGGGGTTCCGCTCGGGGTGGGCAGGGAAGGGGCCGGGGGTCCCGCTCCGGCTCTCCCGGGCCGAACCCCCTGCAGGGCTGGTCCAGCGCGTACCACTCTCCCTGGTCGACATCCCCCCTCCCTCGTTCGGCCCCTGCATGATTCCCGGTCCGGGAAGCTATTTGAAGACGGTCCGGGGGTCACGCCCCCGGCTCCTCCATCTCGGCTCCCCGGGGCCGCGACGCCCCGGGAAAGCACCCCAGGATCCGGAGGGTCCGGGCCCGGGCCTCCACCTCGGTGACGGCCTCCTGCACGCCAGGGTCCGCCAGGTCGGCACTCAGCTCCAGGAAGAAGCGGTAGGTCCATGGCACCTCCCCCGGGCGGGACTCCAGCTTGGAGAGGTTGATCCCCCTCCTGGCAAAGGGGAGGAGCGCGTCCACCAGGGAACCCGGGTGGTTCCCGGTTTCCACCACCAGCGCCACCGAGGAGGGGCCGTCCGGGATGGCGGGGCGGGTGGGGCGCCCGTCCATGGCTGG
>CAYQVI010000530.1:0-1607 GCA_964420725.1 uncultured Gemmatimonadaceae bacterium | reverse complement strand
ATCGGGGGACCACCCTTGTGCAGCACAGCGGCGGCATCGATGGTCTCCGCTCCCGGGTGGCCTTCCTCCCGGAGCTGGGGGTGGGGCTGGTGGTCCTCACGAACCGGGGTGGGCCCAGCGTGCTCCATGACGTGATCCGCAACCACATCCTGGACGGGTACCTGGGGGAGGACGGAACGGATTGGAGCCCGATCTTCCTTGAGCCGGTGCGGGTCCAGGCGGAGGAGGCCCGCCGGGCGGAGGCCGCCCTGGTGGAAGCCCGGGTCCCCGGGACCACGCCGTCGCTCCCGCTCCAGGGGTACACGGGAGCCTACGGGAACGAGGCCTTCGGCGAGGCCCACGTCCGCCTGGAAGGGGGGGTGCTGGTGGTCCAGTTGGGGCCCTCCATCACGGGGGACCTGGAGCACTGGCACCACGACACCTTCCGGGCCACCTGGAGGAACCCCTATCTGGGGTGGTCGCTGGTGTCCTTCGATCTGGATTCCCGGGGACGCAGCTCCATGCTGCGCACCGGAAGCTGGTGGCCCGACTACCGACGGGTGGCCGAGCCCGAACCCTGAGTGCCCCACACTCCCACGCGCTGTCCATGAGGATGTCGACGATGAAGGACGTGCATCCGGGCCTCCGGGCCCTCCCTGCTCTCGGCCTCGGGCTGCTCCTGGCATCCTGCGCCCCGGCGGAGCGGGCCCCCTCCTCGGTCCCATCCTCGGCGGTGGCTCCCTCGGCCGCCTGGGCTCCGGTGGCGGAGGAGCTCCGTCGCCTCATCGCCCATGAGATGGAGGACAAGGGGCTCCCGGCGGTGTCCATCGCGCTGGTGGACGGGGCGGAGGTGGTGTGGGCCGAAGGGTTCGGCGTGCAGGACCCGGAGGCCGGAACCCCCGCCTCCGCCTCCACGGTGCACCGGGTGGGGTCGGTGTCCAAGCTCTTCACCGACATCGCCGTGATGCAGGGGGTGGAGCGGGGGGAACTGGAGCTGGATGCACCCGTGACCCGCTACCTCCCGGACTTCGCTCCCCGAAACCCCTTCGGCGGTGAGATCACCCTGCGCCAGCTCATGTCGCACCGGTCCGGCCTGGTCCGGGAACCCCCGGTGGGGAGCTACTTCCACGACGATGAACCCACCCTGGCGGCCACGGTGGCCAGCCTGAACACCACCGACCTGGTCTACGCCCCGGAGACCCGCTCCAAGTACTCGAATGCCGCCATCGCCACGGTGGGGTACGTGCTGGAGGTGGTCCGGGGAAGGCCCTTCCACGAGATCCTCGACCAGGAGGTGCTGGGCCCGCTGGGGATGGACCGGACCGCCTTCGTCCCCCGTGCGGACCTGGTGGCCGACCTGGCCGTGGCGGAGATGTGGACCGTGGATGGACGGACCAGCCGGGCCCCCACCTTCCAGTTGGGGATGGCCCCGGCGGGGAGCATGTACTCCACCGTCACCGACCTGGGGCTCTTCATGAGCACCCTCTTCGCCGGAGGGGAAGGGGTGCGCGGGCGTATCCTGGAGGCGGCCACGCTTCAGGAGATGCTCACCCCCCAGTTCGCTCCCGCCGGAGCCACCTCGGGATACGGCATCGGCTTCAGGCTCACCGAGTTGGAGGGACACCGCC
>CAYQVI010000529.1:0-1612 GCA_964420725.1 uncultured Gemmatimonadaceae bacterium | reverse complement strand
GAGAACTACGACTCGGTGGACATCCTCTCCCTCAGCGGCGCGGACCATGTCCTCCAGCTCAAGCGGCACCTGGGGGAGCAGTTGGCCCAGCGGGTCAATGCGGGGTATGCCCAGACCCATGTCATCGGCTCCTACAGGGGGCTGCTCATCGCCGAGTTCCCGGTCCACAACACCCCCCTGGTGGGGCGGACCATCCGGGGGAGCGGCCTGCGGGAGATCGCCGGGGTCACCGTGGTGGGGGTCTGGGAGCATGCCCGGCTGCAGCCTGCGGACCCGGACGCGGTGCTGAAGGACCTGAGCTTTCCCGTGGTGGTGGGCACCGAGGCGATGATGCAGACCCTGGACGAGTTCCTCTGCATCTACGACGTGAACGTGCACCCGGTCCTGGTGATCGGGGGGGGGAAGGTGGGGAGGGCGGCCACCCGGGCGCTGAAGCGGAAGGGGATCCCCGTCCACATGGTGGAGAAGGACCCTGCGCTGGCGGCCCGCTTCGGCGATCTGCCGGACCGCTTCATCATCGGGGATGCCGCCCGGAGGGAGGTCCTGGCGGAAGCGGGGCTGGATTCAGCCCCCACGGTCCTCCTTACCACCAACGACGACGCCGTCAACCTCTACCTCTGCGTCTACTGCCGCCGCCTGAACCCCGAGACCCGGATCGTGTCCCGGATCACCCACCAGCGAAACGTCCCCTCCATCCGGCGGGCTGGGGCGGACCTGGCGCTGAGCTACGGGGAGCTGGGGGTGGAGTCCATCTATTCGCTGATCCAGAACCGGTCGCAGGTGATCCTGGGGCAGGGGGTGGAGCTCAGCACCTTCCCCCTCCCCGCGGGGCTGGAGGGCTCCACCCTGGCGGAGAGCGGGATCGGGGCCTCCACCGGTGTGAACGTGATCGCGGTGGAGACACCGGACGGAGGGGTGCAGTTCGCCCAGGGGAGCACTCCCCTGTCCGCCGGAGACCAGTTGGTGGTGATTGCCAACCACGAGCAGATGGAGCGATTCAGGGAGGTCTTCAAGGGGAAGCTCCGTCCCGCCTCGACGCCCTGACGCCCCACCCCTGGCGGATGCGTCAGGGCTCCAGGCCTCACCCCCCCAGTTGCCGCAGCGCCTCCCGGGCTTCCGTCAGGTCCGGGAACTGCTCGGTGATCTGCCGATAGAGCTGGATGGCCCGGGCCGTCTGCCCCCCGTCCGCATAGAGCTGGGCCCGGGAGTAGAGGGTCACCGCCTCGCTGGGGATCTCCCGGGAGCGCCGGGCCTCCCGCACCTCGGAGGGGAGGGGGGGGAGGTCCACCCCTGCCACCACCTGCGACGACAGGTCCACCAGGAGCTGGTAGATGTTCTCCCGCTGATCCCGGACCTGCTCCGTCCGGACGATCTCGGAGGTCTCCACATCCACCACCCGGGCGTCGATGCGCACATCGCCGAAGATGTCGTTGTAGGACCCCAGGATCATGTACTTCGCCCCCACCAGCGCCCCCACACGGACTGCGGCGTCCGCCTCCACCCGGCCCGAGGCGGAGAGGTTCTGCTCCTCCATGATGGCGGCCAGGGCGCTCCGCTCCACGATCCGGAGGCTGGAGTTCTGGGCCAGCTCCGTGAGCATCATCTGCTGGAG
>CAYQVI010000528.1:0-1624 GCA_964420725.1 uncultured Gemmatimonadaceae bacterium | reverse complement strand
GGTGACCTCCCGGTTGATGACCGGCGCCGGGGGAGGCGGAGGGGGTGGAGGCGGAGGAGGGGGTGGTGGCGGTTGCACCGGCGGATTGGCTCCGGTGGGACTGGTGTCCGACGCGCAACCGGTTCCCCACAACAGGGCCGGCAGGAGGAGCAGGAAGGGGATACGACGCATGGTGGACCTCGGGGAGACTGGGATGGCCGGGGAGGAGGCATCACCCGCCCTCTTTCTCAAGGACGGCGGGATGCGGTGAGCTTTCTCACCCGGATGGGATCGGTCCGCCGCCCCCGTCACGCCCTGTGTTGACCATGATGTCTCACTATCTGCTGGCCGATGGGGCGGTGTGGCCCACCGGCGCCTGCTCCGAGGGCTGTCCCAGGGAGAGGTCCCCAGGCGTAAGACCCTGTTGCGATTCAGGCTTGCACTGGCGCGGCGAAGGGATCCCCTGGGGCATGGCCCTTGCTCCCCCAGCAGGGTGACGACCATCGACCCTCTCGCCCCCTGGAGATCCCCATGCGCGCCTGGACTCCCTGGATCCTGGCTTCCCTTCCCCTGATCGCCTGCGGACCCGCTGACCAGGAAGCCCCCCCGCCCGCCGCCGGGGTGGACGAGAGGACCGCCACGGCCCCCGCCACCCCCCTCCAGCAGCCCCGCACCCTTTTCGAGAACCCCTCGGTCCGGGTCCTGGAGTTCTCCCTCGAGCCAGGGGAGGCCCTCCCCACCCACGAGGGGCAGCGCCGCGTGGTCTATTCGCTGAGCAACTACCAGATCCGCTTCACGGAAGGGGGCACGGCGGACGAGACGACGTGGCAGGAGGGGGATGTGCACTGGCACGGAGCCGATGACCATGCCGTGGAGAACATCGGGACCACCACCGCCCGCTTCCTGGTGGTGGCCCGGACGGATATGGGGCTCACCGGCGAAACTCCTGCCGGGGATCTGCAGGACGCCGCTGCCATGGACCCCGACCATGGGGAGCTCCTCCTGGACAACGAGGATGCCCGGGTCGTCCGGGTGACCCTGGCCCCGGGAGAGGCTCAGCCCCTCCACCAGGGGCTCCCCCGGCTGGTCTACTCCCTGACCCCCTACACCATCCGGTACACCGAGGCGGGGCAGGACCCCATAGAGCGGTCGTTCCAGGCGGGGGATGCCCACTGGCATGAGGCCGGGGAGCATGCGGTGGAGAACACCGGAGCCACAGAGGCCCGGTACGTCGTGATCCAGTTCAGGAGGTAGGGACGCCCCCTGCGCTCCTTGAATCAACTTGCAGCTCTGGAGACTCGATCCATGCGTACACGTTCCAGATGGTCAACGACCGCCGCCATCCTGACGCTGCTGGCGGCCAGCGCCTTCACCTTCGGATCCACCGCACCCCTGGCCGCCCAGGAGAAGAACGTGGTGGTCCACCTGGGGAGCCTCAACGAGGACTGGCAGTCCGCGGTGATGGCCCTGGGTGTCGCCACGAACCTCAAGCGGGCCGGGGCGGACGTCACCGTCTACCTGGATCGGAACGCCGTCCACATGGCCGACACCCGTCAGCCCCTGGGCGTCATCTTCGACAGCAACGTGGGTCAGATGGTGGAGACCTTCGTGGGGATGGGTGGCCGCTTCCTGGTGTGCGGGCACT
>CAYQVI010000527.1:0-1628 GCA_964420725.1 uncultured Gemmatimonadaceae bacterium | reverse complement strand
CGCTTCTTCGACTACGCCGTGATCTTCGGATTCACGGCCGACCTGTGAGGCACGCGTCCATGGATCCGATCACGGAACGGGGACGTGCGGCGCTCCTGGGCGCCCTCCTCTTCGCCGCTGTCCTGGGGGTGGGGTGCGAGCCCTCTTCCGCCGGCACCCCTGGGGGGTCTTCGGGCTCCTCTCCAGCCCCATCGGGCCAGGGGGGCGGGGCGACGGGGCTGGGCCTTCCGGAGGAGGGGGAGATCACCATCGTGGCCATGCCCGACATCCAGTGGTACAGCCTCACGGAGGAGAGCATCGCAGAGGACCGGGATGATCGCCTGGCGGAGTTCCTGGACCACTTCGACGAGCCCGGACAGGGGCCTGAGACGCTGCGCCAGATGCACCGGTGGATCCTGGAGCACCAGGAGGAGCAGCGGCTCGTCTTCGTCTCCTTCCTGGGGGATCTGGTGGAGCGGGGTCGGGACGAAAGCTCCCGGGGCCGGTGGGAGACCACCCGCGCCAGCATCGACCTGCTCCATGGGGAGATCCCCTACGGCCTGGCGGTGGGGAACCATGACATGGTGACGTCCACCGGCGAGACGCCCCTCTTCGAGGAGTTCTTCGGGGAGGAGCGTTTCCGGGACTTCGACTGGTACCTGGAGTCGCACCGGAACAACGTGAACAGCGTCCAACAGGTGGTGGTGGGGGCCGACTCCCTCCTCTTCCTCCACCTCACCTGCAACGCCCCTGACGATGACCTGGCCTGGGCGGAGGGCGTCCTCCGGGCTCGCCCCGGGCACCACACCTTCATCTCCACCCACATGCTCCTGGGTCCCGTGGGACGGGACCAGGGCACCCCCGGCCGGGAGGAGGACGACACCCCCGTGGGGCTCATGGAGTGGACCAAGTGCCACGGGGAGGAGGGGAACCATGCCCGGGAGAGCTGGGACCGCCTCTTCTCCCGACACCCCCAGGTGGTGGCGGTCCTGTCGGGGGACCAGAGCTACTATCAGGCCGCGCATCAGTCCCTGGAGGGGGAGGCGGGGAACACCGTCCACCTTCTCATGAGCGACTACAAGCAGATCTCGAAGGAGGGGTACCTCCGGCTTCTCCGCTACCACCCTGGGACCGGAAGGATCAGGGTCATCACGTGGTCCCCCGTCCTGGACCGGGCGCTGGACCGGACCCCCACCGTGCCGGATCCGCTGCTGCACAACTTCGAGCTGCATGACGGAGCGGGGGCCGCCGCCTTCCGCTGACCCTGGGCGTGCCGGGAGGGGTTGGTCCCCCTCCCGGCACGTGCCTTGCCCCCCTCCACCGTTGCCGCAGTCCTGGTGCCCTGGGTGACGCGAAAGGGGGCAGGATCTACACAACAGGTGTCAGAACCTCCCCACCGGCCGGAGATTCGGCGCGATCCGCCGTCGGCCCCCATCCCTGGGCGCCGCCCCGAAACGGGAGGTCCCATGAAGATGTACGGCCGCTTCGCCGCCATGATTGCCACCTCCACCGTGGTCATGTTCGGCCTGATGTACCTGAACACCTACCAGCTCGACCACGCCACCTTCAGCGAGACCCGCTCATGGATGGCCCTCCTCATGGGGGCCGCCATGGCCATCATCATGCTCTCCTTCATGCTGCACATGATG
>CAYQVI010000526.1:0-1631 GCA_964420725.1 uncultured Gemmatimonadaceae bacterium | reverse complement strand
GCACTACGTTCACATCGTAGGGGTCGCAGGTTCGAGTCCTGCAGCGACCACTTGAACAACGATGTCCGGACCCCCCGACGGCCCCTGGCCGCCGGGGGGTCTTTGCGTGTGGGTTCGCCGGTGCAGGCCCGTCCACCTCCCGGGCCCGGGGGCGGTGGTAGGCGCGGGCCCGTCCGTCCCCTGGGCTGAAGGCGGTGGCAGGGTCGGGTCCGGGTGGGGGCGCAGTGCCGTTGTGCCCCCGTCGGTGCATCGGTGCGATCCGCCACATCGTGCCGGGGATCGCCAGTCCGTGCCGGGAAGTGGATCCCCCGGGGCCACGCCCACGTGCCGATGTCCCTTCCTTCTCGCGCCCTGCCGCCCCCATCTACGATTGGCCTGGTTGTTGCCTGCCTGGGGGGAAACCACGTTTCCGTCCCCCCTCCCCCCGAAAGGGGAGTGGGGCGAGCCCATGCAGACGCCATGGACATCGACCCGCAGCGGAGCACTCCGCCCCCCCAGTCCCTGGACCCCCGCTTCGGGGGTGGTGAGCAGGGGGGCTCGGTCCGCCTCTCCGAACTGGTGGGGGCGCTCTCCCACGCCCTGGATCTCACCGAGGGGCAGCCCCGGGGCCATGCCGCCCGGAGTTGCGCCATCGGCATGCGCATGGCCCGGGAGCTGGGGCTGGGGTCCCAGGACCGCTCGGACCTCTACTACGCCATCCTCCTGAAGGACGCCGGGTGCTCCAGCAATGCCGCCCAGACGGCGGAATTCCTGGGGTCCGATGACCAGGCGGCGAAGCGAAACCTGAAGCTCTCCGACTGGTCCTCCCGGCTCTTCTCCATCGGCTATGCCGTGCGCAACGCCGCCATGGGGCGGTCCTTCCGGGAGCGGGTCCGCCAGCTCCTCCACATGGGACGGCAGATGAGCGCCCTGGACGGGGTGGCGAAGGAACTGATGCGGATCCGCTGTGAGCGGGGGGCGGATATCGTCCGGAACCTGGGCTTCCCCGAGGCGTCGGCCGAAGTGGTCCGCACCCTGGATGAGCACTGGGACGGCCGGGGTCAGCCCCTGGGGCTCAGGGGGGAGGAGATCCCCGTCCTGGCCCGGATCGCGTCGCTGGCCCAGACCGTGGAGGTCTTCGCCGCGGAGCGGGGGTGGCGGGAGGCACTGCGGGTGGCGGCGGACCGCCGGGGCACCTGGTTCGACCCGGAACTGGTGAGGGTGGTGGAAGGGCTCCGGGAGGGGTCCTGGTGGAGCGCCCTCTACCAGGGGGACCCGGTGGCTGAGCTCCCGGGCTTCGAGCCCGATGAACGGATCCTCCGGGTGGATGCGGCGGGAGTGGACCGGGTGGCGGAGGCCTTCGCCTCGGTGGTGGACGCCAAGTCGCCCTACACGTACCGGCACTCCGCCCGGGTGGCGGAGCTGGCCCGGGGAATGGCCCGGAGCCTGGGGCACTCCCCGGAGGTGGTGCGCTCGGTCTACCGGGCGGCGCTCCTCCACGACATCGGAAAGCTGGGGATCTCCAACCTGATCCTGGACAAGCCCTCCGCCCTCACCCCGGAGGAACGGAGGCTGGTGGAGGGGCACCCCCTGATGACCTGGTCCATCCTGCAGCATGTGGAGGTGTTCCACCCCATTGCCCGGATGGCCAG
>CAYQVI010000525.1:0-1631 GCA_964420725.1 uncultured Gemmatimonadaceae bacterium | reverse complement strand
TCTCCACCCCGGTGAGCCCCTTGTAGAGGTTCACCTGCTCCGGGATGTAGGCCAGGGACCGCTTCGTCTCCACCGGGTGGGCCCCCACGGCCATCCCCTTGATGAGCACCTCGCCCGAGGTGGGGATGGCAAAGCCCAGGAAACAGTTGATGGTGGTGGACTTCCCCGCCCCGTTGGGACCCAGGAGGCAGTAGATCTCACCCCCCTTCACCGCCAGGGTGAGGCCGTCCACCGCCCGGAGGGGTCCGTACTCCTTCACCAGGGAGCGGGCCTCCAGGAGGGGTGTGCCGGTGCCCACAGCAGTGTCCGGAAGGACGCCGGTTGCGGAGGCGGTCGTGGGATCGGGAGACGCCATGGTGGTGCTCCGTAGGGGAGGTTGCGGGTTGGGCCGGGAAGGTATAATGGTACTGAGATCCACTTCTCAACAAGGGGGGGGACCCTGCCCCCGGCTCCGCCAGGCGAACGTCCCCTCCGACTCCGGCTTGCGTAGGGGACATCTCGCCACAATGATGATGAGAGTTCATTCCCTGCAAGAGCCGTCTGTCCAAGGCCGTCCCAGCTTGAACCCCCTGCCCCAGCCCGCGATGACCCCGCGACCTTCCACGCCGGATCCCACCGAAGCCGGGAACGGGGCGCAACTGCCCCGCGTCCAGCCATGAGGACCGGGATGGGGCCGGGCCGGAAGCAAGGGGCGGTGGTGCTCGTCCTTCTTCTCCTCCTGTTCTCGGGGAGTTCGTCCTTCCGGGAGTGCCTCCTCCATGGGGGGCATAGCGCAGGCCACGCCGGGATGCATGGGCCCTCGGCTGTGTCTCCCGGCCACCCCGCCAGCCACATCCTCCCGGTCAGCTCCCACCCGGGGGAAGGCGCTTCGGCTACCTCCCATCCTGCATCTCATGAAACGCAGGACCCGGGGGCGGAGGGGGATGCAGAGGAGGAGGCCCCCGGGCACCCCTGCGATTGCACAGGGGACTGCGCCTCCTGCTCCGTCGCCCAACTCCCCCGTGCGCAGACGGCCGTCCGGATCCCCCCGGCCTCTCATGCCGTCGACCGTCATGTCACACCGGAAGGGGATCGTCCCCCGTTCCGGGTCCTGGCTCTCGAGCTCCTGCACTACTCCCAGGGACCGCCCGCCGCCTGAGTGCCTGTCCGCCCTGGCCATCAGGAGCACCGCCCCCTGCCGGGGGCGGTGCACGTGCGCGCACATCCATGGGAGTCATCATGTCTCGTATCCTGTCCTTCGTCTTTCCGTCGGGGCTCACGCGCCGACCGGGGATCTTCGTTTTGCTCCTTCTGCTGCTTTCTCCTGCGGTCCCGGCAACCCTGGCCGCCCAGTCCACCGGAGTCGTGGAGGGCGTGGTTCGAACGTCCACCGGAAGCCCGATCCAGGGGGCCACGGTCGCGGCGGGAGAGGTGCGGAGCCCCACCGATGCATCGGGGCGGTTCCACCTCTCGGGCCTTCCGGCAGGCCCCGTGGAGATCCAGGTCAGCCGGATCGGCTTTGCATCCGCCCAGGCCCGGGTCACCGTGACAGCCGGGAGTGTTGCCCGGGCGGAGTTCGTACTCGAGGAGGCTGCCACCGTGGGGGATCCCATCGTGGTGACCGCCACCCGCCGCGAAGAGCGACTCCGGGA
>CAYQVI010000524.1:0-1632 GCA_964420725.1 uncultured Gemmatimonadaceae bacterium | reverse complement strand
AGCCCCACCTTCGGGCGCTACCACCTCCCCGTGGTGACGGTGCCATGAGCGCGCCCCTGTACCGGGATCTCCCGGAGGTGCTCGTCGCCCCCCATCCCTCTCCGGAGGAGTCCAACCAGCGCTACCTGGTGGCGGCGGTGGGGGTACTCCGGGCTCGTCTCGAGGCGCTCTATGGGGTGGAGGGTGCGGACGAAGCCCGGGTGGACGAGGCGCGGGAGGCGCTCCGGCAGGCCGCCGCCACCCTTCCGGGCCCTGCCCCCCTGGACACCCTCAGCGCCACCTTCGGGCTCTCGGCCTTCGAATGCGACATCCTCCTGCTGTGCGCCGGGGTGGAGCTGGACGGGGGCTTCGGTGATCTGTGCCGCGTCCTCACCGGGGGGCGGGGGGTCACCTTCAGCCTGGCCCTTTCCCTGGGCGGCGACGAGGCCCACTGGAGCGCCCTCACCCCCGGGAGTGCGCTGCGGGAGTGGCAACTGGTGGAGGTGGACCCCCGGGAGGGGCTCACCACCGCCCCCCTGCGGATCGATGAACGGGTGCTTCACCACCTCACCGGGCTCCGCTATCTGGACGCCGAACTGGCGGGGTTCGTGAAGCCGCTGGAGCTCCCGGACACGGGCGGGGTGCAGGGGCTGGTGCCCTCCCACGCCCGGGCGGCCAACTCCATCGTGCGGCGGGTGGAGGAGCAGGGGGGGCGGGGGCTGATCCAGCTCGCCGGCCCCGACGAGGACGGGAAGCGCCGGGTGGCCGGCGAGGCCGCCGCCCGTCTGGGAATGGAGCTCTACCTCCTCCCCGCCGCCCTCCTTCCCCGGGGAGCCGCCGAACTCCACCGCCTCACCCGCCTCTGGGAGCGGGAGGCCTTCTTCAGCCAGGCGGCCCTCTTCGTGGACGCCGAGGAGCTCCCCGCTGGGGATCCCGACCGGATCGGGAGCCTGGTGGCCTTCCTGGAGGGAATCCGGGGGCTGGTCTTCCTGGCCACCCGGGAGCGGCTCCCGGTGCGGGGTGCCTCCCCCTTCTCGCTGGATGTGGGGCGGCCCACACCCGCGGAGCAGGCGTCTCTCTGGCGCGCCGCCCTGGGGGAGTGGGGGCGGTCGTTGAACGGCGAGGTGGAGCGCCTCACCACCCACTTCGACCTGGACGTGCCGGGGATCCAGGGAGCTGTACGGCGTCTGGACGAGCCGGTGGTGCGGGGGGCGGGGAAGGCAGGGTTCGCCGGAGCGCATCCGGCAGACCGGGCGGACCGGGCGCACGACGCCGCGGAAGCCGCCGGCCGGGCCACCACCCCGGCAGAGAAACTCTGGAACGCCTGCCGCCTCCAGGCCCGCCCCCGGCTGGACCACCTTGCCCGGCGCATCGAACCCCGGATGGGGTGGGAGGCCCTGGTGCTTCCGGAACTCCAGATGCAGACCCTCCGCTCCATCGCCGCCCATGTCCGGCACCGGGCCACGGTGCACGGCGCCTGGGGGTTCGAGGCCGATTCCCACCGGGGCACCGGGATCAGCGCCCTCTTCGCCGGGCCCAGCGGCACCGGCAAGACCATGGCCGCCGAGGTGCTGGCCGCCGAACTGGAGCTGGACCTGTACGTCATCGACCTGAGCCAGGTGGTGAACAAGTACATCGGCGAGACGGAGAAGA
>CAYQVI010000523.1:0-1633 GCA_964420725.1 uncultured Gemmatimonadaceae bacterium | reverse complement strand
CCGGGTCCACCTCCCCGGTGTAGGGGGGCAGGTCGTGGTCGGCCCGCAGATCGTTCAGGATGTCCAGCCCCCCCTGCAGGTCGTTGGTGCGGATCCGGGCCTCCGCCAGGAACATCTGCGCCTCCCGCCCCGAGGCGATGACCACCGGGGTGGAGCGTGACGTGTGCTTCAGGTTGTGCCACAGCGGGGTGGTTTCGTTGTGTCCGAAGAGACCGTAGGTCACCACCTCCACCCGGCTGTCCACGACCCCGGGACCCCCGTCGGGGGCCGCCTGGGCGTCCAGCGCCGGGCGGGTGAGCGGCCCCTCGAAGGGGCGCCCCTGGTCATCCAGCCGCAGATTCCGGTAGTTCGTGGAGATGGTCCCCATGGCCGCCTGGATCCGGCTGTTCACCGAGTTGTAGAGCTGGTTGTAGCGCCGGGCCTCCTGATCCCCCCGGGAGGCGGTCTTCACGAAGCCCACCGGAACCTGCGAGGCATCCTCGATGACCCCCGCCCAGTCCCCCAAGGACAGCCGTACCCGGGCCCGCCCCACCAGCGCCATGTTCCGGATGTCCGCCGTAGGGGTCAAGGCCAGCGCCTGGGTGAAGCGATCCTCCGCCGCCTCCAGCACCTGGGTGGAGCTGTACAGGGGTCCCGGCACCCCTTCCTCCGTGGGGATGGTCATCTCGCAGAACGACTCCCCCAACCCCACCAGGGCGTATCCGCCGTAGGCCCGCAGCGTGGCCTGCCGGGTGCTCAGGTTGGTCACCGCCGCTCCCCCCTCCTCCAGACGGTTGTACACGTTGTTCGCCAGGAAGCGGGCGGCGTGGAGGGGGGCGTAGATGGAGTACGCCGTGGTGCAGGTCCCGCTGCTCAGCCGGGCCTCATCGTCCTTGTGCTGCCTCCACCCCATGTCCCGCCACCAGTTGTTCCCCGACGCATTCATGATCTCGTCGGAGTGATGGGCGGCGGCCGCCGTATACATGGTCCAGCCGCACTCGAAGGCGGAGATGGCGCTGTTCACCAGGAGGTCCGCCTGCCGGGGGTCCGCCAGGTCCGCCTCCACCACCTTCCCCGGGAGATCCACGGACAGCACATCGTCCAGGCTGCACCCGGTGAGTCCCACTCCCACCACCATCGCGCTCAGGAGCCGCATGGCCGTGCCTGCGCTCCGCTTCAGGGAATCTCTATACATGATCCAACTCCTTCTGGGAGAATGGTGTCCGATGGAATCCGCCCCGGCGCTGCCGGATGCGGTCAACGACCACAGGTCAGAACGTCACGCGTAGCGTTGTCGTGATCCTGCGTCCCATCGGCCACCCCTCCTGGAACGTGGCGTTGATCCCCGGGGTCTGTCCTCCTCCCTGTGCTCCTCGCTCTGGATCCATGGACCGGTGTCCGAAGCGCTCCCGGTCCCCCATCCAGAGGATGGCCAGGTTGTCCCCCGCCACCGAGAGTGACAGCCGGGAGGCCCCCACCCGACCGGCCCACGATTCCGGGAGCCGGTACTGGAGGGACACGGTGCGGAGCTTGGCGAAGTCACCGCTCATGATCCCCGTCTGGGCCCGTCCGTCGGAGCCCAGCGCCAGGTAGGAGAGGACGATGGGGTCCGTCCCCTCCACCACCGCCCGGGTGTTGAAGAAGGAGTGGTTCG
>CAYQVI010000522.1:0-1654 GCA_964420725.1 uncultured Gemmatimonadaceae bacterium | reverse complement strand
TTCGCATCGAGGGGGAGTCGGAGTCGCTGGTGGAGGAGATCCGCTCGCTGGCGCTCCGCTACGGGCTGGTGAGCGAGTACACATCCTACCTGGTGGTGGAGCCGGGGATGGCGCTGGCGGATGCCGGGCCCATGCCGGAGCCGGGGCGGATGGGGATCCGTGGGGTCCAGCGCTTCGCCGCCCCTGCTGCCCCCCCGCCCGCCTCCGGGGCTGTGGCGGTTCAGGCGGCGGAAGCCTCCCGCATGCGCCGGGAGGTGAATTCGGCGGCGGACCTCCGGGAGGCGGAGGAGACCCTGGCCCGGTGGAACGTCGGGGCTGCCTCCGGCGGAGCCCGGATGGTGGGGGGGCGCACCTTCCACCTGGTGGAGGGCACCTGGCGGGACGCCGGCATCCAGGGTGACGCGCCCGTGGTGAAGGTGGCCCCGTACTCCCAGGGGTGGTTCCGCCTCCTGGAGGCGCTGCCGGAGCTCCGGCAGCCCTCCACCGAACTGGAGACCGTGGCGGTGGGGGGTATCCGTATCACCCTGGAGCTGGCGGAGGGCGGCGAGGAGACGTTGCCCCCGGCGCGGATCCGGGAGATCGTGGAGGCGTTCCGGGGGAGGTGAGGGGTGCGGCGGGGCCGGTCCTCAGGGCCGGTCCCGCCCTGCTCCCCGGGGGCTTCCCGTCCCGTGAGGAGCCGGGCTGTACGCGCAGGGCGCGGGGATGGACTGGACGTGTGTAACGACGGGGAGCAGGCGGACCGGGAAGGGAAGCCTCGTGCAAATGGCAGACCATTGGATGCGCCAGCGTGGAGGAGGCGGTGACCGACTGGGAAGGGATCTACCGGAGCACCTTTCCGGACCTTGTCCGCTACCTGCACCGGAAGGTGTGGGACGAGGACCGGGCCCGGGACCTGGCGCAGGAGGCCTTCGTGAAGGTCCTCCCGGAGACCCCTGAGCGGCCCCTGGCCTTCCTGTTCACGGTGGCCGCGAACCTGGCCCGGGACGAGGCCCGCACCGTGATCCGCCGGAAGAAGCACCTGACCCTGCTGAAGACGGAGACGGAGCACATGGCACCGGTGGCCGCTCCCCCGGATGGGGCGCTGGAGGAGTCCGCCCGGCAGGAGGCGCTCCGGTTGGCACTGGACGCCCTGTCGGAGGGGGACCGGGAGGTGCTCCTCCTCTGGGATGCTGGGCTCAGGTACGAGGAGATCGCGAAGGCGACGGGGCTGTCTCCCACGTCCGTGGGAACCACCCTGAACCGGGCCAGGAAGCGGTTGGTGGCGGCACACGAAGGGAAGGAGGTGTCCGATGGCACACGTGGATGACGGCGAACTCGAGATGCTCCTGGACGGGGCGCTGCACCTGCTTCCCCCGGAGAGGGCGGAGGTGGTGCTCCGCTATGTGGAGACGGAGGAGGGTGCGGAGCGGCTGGCCCGGGCCCGGGACATCCATGAGCTCAGTTCCGGAATCCTGGCGTCGGGGCGTCCCCGGGTGGACGAGCTCCCGGATTTCGCCGCCCTGAAGGCCCGGGCGGCCGCGGCGGCCGGAGCCGGAGCCGGAGAGGGGGGCACCGGCGGGGCCACCGGGGGCGCTCCTCCTCCCGATGTGCTCCCGATGGCCCCCCGCCGCCGGGGGGTGTCGCTCCTCTGGGCCGCCAGCCTGGCCGCCGCCCT
>CAYQVI010000521.1:0-1664 GCA_964420725.1 uncultured Gemmatimonadaceae bacterium | reverse complement strand
CCATCCAGTGGAAGAGGAGACCGGCCCGGCGCTGGGCGGCCCGGGCGATCCAGGTTCCGGCGGGGACCTCCAGCGTCTGCCGCTCCAGGGTGACGGAGAAGTCCCGGGGAATGATCCCTTCGCTGGGACCGGAGTAGGTGACGGAGTCCACCCGGAAGCTCTCCACCTCCACTGTGGTGGGCTCCAGGAGCCGCTCCACCACCACCCCGTGGAGGGCCAGGTGCTGGGCAACGTCCCCCCGGTGCGACTCGATGAGGTACCCCACGGGGCGCACCCGCATCCGGTCCGGCCGCCGCCCGTCGCGGATGGGGATGCTCACCTGCACCGGTCGATCATCCACCACGATGGTGTAGGGCTGATTCCGGGTGACGTACGACTCCCAGGTCACGGGAATCGAGTCCGCCTCGTCCCACCGGGCGCCCCGGGCGATGACATGCTCCCGGGCTTCGTTCACGGTGGCCAGCACCTTCGACCGGTTCTCCGCCATGTAGCGGGCCAGCCCCTCCATGGCCACGTACTGCATCCGGGCCCGGCGCTCCAGGCCGATGCGGGCATCCCGCCGCCGGAGGCTCTCGTACAGGAGGGTGATGGCGCCGTGGGGGCCGCCGTACGACGACAGGGAGCGGGTTCCGCCCCCGCCAAAGGTGATGGGAGGGATGGCGTCCTGCAGCCGCGCCGGCAGCTCCAGCACCCCGTCGGCCCCGGCGCCGCCGTCGGCCCTGTCCAGCGCCCCGGACTGCCGCACCACATCGGCGATCCCCCCGGGCACCGTGTGGTAGAAGTAGTGGTTGAAGCCCTCCGCCTCCAGCGCCTGCACCAGCGCCGGAACCACCTCCGCCTCCAGCAAGGCCTGGAGCTGCGGGGCGCCGTGATTCCGGGGGTACGAGGTGTAGAAGTCGTAGTAGCGGGGGGGGCCCTGGGCCTCGTGGGCATCCACGATCACATGGGGCTCCCACCGCACCAGCCCCCGGTTCACGAAGGCCCGGATCTCGGGATTGTCCAGCCGGGCGTAGTCCCGGTTCATGTTGTAGCCCGACGGGTTGGTCCGGGTCCCCCAGGTCCCCGCCTCCCCGGCATCGGGATTGATCTGCGGCACGAAGACGAAGATCACGTCGTCCAGGAGCGGCTGCAGGCTCCCGATGGCCAGCTCCCGGGCGAAGAGCATCAGCCCCTCCATCCCCGCCGGCTCATCGCCATGCACCTGCGCCCCGATGAAGAGGATGGGCTTCCCGCTGGCGTGGGCCTCCGCCGGGGAGGTCACCGCCGGCCGGGCCAGCGTCACCGTCACCAGCTCCCGCCCCTCCCGGCTCGTCCCCAGGTGGAGCATCCGCACCTCCGGAGAGCGCACCTGCAGCTCCCGATAGAACCCCGTGATCCGGGCATGGGAGGAGATGGTCTGCCACCCCGAGGCCTCGGCGGGGGTGGGGAGGGTGGCGGAGGCCGGGGTGGATGCCGGGGCGCGGACCTGGGCGGGGGCCGGAGTGCCGGCGGGCGAGGGGGGCGACGCGGGGACCGGACCCGTCCCGCAGGCCAGGAGGAGCGTGACGGCCGCAAGGAACCCGGCGTGGAGGGGGCGGGTCGTGGGCATGGGGTTCTCCAGGAGGGTTCTCACGGTTGACCTCGCAGAATCCTGCGAAGCACCGCAAAGGGAAAGGGGCGGGAGG
>CAYQVI010000520.1:0-1674 GCA_964420725.1 uncultured Gemmatimonadaceae bacterium | reverse complement strand
CTAACCGTTCGCCCACGCAACGGCTCCGCACCCTTCGCCTTCCGTCCCTGCCTTGGGGGCGGGCGGTGCTTCCGCCGTGCCGTAGAGGGCGTGCCCCCTGGGATAGGCAGGTCCGACCAACGTGGGCTCAGGAACGGCGGGCCGCCAGGTCACGGGCCCCTTCCCTCTCGGTGGTGGAGCAGGCGGTCGGCGGGGGAACGAACACCTCCGGGCCCGCGGCTGAGGACGTGGGTGTAGATCATGGTGGTGGCCACGTCCTTGTGGCCAAGCAGTTCCTGGATGGTCCGGATGTCGTAGCCGTCCTCCAGAAGGTGGGTGGCGAACGAATGCCTGAAGGTGTGGCAGGTGGCCCGTTTTGCGATCCCGGAAGCCTGGACGGCGTTCCGTACGGCGCGCTGCACCACGGTCTCGTGAAGGTGGTGTCGGCGTCTTTCCCCGCTTGCAGGCTCTACGTAGGTACGGGTTGCGGCGAAGACCCATTGCCAGGGCCACTCACGACCCGCCGAGGGAAGCTTGCGGCCCAGCGAGTCGGGCAGCTCCACCCACCCAGCGCCCTCAGACAGATCTCGTTGGTGCTGGGCAAGGGCCCTGGTCAGGTGGCGTTCGAGATCCTCCTTCAGGATTCCGGGCAGGATCGTGGCGCGATCCCTCCCCCCCTTCCCGTCCCGGACGACGATCTGGTTCTGGCCGAAGTCGATGTCCTTGACCCTCAGGCGGCAGCACTCCAGAAGTCGTAGGCCGGATCCGTAGAGCAGCGTCACCATGAGGTGAGGGACACCATCGATGTGCGCCAGGACGGCCCCCACCTCTTCCCGGGTGAGGACCACGGGGAGCCGGGCCGTGCGGCTGGCCCGGACAAGGGTGTCCAACCAGGGAAGGCGCACCCCGAGCACCTCCCGGTACAGGAACAGGAGCGCGGCGAGGGCCTGGTTCTGTGTCGAAGCGGCCACCTTGCGATGGCTGGCCAGGTGGTTCAGAAACCCGGAGACGTGGTCAGGCCCGAGAGCGGACGGATCGCGGCGACCATGGAACTCGTAGAAGCGCCGCATCCATCCAAGGTAGGCCTCCTGCGTCCGGGGGCTGAACCGCCGGAGGCGCATCGCCTCGATGGCCCGCTCCGACAGTCGCTTCCGGGGAACGGGCTCGGGCACGCCATAGGGCGGGGGGCTCTCCCGGAGAAGCAGACTGCCGGAGGCAGCGGTCATTCCCACCCCTTCGGGTCGAACGTCGTCGTGTGGAGCACGTGGTCACACCCTACGGCGAGGGCTGAGACAGGTCAATGGAAATCTCGGCCTGGGGAGGAGAGGGCCCCTGCCCCTTGCCAGCTTTCCCCTGCCCCGGTAGAATGGTAACTGTATGGTTACCAATTATCCGGACCGACTCGATGCCGTATTCGGCGCCCTGGCCGACCCCACCCGGCGGGAGATCCTGCTGCTCCTGAGCCGGAAGCCCCGGCCCGTGGGGGCCCTGGCCAGCGCCTTCCCCATCTCTCGCCCTGCGATCTCGAAGCACCTGGACACGCTGGAGCGGGCGGGACTGGTGGAACGGATCCCCCGGGGCCGCAGCAACCTCTGCGTGGTCCGGGAAGCCCCCCTGCTCGAAGCCACCGCCTGGCTCGAGTTCTACCGCACACACTGGGAGGGGGCGCTGGACCGCTTCACCCTCCTGGTGGAA
>CAYQVI010000519.1:0-1695 GCA_964420725.1 uncultured Gemmatimonadaceae bacterium | reverse complement strand
CGGAGGACCCATCATGGCCGAGAAGAAGCCGCAGAACCGCTCCCCGGTGGTCCGCCTGGAAGGGCTGACCGACCGTGACGAGCGCCCGATGTCCAGATCGAGGTCTACGATGCCAAGGGCGAGAGCATCCACACCACCGCCGTGAAGGAGGACGGCAGCTACGCCATTCCCGACGCCGTCTATTCCTTCCCGTTCCCCCAGACTGAGGAGCAATCATGAATGCCGACTCGACGGCTCATCTCGAGGTCAAGGTCCTGGGCACCGACGGACGCCCCCTCCCCTCGGCACAGGTGAAGGTGTCGGCCGGAGGCCAGTCCGACTCCCGAACACTGGACGTCCGGAAGGGCTCCGGTGCCTTCACCGCAGGGGCTGTGCCTCAGGGCTCTGCAGAGGTCACCGTCTCCCATGAGGGGCTGGAGAGCCAGACGCGCACGGTCCGGATCGAAGGCGGAAGGAATCGGGAGACGTTCCTCCTGGGGAAGAAGGGCCTCCCCTTCTTCTACCGGGGACCCGTGCGGGTGCCCTTCGATCCCCATCCCGACCTGTTGGGGGTCAAGCTCCGGGACGCCCGGGACGAAGAGGGGAGAAGGGGAGTGATGGCGGCCGCACGGGATCTGAAGCTCGAGGAGTACGGCGAGATCCCCGCCCCGGCCAGGGCCGACGGGTTCCTCCTCTTCAGGGCGAACGCCGACACCATGGGAGAGGTCCTGGAGCGCCTCCAGGGGCTGGACGCGGTGGAGCATGCGGGCGCCGTCCTCCTGATCCGGGAGCGCTCGGTCTCTCTCCTCACGAACGAGTTCGTGGTGAAGTTCCGGGAGGGAAGGCCAGACGAGAAGGAGCGGGCGCTCCTGGCCGACGCCGCCGGCCCAACCGATCAGGTTGCGGAGGGTCGCCTGGAGGTCCTCCGGGCCATTCCGTACATCCCCCATGCCTATCATGTGCGCCGTGGCGGGCCGGCCACATACGACGTGCTGGACACGGCCAATCGTCTCGCCGAGCGGGACGATGTGGAATGGGCCGAGCCCAACCTGGTGACCAGCGTGGAGCTGGATCAGGTGGTCCCCTCGGACTACCTCTGGCCCGGCGTGTGGGACCGGCAGCTCATCGGCACCCCGGAAGCCTGGGGGGCCCTGGAGGAGTGCGGGGGCCACCCCTTCGGCAGCCCCGAAGTCATCGTAGCCTTCGTGGACCAGGGGATCGAATCGTCCGGCGGTGTGCCCCGACACCCGGACTTCCAGGGGGCGGTGAGCGACGGCACCTCGAAGGTGTACCGGCTCTACGACTTCCGGAATCTGGTGCCCAACAACGACGCGGTGCTGGGCGACCACGGCATGGGGGTGGCCGGCGTGGGGGCCGCGCGGGCCAACAACCCCTCCATCATTGCCGGGCAGGACGAGGGGATCGCCGGGGCCGCACCCAACTGCCGGGTGATGGGGCTGATCTACCCGTCCACGGAATCGGACCAGTTGGACATGTACGTGTGGGCTGCGGGATTCGACCCCGGGAGTCCCCGGCCGGGCTTCCCCGCCCCCATCACGCCCGGGGCGGACGTCTTCTCCACGAGCATCGGGTTCGGGGCCGGAGCCCCCATCTCGGGCCAGGCATCGGCGGCGCTGGACTTCCTGGCCTCGAACGGGAGAGGCGGGCGGGGGTGCCTCTGCTTCTTCTCGGCGGGGAACGCCAACAACGAGTTCA
>CAYQVI010000518.1:0-1699 GCA_964420725.1 uncultured Gemmatimonadaceae bacterium | reverse complement strand
CCCAGGGACTGGTGCGATGCCGGGCTCTCCCTCCTGCGTGACGAAGGGATGCCTGCACTCACGGTCGACCGCATGTGCGCGGCGCTCCAGCGGACCAAAGGGTCGTTCTACCACCACTTTCGCGATCTCGACGCATTCCTCACGGTGCTGCTGGCCAGGTGGGAGGAGGCTCTCACCGAGGCGCCCATTGAGTTCGCGGCCGCGGAGGGGGATCCGCGAAAGCGCGCCGCGCGCCTGGACGAGGCGGTCGCCCGCCTGGACCATCGACTGGACCTGGCCGTGCGTGCCTGGGGGCTGTGGGACGAGCGGGCGCGGGCGGCCGTCGCGCGCGTGGATGCCCGGCGCCTCGCCTATCTCACCGAGCTCTACGAGGGGGCGGGAAGGGAGGGTGCACGGGAGTTGGCGCAACTGGAGTACGTCGCCTTTCTGGGGACGCAGCAGGTGCGTGGATTCACCGCGCCGGCTTCAACGGCACAGCTTGTGGACACCGTCCGCCGTGCGCTCCATCCACCCCCCGTCTCGCTGTCCAGATCAGGCGCAGAGGAGAGGACGGACGGGGAGTGCTGAAGAAGGAGCGCGCCTTGCGACAGGACGACCGGCGCAACATGCTCCCCCATGTGCAACCTGCCGTCCAGCAAGCTGAGGGCCTCGGCCCTCGTAGCCCTCGGCCTGCTGTTCGTTGCCGCCGGCGCGAACCACCTTTTGAACCCGGACTTCTACGTTCGGATGATGCCGCCCTGGCTGCCCGCCCATGGTGAACTCGTGGCGCTGAGCGGCGTCCTGGAAATCCTGGGTGGGCTCGCCTCCCGTTGCAGGGGGCACTGATCGCGTGGGCCTGGTGGGCAACGCGCCCCGGCGGCTCCCCCACCGCCTCCTGACCCTCAGTCGTACCAGTACGAGACCGCCACGTCGGCCCGGGAGGTGAGAGGCACGGACTTGTCAGCCGTGCGCCACTCGAAGGTCTCGTTGCTGCTGTCGTGCTTGAGGATCGTGGGGACCAGGCGCTTCTCACCCTCCTCCACCGCCCACCGGTAGTGCGTGGCCGGTCCGATCTGGTGCCCATCCTTCGGGCCATCGGCCCGGTCCTTCATCTCCAGCCAGTAGAGGCGGGCGGGCTTGATCCGCTTGTCGGTCATGTCCACCACCTGGAAGTCCTGCCCGTTGCCGTTGTTCACGATGAGCTTCTCATGGCCCTGGTGGACGCTGTAGCCCACCACCACCACGTAGTGGTCCGGGAAGAGCCCGCCGATGAAGCCCCCCATCACCTCCTGATCGTAGTCCAGGAGCAGCACGTGGGGGATGTGCTCGTCCAGCAGCTCCTTCGACTTCCTGAAGACCCCCGAGAGGGTGTTCAGCCCGGTTGAGGCCTTCGTCTTCACCGTGACGTCGTAGTACTGGGCGACCCAGGAACCCAGCCCGCTCCGGAAGTGGCCGGGGAGGGTCAATCCGTAGGTCTGGACCCCGTCGCGGTCCAGTTCGAGGTTGGACGTCTTCATCTTCTGGCGGAGCTTGAGAAGGAGCGCCTCAGGCTGCTCCCGCTCGGACTCAGGGGCGTCCTTGATGAGCCGGTGATACCCCATCGCCCGGTCGTACCACGCCATGAGCATGAGGGCCGCCACGGGCCCACACCCCGACATGACGCGTTTCCCGTTCTCGTTGGTGATGTAGTCCTGGCGGTAGGGCGGCACTCCCGTGAGGA
>CAYQVI010000517.1:0-1702 GCA_964420725.1 uncultured Gemmatimonadaceae bacterium | reverse complement strand
ATCCCGGCGGGGCCATCCGGGACTCCCAGACCTCGGACGACGGGCGCATCAACAATGGCGCCTGGGACGGCGCCTACGACCTCCGCACCCGGATCCACGATGGGGGGTGGACGGTGGAGATGGCGATTCCCTGGTCCACCCTCCGCTTCCAGGGGGGTGGGGGCGACCAGCGGTGGGGATTGAACCTGCTCCGGCGGATCCGGAGGAAGAACGAGGACGCCACCTGGGCTCCCATGGACCGGCAATGGCAGCTCTACGTCATGTCCCGGGCGGGGAGCCTGGAGGGGATCACCGGAATCGAGGCGGGCCGGAACCTGTCTGTGAAGCCCTACGTGCTATCGGCCCGCCCCTCGGGCGATCTCCGGGTGGACGCCCCGGCGGAGTTCGACGCAGGGCTGGATCTCAAGTATGGCCTGACCCCCTCCCTGACGCTGGACCTCACCCTGAACACCGACTTCTCCCAGGTGGAGGTGGACCAGCAGCAGGTGAATCTCACCCGCTTCTCCCTCTTCTTCCCCGAGAAGCGGGAGTTCTTCCTGGAGAACCAGGGGATCTTCCAGTTCGGCGACCTCGGGCAGATGAATGTGCGCACCGGGGTGAACAACCAGGACTTCACCCTCTTCCATTCCCGCCGCATCGGGCTCACCCCGGCGGGTACCCCCCTCCCCATCCTGGGCGGAGCGCGGGTGAGCGGATCGGCGGGCCCGCTGGAGGTGGGGGTGCTCACCATGCAGACCCGGGCCGAGGGCGACTTCGGGGCGGAGAACTTCGCGGTGGCCCGGGTCCGGGGACGGCCGGCCACCGGGCTGGACTGGGGAGCCATCCTGGTGAACCGCACCGCCACCGGGGAGGGGGAGACTGACCAGCGCAGCTATGGCGTCGACCTGAACTGGCAGGGGGTGGGGGACTACCTCCTGGTGCAGTCCTACCTGGCCGCCACCGATGGGACGGGGCGGGATGGGGTGGCGCTGGACCGGTGGTGGGCGGGCCGCTTCTCGGTGGGGTGGCGGGATCCCCGGCTGGAGTTGCTGGCCATCTACCGGCAGTTCGACGACGACTTCTCCCCGGCGGTGGGATTCGTGCGGCGCTCCGGGATGCGGCATGGGTACGCCACTGCGGGGATCAAGCGGAGGCCGTCCCTCCCGGGGATCCTGGAGGTGAATCCGTACGTGGAGGCCAACCACTTCGAGGGGTTCGACGGCCGCCTCCAGACCCGGGACGTGAAGGGGGGGCTGGACATCGACCTGTCGGACGGAGGGGCCCTGAGCCTGGGGATCACGGACCGGTTCGAGCAGGTGGATGCGCCCTTCTCCGTCCGGGGGGCCACCGTGGAGGCCGGGGCCTACGACTTCACCGAGTGGTCCGCCTCCCTGGAGGCCAGTCGGGCCCGCCGGGTGTCCGGTCGCCTGAACGTCTCGGGAGGGGGGTTCTTCGCCGGGGACCGGGTATCGGTGGGGGGAAACCTGCAGGGACGGCTGGGCTTCCGCCTCATCGCCGACCTCTCGGTGGACCACAACCGCATCGACCTGCCGGGGCTGGAGACCGTCACGGCGGACGTGTTCGGACTGAGGGTGCAGGGGTTCGCCTCCACCCGCCTCCTGGCCAGCGCCTTCGTGCAGTACAACGAGGCCACCGAGGAGTTGGTGAGCAACCTCCGCTTCAACTGGATCCACGCCCCCCTGAGCGACCTCTTCCTGGTGCT
>CAYQVI010000516.1:0-1707 GCA_964420725.1 uncultured Gemmatimonadaceae bacterium | reverse complement strand
AGCAACAACGGAAGGGGGGGCGGATGAGAGGGCCCCCGAACGCACCCTGGCCCAAGGCCCGGGGGAATCTCGCCAGTACGGGGCGCGCCGGCGGGTGAAGGGGGCGATTCTACGGCGCCTCCCCCCCCCGGCTGCCCTGCTCCTCCTGGCCCTCTCCGCCCCGGTTGCGGAGGCTCGGGCCCAGACGGCATCGATCGTGGGCCAGGTCACCGACGCCGTCTCGGGCGCGCCCCTGGAGGGTGCCGAGGTCAGGGTCGTGGGCCAGCCCTTCTCGGCGCTGGCGCGCTCGGATGGTCGATTCCTGATCCCCCGGTTGCCGCAGGGGCCCGTCGTGCTCCGGGCCCATCGCGTCGGCTATGCCCCTGTCACGCGCGAGATCCTCGTCCGGGGCGACGCACCCCTGGTGATCGACTTCGGGCTCAGTGCGCAGCCCCTGGACCTGGAGGGGGTTGTGGTGACCGGGGTCCCCACCGGAGCCCGACAGCGGGAGATCGGCCACACGGTCACGCGCCTCGTCCTCCCCCAGCGGAGTCCCCCCCGTCCCACCCTTTCCGACGTCCTTCAGGGCGCGGCCGTGGGCGTCGAGGTGACCGGGGGGAGCGGGGAGGCGGGGCAGGGGAAGCAGATCCGGCTCCGGGGGAATCGGAGCATGGTGCTCTCGAACCAGCCGGTGATCTACGTGGACGGCATCCGGATGATGGAGGGGGCCTTTCCCGCGCAGGTCTTCCGGCCCCAATCCCAGGAGCCGCTCACACCCGACGGGGCCAATATCACCACCACTCCGCTGGACATGGTGAGTGTGGGGGACATCGAGCGCATCGAGGTGGTGAAGGGCCCGGCGGCCTCCACGCTCTTCGGCACCGGCTCCGCCAACGGGGTGATCCAGATCTTCACGCGGAGGGGCCGTCCCGGTCCTGCCACCTGGACGGCCGATGTGACGCAGGGGACCGGGTGGGTTCGTCCCTTCGGTGTGAACGGCGTGGACTACCTCCATGTGGAGCACTTCCTCCGGGATTCCTGGTGGGGGAGGGGCTATGACGGCGGCGCGGGTGCGGGTCCCTGCGTCACCGACGATCCCCGGTGGGAGGGGGCCAATCGTTCGGAGGAGGGCGGGTGCCGTTGGCCGGGGGCCCAATGGTACCAGACCTACCGGTTGTCGGTGGGGGGAGGGGGTGAGCGCTTCACCTACTTCGCATCGGGCGACTACCAGAACGACACCCACGCCCTCCCCCTGGACCGGCTGGAGCGCTATGGAACGCGGGTGAACCTGGGCGCGGTCCTCACCCCCCGGTTGGAGGTCCAGGCCCGGGGGGGGTTCACCCGGATGACGACGACCAACACCATCTCGGGGAACGACCTGGAGGGGATCCTCCTGAGCTCCATGCGCCAGAACCGGAATGCCCTCAGCTCCGCCGATCCCAGGGTGATTGCACAGCTCCTCGGGAATCGGAACCGGCAGGAGATCGGCCGCTTCACCGGCGGGGCCACCGCCTCGTTCGCCCAGAGCGCCACCCTCTCGCATCGGCTGACGCTGGGGTACGACCACTCCGTGCAGGATCTCCGGAGCCTCCGGACCGAGTCCGCGTTCAACGCCGGTGCCCTCACCACCCGGCGGTGGGAGCGTGGGCTGGCCACCGTGGACTACGTCGCCACCCGGATCTTCTCTCCCCGTCCGGACCTTCGCTCCACCCTCTCCCTGGGGGGACA
>CAYQVI010000515.1:0-1716 GCA_964420725.1 uncultured Gemmatimonadaceae bacterium | reverse complement strand
GGCCTTCCCCCGGGTGTTCTCCGGATTCGGCTGGATCCTCCTGGTCACCACCGCCGTCCTCCTCCTCCTCCCCTGGAGATGGCATCGGAGCTTCGCCCGGAAGGCGGTGCCCCCGGCGCTGGAGCGTTCAGGGCTCCTGGCCCTGGCGGCGGGGGCGGCGGGGGCGCTGGTGCTGGCCGCAACGCTGTTCGGCCCCGGCTGAGAAGCCGCATGGCGAAACACACGAAGAAATCCGACCTTCCCACGAAGACCTGCGCCACCTGTGGTCGCCCCTTCGCATGGCGCCGGAAGTGGGCGAAGGTCTGGGACGAGGTGCGCTACTGTTCGGAGCGCTGTCGCCGCTCCCGGGCGTCCCGGGGGGCCGCCGACCCGGGATCCCCGTCGGATCCGGCGCCGCGCTGACCTGGGTAGGGCGGCGGTCCCTTGCCCCGGACACCCGGCTCCCGGCCCCGGTCCCCCCTGGCCTGGAAGGCGGAGGCGACCCGTGGAGGCCGTGCGGTGCTGGACGGGCACCCCATCCCCTGGTTGCCGGGGGGGCGGAACAGCATCATGGCGCATCGCCCCTCCGGACGCGCAGAATGGGGGCGTTGCACGTTCCGTTACAGCCGGATCCGGCCCGAGCGACGCGGGTTCCGGCCCAGCCTCCCCCATCCAGGAGTCCCCCATGCCCCATCCCATGCCCGATCTCGTCGTGGTGATCCCCGGCATCGGGGGTTCCGTCCTGAAGCGCCATGGCAAGACCGTCTGGGCTCCCCGCCCCGGAGCGGCCCTCCGGGCGGCCCTCTCCCTGGGTCGGAGCATCGGGGACCTGGCCTTGAACGGCGACGACCACACCCTGGACGACCTGGACGACGGGGTCACCGCTCCCACGCTGGTGCCCGACCTCCACATCCTTCCCGGGCTGGACTGGAAGATCGACGGCTACACCCGTCTGCGTCGGGCGCTCTTCGACCGCTACGACCTCGAGGAGGGGCGGAACTACCTGGAATTCCCCTACGACTGGCGGCGGGACACCCGGGTGGCGGCGCGGAATCTGGAGAAGGTGGTGCGGCCGGCGCTGAAGGCGTGGCGCGAACGGAGTGGCAACCCCGACGCCCGGCTGATCCTGGTGGGGCACTCCATGGGGGGGATCGTGTCCCGGATCTTCCTGGAGTTCCACGACGGCTGGAACATCACGCGGCGGCTGGTGACCTTCGGCACCCCCTACAGCGGCTCCATCAACGCGCTGGAGTTCCTGTCGAACGGCTTCCGGAAGGCCTGGGGGCTCATCGACCTCTCCTCGATGCTCCGCTCCTTCACCTCGGTGTATCAGCTCCTCCCGTCCTACCGGTGCCTGGACGTGGGCGGGGAGTGGAAGCTGCTGGACGAGGTCGCTTCGATTCCCAACCTGGACCCGACACGGCTGGCGGAGGCCCTGAAGCTCCACAGGGCCCTGCGGCAGGCGGTGGAGGATGCCGGAGAGCCGCTGGCGCGCTACGACATCCGCCCCATCGTGGGGGACACGCAGCGGACGAAGTGGGGCGCCCGGCTCACCTCCAGCGGGGTGGAGGTGCGGTACGACCGGGGTCAGGGGCAGGACGGGGGCGACGGCACCGTGCCCCGGGTTTCGGCCGTGCCCCCGGAACTGCTGGACGGCTGGCGGAACGTGTCCTTCTTCAGCGAGAAGCACGGGTCGCTCCAGAACGACGAGGCGGTGTTCGAGCACCTGTCGGGGGT
>CAYQVI010000514.1:1423-1719 GCA_964420725.1 uncultured Gemmatimonadaceae bacterium | reverse complement strand
GCGCCCGCGGCACGACGAGCGGCATCTCCACGCCGAGTTCGGCATAGAGCGGAGCGAGTTGGGCGAAGTACGCCACCTCCGCGACGTCCACCCCATCGTGGGGAATTCCCGGGACCTCCATTCGCCGACGGGGATCGGAGGGATCCACCATCCGAAGGGTGCAACCTTCGAGAGCATCTCCGTCACGGGGCTCCAGAAGGACCCAACGCCAGGCGCCGGACCGGAGTTCCACCGATCCGCTCCGGGGAGGATGGTCGGCCGGAACAAGGTCGTGGAGCGGCATGTCGAGTTTCCTG
>CAYQVI010000514.1:0-1413 GCA_964420725.1 uncultured Gemmatimonadaceae bacterium | reverse complement strand
GGGTGACACCGGTCCAGGCAGGAAGGGCGGGAACGGCCTCTCCTTCCGGCGCTTGCACCGGCGGGACTGCGTCTGGAGACTCGGGCATGGCACCACCTCCTGCATCAAGGGGGGCGGCGAAGGAATCGAAGACGATCCGTGCAGAAGCCGGACCCGTCTCGATGCTCCGGGGACATCCCATGGACCTGGGGGGAAGGGTCGGGTGGAACCAACCCTGTGAAGATTCCCGCGTCGCGCTGTGAAACGATTTATTCCATAGATAGGTCGGGCCCCACGGCTGGTCAAGGAAATTCCGCAGACCCCCCTCCCGGCTGGCGAAGGCAGGAGGAACCGAGCATCCTTGCAGGATGGAAACGCCCATGGTTGTGAAATCGCCCGTCCTGTTGCTTCTGATGGGGCTCCTCGTGGCTGGTGGAGCCGCGGGACAGGAGCGCACTCCTCTTCCCCCAACCCCCCCGGTCCCGGAGGGCTCGGCATGGGGGCTGGCAGCGGTGGCCTTCCTGGCCGGATGCTGGGAGAGCGGCGACGAGAGTGGAACCGTGCTTGAAGAGCGGTACTCCCCGGCCCGGGGTGGCGTCATGATGGGGAGCAGCCGGTATCTCCGGGGACGTGAGCTGGCCAGCTTCGAGTTCAGTCGGATCGTGGAGGGCGGGGGGGGGTTGTGCTGGTGCCGTACCCCGGCGGTGCACGGTCCGCCGTGGGGTTCCGCCTGACGGAAGTGGGGCCCGGGCACGCCGTCTTTGCAAACCCGTCCCACGACTTCCCCACCAGGATCGAGTACACGCGGGCGGTGGCGGACTCCGGAGAGGGAGCCGGGAGGCAGACGCTGGATGTCCATGTGGCAGGGCCCGCCGGGCGAGCGTTCGAGTACACCATGCGCGGCGTCGACTGCGTCGGTGCCGGGGCCCCTACGGATCTGCCGGACTACCGCGTGTTCCGGGGGGATGGCACCCCCCTCACCATGGATGAGGCCCTCGAGGAGATGGCCCGGGCCGATGTCGTTTTCCTGGGGGAGAACCACGACGACGAGGTGGCCCATCGCCTGCAGGCCACGATCCTGGAGTCGATGCAGGAGGCGGTGGGGGATTCGCGCCCCGTCGTGCTGTCGCTGGAGATGTTCGAGTCGGACGTCCAGGTGGTGCTGGACGAATACCGTGCCGGGCTCATCACCGAGGACCACTTCCTCCGCTCCAGCCGCCCCTGGCCCCGTTATGCGGACCACTACCGTCCCATGGTGGAGTTCGCACGGACCAGCGGGCTGGATGTGTTGGCGGCCAATCCTCCTCGGCGCTACGTGAACCTTGTGTCCAGGGAAGGTCCCGCGGCGCTGGATCGGCTGTCCGCCGGGGCGAAGGCCATCCTCCCTCCCCTTCCCCTCTCGGCGCCCAGTGACCGCTATCGGGCGCAGTGGGA
>CAYQVI010000513.1:0-1724 GCA_964420725.1 uncultured Gemmatimonadaceae bacterium | reverse complement strand
AAGAAGTACATGAAGATCGTGTCGCTGGCTCCGGAGGTGATCTGATGGCTCCGCGGAAGAGGCCGGCCCTGAAGAGGGGGACTCCCGGCACCGTTCTGGTGAAGGGTGACCGCGTGCGGGTCATCCGGGGGAACTACAGGGAAGCCGAGGGCACCGTGCTGCGCGTGCTCCGTGATGTGGGTCGGGTGGTGGTTGAGGGCGTGAACCAGCGCAAGCGCCACCAGCGGCCCACCCAGGAGAATCCGGACGGGGGGATCATGACCTTTGAGGCCCCCATCCACATCTCCAATGTGATGCTGATCGATCCGGAGAGCGGGGATGCATCCCGGGTCCGGGTCCAAACGTCGGCGGACGGTTCGAAGGAGCGGGTCTCGGTGAAGACCGGGAACGTCATCCCTCGACCCGAGCGCTGAGGCCGGAGCTGAAGATGGAACCGAGACTCAAGCAGCACTATCGTGAGCGTGGCATCGCCCGCCTCACCGAGCAGTTTGGATACAAGAACATCCACCAGGTTCCCAGGCCCTTGAAGGTCGTGGTGAACGTCGGGCTGGGCGAGGCCATCAAGAATGCCAAGCTTCTTGAGAGCGTGGTGGAGGAGCTGGGGCTGATCACCGGCCAGAAGGCGGTGACCACGAAGGCCCGGAAGTCCATCTCCAACTTCGCCCTCCGTGAGGGGATGCCGGTGGGGGTCACCGTGACCCTCAGGCGGGACCGGATGTGGGAGTTCCTGGATCGTCTGGTGAGTGCGGCGGTTCCCCGGATCCGTGACTTCCGCGGCCTCCCGTCGCGGTCGTTCGATGGACGGGGGAACTATACCCTGGGGATCAAGGAGCAGATCATCTTCCCGGAGATCCAGTTCGACCGGGTAAGCAAGGTCCACGGAATGGATATCACCGTGGTGACGAGCACGAACCGGGACGACGAGGCCTTCGGTCTCCTCCGGGAGTTGGGCTTCCCCTTCCGCGGGGATCTGCTCCCGGTGGTTGTCGGGAAGGATGCCGCCTGAGGGCGGCCCAAGACCACAGTCATAGCGACTCACACGTTCGAGGATCGGGGATGGCCAGGAAGGCGCTCATCGAGCGACAGAAGCGGGGCCAGAAGTACGAGGTCCGCTATCGCAATCGCTGCAATCGCTGCGGACGGCCCCGGGCCGTCTACCGGAAGTTCGGGCTCTGCCGGATCTGTTTCCGGGAGAAGGCACTCAGGGGTGAGATTCCGGGCGTCCGGAAGTCCAGCTGGTAAGGGGAGAGATTCGCAGCCATGATGACCGATCCGATTGCCGATATGCTCACCCGGCTCCGCAATGGCGGAACCGCTGGGCACCGTTGGGTGGATATGCCGGTTTCCAAGCTGAAGGTGGAGATCGCACGTCTTCTCACCGAAAACCATATGGTGTTCGACTACAAGGTGCTGGATGACGGCCATCACGGCGTCCTCCGGGTCTATCTCAAGTATTACGATGGGGCACCGGTGATCCGGCACCTGGAGCGGGTTTCCAGGCCGGGCCGGCGCAGGTATGTGGGTGTGAGCGAGATCCCCCGGGTCCGGAATGGTCTGGGCATGGCCGTGCTTTCGACCTCGAAGGGCGTCATGTCGGACCGGAACGCCCGGAAGTCGGGTCTGGGTGGCGAACTTCTGGCCCTCGTCTGGTAATCCTGCCGGGCTTCTGAGAAGAGACGGAACGAACGATGTCGAGAATCGGGAAGCTGCCGGTGGAGATCCCC
>CAYQVI010000512.1:0-1726 GCA_964420725.1 uncultured Gemmatimonadaceae bacterium | reverse complement strand
GTCCAGGTTCCCTCCACCGCCGCCTACGTCCCCGCCTTCAAGCTCCTCACCCTCCATCCCGGGGGAGCCTGGGAGGTGGAGACCATCCCGGTGCAGGAGGTGTCCCGGGTGGGGGCCCTCTTTCCCCTCTATCGGGAGGAGCAGGCGCACCTGCAGCGGGTGGCCCCGGATGTGGCGTGGAATCCTGAGGTCCTGGACTCCACATCCTACGGGGACTTCGTCCGGTGGCACATCCGGGAGCTCACGCGGCTCCGGTTCCTGCCGGAGGAATGGCCCGCAGATCTCCGCCTGCTGTTCGAGTCGGCCACCTGCGAGGACCTCCTCATCGCTGCGGAGTTGGATTCGGACCCGGAGCTGCCGGAGCTGGGGGCCCTCTTCGCGGAGAAGCAGAGGCCGCCGGGGTGGGAACGGGCCCGGGAGCAGGCCCTGCTGCGAGGTGCCGCCGCAGGAGTGGACCTCGAGCCCTTCCGCGAGATGCCCGGACTGGAGGTGGCCACCGACCTCCACCGCCTGGTGGCCGGGGGAGAGCTGGCCCTCCCGGATCTGGAGGGGCGGCGGGGCTTCTACCACCTGCTGCGCGAGGTGTTGGGGGAGGGCCCGCCGTCCGCGGCAGGGGAGTCCGGGTCCCGACGCCCTGCCGGAGGTTCCCGGGATACCGGGGATGGGGAGGTCGACGGACCCGCGATAGGCCCCTACCGGGAACGCATGCGGTTGCTGTTGGGGACACTGGCCGCCCTGGCGGCAGGGGAGCCCAATGACCACTTCGTCGTGGACCTCCAGGAGGGGCAGGTGCGGGACCTGGCCGGACATGGGAATCCGCTGGCTGGACCCCCCGTCGGCCTCCGGGGGTCGGCTTCCCGGCGGGGGTGACCGGCGAGCCGTCCCGAGCGCGCCGATGGCTGGCCGGACCAACGACCTGGATTGACGACCGGGCGGGGGTGCGATAATCTGAGGATCAAGAATGATTCTCAACCGCAAACCACGTTCACACCACTGCCATGGCCGCCATCCCTGCCCTCCTCATTGCCTCCCTGGCCCTCCCCTTCACGCCCGCCCTCCCGGGCTCCCCTCCCGGTGACCCGACGGAGAAGGCCACCCCGGTGAAGGCCGCCGCCCCTGAAGCCGACCGGCAGGCGATTCTGGGGATGCTGGGGGAGTACGCCGTGACCTTCGCCTTCGACGAGACGGTGGTGCTGCAGGACGGGTATGAGCGGGCCGAGCCCAACCGGAGCCGCGCCCGGGAGGTGGTGATCCTGGTAGAGGATGCCGGCGACCGGATCGTCCTCCAGCACATCCTGGTGGCCCCGGGGGGCTTCGTCACCAAGCACTGGCGGCAGGACTGGCACTTCGAGGCCACGGAGCGGCTGGAGTTCGTGGCCGACCAGCGTTGGGAGCTCCGCCCCATTCCCGAGGATCGGGTGGCCGGAGGGTGGACCCAGTGTGTGTTCGAGGTGAGCGATGCCCCTCGCTACTGCGGAACCGGCACCTGGAACCATCGCTACGGAGTGGCCACCTGGACCTCGGACCGGAGCTGGCGCCCCCTCCCCCGCCGGGAGTACACGAAGCGGTCCGACTACAACGCCCTGAACGTGGAGAACCGCCACACGGTGACCGCCATGGGGTGGACCCATGAGCAGGACAACACCAAGACCCTCCGGAACCCCGACGGCTCCAGTCGAACCCTGGTGCGGGAGTTCGGCTTCAACGACTACATCCGCACCGACGA
>CAYQVI010000511.1:0-1736 GCA_964420725.1 uncultured Gemmatimonadaceae bacterium | reverse complement strand
GGATAGGGGGAAGGTAGGAAGGGGAGGCGGTGGGTGACAGATCCGGGCACCGTTGACCCCCGGGTGGAGGCAGGGGCATTGTGCACCCCATGCCTGGACTCCCCCCCTCCCGCCTCCGTCCCGAACCATGACATCCCCGCCGCCGCCATCCCCCCCGGGGCTGCAGCGGGACGGCCTCATCGGTCGGTTCCTGGCGGCCGAGATGGAGGTCCTGGGGGACGAGACCCGGAGGACGGGGCGCTTCCTCATGGCCGGGGCGGTGCTCCTGATCCTGGTGGCCACCGGTCTGGTGCGGCTGGAGGCGCTGCCGGGGTTGGCGGTGCAGGTGAGCGGGCAGGCGCTGGGAATCGAGGAGATCCTGGTGGCGCTGGAGGTGGGGGCCCTGCTCCTGTACGGCCTCTACCTGGCCGGAGACATCCAGCGGGTCCTGCTCCGGGACTACTACGAGCGCCTGTCCCGGGTGCAACTGGAGACCGAGGCCAGGCTCCGGCGCCTGGAGGAGGGTGGTCTGCTGCGGGACCATGAGGAGGCCCGGGTCCGGGAGCGGCTGGATGGGATGGAGGCCCGGGCCCTCCCTCTGCGCCGAAGGGTGGAGCTGCTCCGTGAGGAGCTGGAGGGGCTCCGTTCAGCCGGGGAGTCCGGGTCCCGCTTCACCCCCTTCGCCGCCCAGCGCACGGTGGTGGAGGCGGAGCTCCGGCGCGCGCTGGCGAGCCTCCAGGAGCTGGAGGCCGAGGCCGGTGCCCGGGGGATCCCTCCGGAGCTGGACTCTCCCCGGGATGCGGGCGAAGGCCTTCCCCACCGCCTGGCCCTGGCCCGGGAGGTGGAGGAGGAGCTGGACCGCCTGGAGGCCTACCGGTTGCGCATCACCGGCTCCCGGCTGCTTCGCTGGTCCGGGCGGAGCCGGAGCCTCCTGGAGGTGGGGCTGGCTCCCGTTTCGGCCGTGGTGGCCCTCATCCTGTGGGGAGCGACCCGGTAGATGGCGGATTCGAGGGGGAAACGGGGCGGAGGGGAAACCGCCCCCTCCGCCCCGTCCACTTCCGTCCCCGGGCGCAACCGGGGAGACTACCGCCCCACGGGCACCATGTTCGGCGTGATCCGGGTGTACTTCACCACCCGGCGCTGGGAGACCTCGGCGCCGTAGACGTTCCCTTCCGCGTCCACTGCCACCCCCTCGGGCCCGCTGAAGCTGTTGATGTTCAGTCGCTCCATGTTCCAGACCTCGGGGATGAAGTGGAGCACCCACCCCGTGCGGGCGTCACCGATCCGGATCCCCCGCTCCCAGCCGGCGTTCCGCTGTCCGGTGAAGTCGTTGGGGGCCGGGCTGGACTCGGAGTCCGCCACGTAGATCAGGTCGTTCTGGTCGATGAAGATCCCGCTGGGCCGTGCGAACTGGGTCCAGGCCGCCAGGAAGTTGCCGTTCTGGTCCCAGATCTGGATCCGGTTGTTGTAGCGGTCCCCGATGAAGAGCCGCCCCTGGGAGTCCATGGCCAGGGCGTGGGGCTCCAGGAGCTGCCCCGGACCATACCCGGTCTCGCCATAGCTCTCGATGAAGGTCCCGTCGGGGGCGTACTTGCTCACCCGGTTCGGTTCCTGGGGTCCGTGACCCTCGGCGATGAAGATGTGGCCGTCGGGGGCCACCACCACATCATTCGGGCGGGTGAGGAGGTTGGGGGGATCCCCTGCCTGTCCCGGTGTACCGATGGTCATGAGGAGTTCGCCGGTGGGGCTGAACTTCA
>CAYQVI010000510.1:0-1741 GCA_964420725.1 uncultured Gemmatimonadaceae bacterium | reverse complement strand
CCACCACGTTCCCCAGCGACTTGGACATCTTGGTCTCCCCCACCACCCACCACCCATGGGAGAGGATCTTCCTGTATACGGGTAGTCCTGCCCCCATGAGGAGGGTGGGCCAGTACACGCAGTGGGTGGTGAGGATGTCCTTCCCGATGAGATGCAGGTCCGCAGGCCACCAGGAGGGGTGCTCCCCATCGAAGCCGGTGGCGTCCCCGGGGGTGCCCCCCGGCCTCACCACGCCTGAGGCGGTGACGTAGTTGATGAGGGCGTCCACCCAGACGTAGGTGACGTGGTCCTCGTCGAAGGGGAGGGGGATTCCCCAGGGGAGCCGGCTCCGGGGCCGGGAGATGGAGAGATCCTCCAGCGGCTTCTGCAGGAAGCCCAGGACCTCGTTCCGGCGGCTGGCGGGGAGGATCCACTCCGGGTTCTCCTCGATCTGCCGGATCAGCGCCTCCTGGAAGCTGCTCATGCGGAAGAAGTAGTTCTTCTCCCGGATCCGTTCCACCGGGCGCCCGGCGATGGGGTCGGTGTTCCCCGGTCCCAGCTCCTTCTCGGTGAAGAAGCGCTCCTCGTGCACCGAGTACCACCCCTCGTACTCCGCCTCGTACACGTGGCCCCGGTCCATGAGGCGCTGCACGAAGGCCTGCACCACATTCACATGTTCGCTCTCCGTGGTGCGGATGAAGCGGTCGAAGGAGATCCCCAGCCCCTCCCACGCCTCCCGGAAGCGCCCCGCCATGGCGTCGCACAGGGCGATGGGGGTGAGCCCCCGCCGGGCCGCCTCCTCCTGGATCTTCTGGCCGTGCTCGTCGGTGCCGGTGAGGAACATCACGTCCTCCCCCTCCTGCCGCCGGTAGCGGGCCAGGCCATCCGCCAGGATCGTGGTGTAGGCGTGCCCGATATGGGGCTCCCCGGAGGCGTAGTAGATGGGGGTGGTGAGATAGAAGCGCGGAGGCGACTGGGACACGGGTTCTCCCGGAGGTGGCAAGGAGGTGAAGGGGGGTTCAGCCCCGGGCGGGGGGGTCGCCGGACTCCCCGGCAGCGGCGGCCATCTCCAGGCGGAGCGCCTCCAGCGCCACCACCCGGTGCGAGCCCTCGGGGTGCCGGAGGGTCACCATGTCGGCCCAGATGTCCACGGCCACCACCCGCTCCTCGCCCCTGCTGGTGCGGAGGCTCTTTCCCTCCCGGGGGAAGCGTCTCCGGGCCTGGACGTAGGTGTCATGCTCGTACATGAGGCAGCACATCAGCCGTCCGCAACACCCGGAGATCTGCGCCGGGTTGAGGGAGAGCTTCTGGTCCTTGGCCAACTGCAGGCTCACCGGCTTCAGCTCGGGGAGCCAGGTGGAGCAGCAGAGCTCCCGGCCGCACCGGCCCACCCCTCCCAGGAGGGCGGCCTCGTCCCGGACCCCGATCTGCTTCAGTTCGATCCGGGTGCGGAAGGTCCGGGCCAGATCCCGGACCAACTCCCGGAAGTCCACCCGGCGCTCCGCCGTGAAGTAGACGATGAGCCGGTTCCGGTCGAACTGCCACTCCGCCTCGGTGACCTTCATCAGGAGGCCGTGCCGGGCCACCGCGGCTCGCGTCTCGAAGCGCACCCGTTCCTCGTCCTCCCGGAGGCGCTCCAGCGCCGCAACCTCCACCTCGGAGGCCGGCCGGAGGATGCGCCGCTCCGGGGTGGGGGTGCTGCATCCACCGGAGCCGCTGCACTTCCGCTCGGCAATGGCTCCCAGCGCGGTCACCCGTCCCA
>CAYQVI010000509.1:0-1743 GCA_964420725.1 uncultured Gemmatimonadaceae bacterium | reverse complement strand
CGGACATCGCGGGGCAGGGGATCGCCAACCCCGTGGGGACCATCTGGGCCGGGGCCCTCATGCTGGACCACCTGGGGCTGGGGGCGGCCCACGACCGCATCGTGGCCGCCATCGAGGGGGTGCTGGCGGAAGGGGCGGTGCGGACCCGGGACCTGGGGGGGACGGCGGGGACCGTGGAGATGGCGGCGGTGATCGGGGAGCGGGTGTAGGGGCCCCTTCCCCGATCTGACCAGATAGACCAGATTCACTCCATGGGTACCCAGTACAGCCTCTACGAGGCCAAAGCGAAGCTCTCGGAGATCATCCGCCTGGTGCGGGAGCGGGGCGAGACCTTCACGGTGTCGTACCACGGCCGGCCAGTGGCCGAGATCCGCCCCATCCCCGTTTCGGAGGGCACGGTGGAGGAGCGCCTGCGGGAACTGGAGGATCGAGGGATTCTTGAAGCTCCCCTTGCGCCGCCTGACGCCTTTCCCCCTGCCATGCCCGGCGGTCCCGGGGTCCTGGACCGGTTCCTGGAGGACCGGCACGGGTGAGGGTGGCCTACGTCGACACCTCCGCCCTTGTGGCCCTGGCCTTCGATGAACACCAGGGCGAGCGGGTGCGGGAAGCCCTGGCCGAGTACGATCGCCTGTTCAGTTCAGACCTGCTGGAGGCGGAGCTTCGCTCGGTCTTCCACCGGCAACGCCGGCTCTGGTCGGATGCCTGGGTAGCGGGGGTGGGGTGGGTCCGCCCGGAGGGCCGGCTGGGATCCCTGTTCCACCGGGTGCTGTCCGCCGGGTTCCTCCGGGGCGCCGACCTCTGGCACCTGGCCTGTGCCCTCCATCTGGCGGAGCTCCTGGATCCCCTCCCCTCGCCGCCTCTTGGCCTGCTGACCCTGGATCGTGCCCAGCGGGAGGTGGGGGAGCGGCTGGGGCTGGGGGTCGGGCCGTAGGGCGATGCGTGGGGTGCGGGGTATCAACCCGGCCCGGTGCCAGCGACCACACCCCCTGTCCTCCCATTCAAGCAGCATCCGTCCGCGGCCGGGCCATCCCGGCCATCACCCGGCCCATCACCTGACTCCGCCCCCACCGGGGGAGCAGCGACAGGGACCCGGTGAGGATCTTGGTCAGCAGCCCGGGATGCACGGTGGTCCGGCGTCCCAGGGCGGCCAGCGTCTCCCGGGCCACGGCCTCCGGCTGGAGGGCGGCGCCCATCTTCAGGCGGGAGCGGGCGGCGAATCCGGTGTGGACCGGGCCCGGGGCTGTGGCCAGCACATCCACTCCATGGGGGGCGAGCTCCACCCGCAATCCCTCGGCCAGTGTCTGGATGTAGGCCTTGGTGGCCGCGTAGTGGGCCGCGTACGGCGTGCCCTGGAAGCCCACGATGGAGCCGAAGAGGACAATTCCCCCCCGGTTCCGGGCCTTGAATCTCCGGGCGAAGTGATGGGTGGACTGGAGGACGGCCCGGCAATTCACGTGGAGCATCTCCACCTCCTCGTCCAGGTCGCCCTCCACGAACGAGCCCGAGGTGCCGAACCCCGCCGCCGCCACCAGGAGCCCCACATCCAGGTGGCGACCGGCTTCCTCCACGGCTTCCATTCCAGCCGCCGTGGCCAGGTCTGCGGCCACCACCTCCACCGCTACTCCATACTGCTCCCGGAGCAGGACGGCGCTCTCCTGCAGTTGTGGGAGCCGACGGGCCACCAGCAACAGGTTTACCCCCGATTCGGCCAGGACGGCGGCCGCCGCGGCTCCGATTCCGGAC
>CAYQVI010000508.1:0-1747 GCA_964420725.1 uncultured Gemmatimonadaceae bacterium | reverse complement strand
CGGTCCGGAGGCGGAGCTGCCGGAAGCCGGTCTCCCCCAGGATGTACTGGAGGGGTTCCCGGGCGGCCCGCCGACGGAGACGGGCGCGAAAGGCCGCCAGTTCCCTCTCCACCAGGGGTCGGTCGAACTCCAGGTAGAGTCGGAGCCGCTCCACATCAAGGGCGTCCGCCAGCATCAACTCCACATCCAGCCGGGCCCTCTCCACCCCTCGTTCGGCGAGCCAGGCGGAACTCCACCGCACCAGGTGGAGGACCGTCCAGGGCTCTCCCGGCGCAGGGGGCTGGACCCCACCCGGATCCACCGCTCCCGCCGCCGTCACTCCTCCCCCTCCATGAGCTCCGACGCCCGGGCCATACGGAGGGCGGAGGTGAGTTCCTCCAGATGACCATCCATGATGTCGGGCACCCCGTGCATGGTCAGGCCGATCCGGTGGTCGGTGACCCGGTTCTGGGGGAAGTTGTAGGTGCGGACCTTCCCCGAGCGGTCGCCGGTCCCCACCTGGGCCCGGCGGTCCCTGGCCCGCTCCGCCTCCCGGGCGGAGAGCTCCAGGTCCATGAGCCGGCTCCGGAGGACCTGCAGCGCCCGGGTCTTGTTCTTGAGCTGGGATTTCTCGTCCTGGCAGGACACCACCAACCCGGTGGGGAGATGGGTGATCCGGACGGCGGAGTCGGTGGTGTTCACGGACTGCCCCCCCGGGCCCGACGAGCGGAAGACGTCGATCCGCAGCTCCTGGGGATCGATGCGGACGTCCACCTCCTCCGCCTCGGGGAGGACCGCCACGGTGGCTGCAGAGGTGTGGATGCGACCCTGGTTCTCGGTCTCAGGCACCCGCTGGACCCGATGGACACCGGACTCGTAGCGGAGTTCGCCAAAGGCCCCCCGGCCCCGGATCAGCACGATGGCCTCCTTCACCGACCCGGGGATCCCCTCCGTCATGGAGATGAGCTCCACCGACCACCCCTTCCGCTCCGCCATCCGGGTGTACATCCGGAGGAGCTCCGACGCGAAGAGCCCCGCCTCGTCCCCACCGGTGCCAGCACGGATCTCCAGCACGGCGGGACGGTCGTCCAGGGGGTCCCGGGGGGTGGCCCGCTCCTGCCCCACAGCGACGGCCTCCCGGAGCCGGGCCTCCAACTCCCGGACCTCCTCCTGGGCCATGGCCCGGAGGTCGGAATCGCTCCCCTCCAGCAGCTCCCGGGCCCCGGCCAGCTCCTGCTCCAGGGCAAAGATCCGGTGGGCGGAGTCCACCAGCGGTTCCAGCTCCGCGCGCTCCCGTCCCAGCTCCCGGAGTCGCTCGGGATCCCGGGTGACGTCCGGGTCCGAGAGGCGCCCGTCCAGTTCACGGAGGCGTCGTTCCGCCTCCTCCAACCTGCGGCGCAGACGATCGTCCACGGGCTCCATCAGCGATCCCGGAAGGCAATGGCACGGGGGGCGCACCCATGCGGAGGCGCCCCCCATTCACCCATCGACCGCAACCGGAGTATCCCGATCAGCTGCCGTGGCTCTGATACTTCCGCTTGAAGCGCTCCACCCGGCCCGCGGTGTCCACCAGCCGCTGCTGGCCCGTATAGAACGGATGCGAGGAGCTGGAGATCTCCAGCGTGTAGAGGGGGTACTCATTCCCGTCTTCCCACTGGATCGTCCGCTCCGTCTCGATGGCGGAGCGGGTCAGGAAGGCGTAGCCACTGGAGGCGTCCTGGAACACCACAGGACGGTACTCGGGGTGGATGCCTGGCTTCATGGGTCG
>CAYQVI010000507.1:0-1757 GCA_964420725.1 uncultured Gemmatimonadaceae bacterium | reverse complement strand
TGAGGAACAGCTCCTTCGAGTCCCGGGCAACGGCCGTCAGCCGGGGCGCGTCCGGGGCAAGCTGATGCTGCCAGGCGACCTCGAACCCCAACGCCTGGTAGAGGGGGAGGGCATCCTCAACCCGGGTGACCCGGAGGGTGGGGATCACGGAATGGAGCATGGCCACCCTCACCCCCCCGGCACGATGCGGAACCGCACGACACTGACCGCGCCCAACTCGTCCTGCCGGACCCCCCACATGTGCTCGCCCCGGTGGAGCGAGAGCGAGGTCCGGGAGGGCAGGCGGATCTGAGCCAGGTAGGTGCCGTCGGACTCGAAGACGTCGTAGACCTCCGGCTCCCGCCAGGTTCTGGGCGGCGGCCCATCCCTTCCAGGGGGTGCCGCCACCCCCGAGTCCTCCTCCTTCTCGGCCTCTGCGAAGAGCCGCACCCAGAGCCGGCCGTCCTCCCCGGCGATCATCGATCGGAAGAGCGGCTTCTCGGCGGGGATCGACGGGACCTCCTGGCCGTTGGCACGGGCCAGCCACTCGGTTCGGGCGATCCACTCACTCCGCTCCTCCGGCTGGAGGGGGGTGGGTTCGAGATCGCGCGTCACCCGGAGCACGGTGCCGTCCGGCCGACGGTGCTCCAGCACATAGATGTTGCCCACCCCGACCCAGAATCCCCCCAGAGGACTGAACTCCCAGGTGCGGGCCGGATCAAAGGGGCCCCCGGCGGGAGAAGGGCTTCCGGCGAGGGTCGGAGGGCTCAGCGTGTCGACGATCTGGCCCTCGGGGTCCAGATTCAGAAGCCCGATAGGCCAGTCCTCTCCCTGGACAATGGGGCCGGTGAGGACCTTCAGGTAGAGGTGGTCCGCCGTGTCCCTGGTCATGGCCCGGGCCGAAAACAGGGGGGTCCCCACCGGCCACGAAGTGAGGGGGATTCCCTCCTCGGAGTAGACGTTGAGGCGGGCATTCCGGGCATCCCGGAGGACGACCCGCCCGTCGGTCTGCCGGACCGTCAGCCCCAGGGCCGCGTCCCCGTACTCGCCGGGGCCACTCCCCCCACGGCCCAGCGTGCGCACATAGACGCCGGAGGCATCGTAGTAGCGAAGCGCCGGGACCTGGCCATCGAACACGTACACCCCGTTGGAGGCATCCACGGCCAGTTCGAGAAAGGCCCCGAGCTCGTATTCCGGCTCCCCCTCCAGAACGCCAAAGCTCATCTCCTCGACGAGCTCCACAATGTCGCCCCACACAGGATCACCCGCCGGCACGATGGTGGTGTCGCCGATGACGATGCGTTCGCCGGAGGGGCGGGGTGGTTCACCGTCGGCGCAGACGGCGAGGGTCAGCGATGCGGCGACGGCGGCGAGAATGCCGATGCTGGGATGCCGTCTCATGGGCGACTTCTGGATGGGGTCCAGTTGGAACGGCTCACCGTCGGACGGTGGCGGGGCCCGGTGGAGTGTGCAAGAGCTTCTGCATCAGCCAGTCCATTCCTCCATCCCAACGCTCCCCGGCCGCCGCCCTCGCCCTCAGGTCCGGGCGTCCAGCGCCGCCCGGGAGACACCTCTGATCGTGAACCAGACGCCGAATCCCATCTCGACTCCGGCAATGATCCAGGCGACCGCCTCCGGGGGAAGCACCTGCGAGAAAATCGCCGCAGTGCCCACCCCGCACATGACGGCGGCCAGCACCCAGTAGCCCACGTCGCCGTAGGCGGTCCTGAAGCCGAAGTAGTGACTCCCCACCGCGATGGCCGCCACCGGGAAGACGA
>CAYQVI010000506.1:0-1759 GCA_964420725.1 uncultured Gemmatimonadaceae bacterium | reverse complement strand
TCCTGGCCTTCGAGGCCGTACCCGGGGAGCCCGTGGCGCCGCACTTCTCCGGGGACGGAAACCGGATCCTGGTGGCCGCTCGGGGGGGGCTGGTGACGGTCCGCCAACTGACCGACGGGACAGTGGAATGGGAGGGGCGGCACCCCACCTCTGCGCCCGTGCTGTTCGCGGCCTTCCTGGAAGGCGACTCGCTGGCGGTGACGGTGGATGACCGGGGCGGAATCGGGATCCATCCTGTGCTCCGCGCCGACGGGACGGCCGAGAGTCTCGAGGGGCCCCGACTCTCGCCGGTGCGCTTCGCCCTGGACCCCTCCGGCCGCACCCTGGCCATTGCCGGGGAGGGGAGCATCGTCGTGGTGGACCTCCGTGCACGGCATCGGGTCGGCACCATCGACGCCGGGGAGGCGCTGCGCGACCCCATCTTCCTGGATTTCGACCGGCGGGGCGGGCAGCTGCAGGCGCTGTCCCGGGACGGGTCCATGACCGCCTGGAACCCGGCGACGCTCCAGCAACTCCGCCACGTCACGCTGCAGAGCGACGAGCTCTACGGATCCCGCACCCGCCTCCACGCCGCGGGGCAGGACGGGTCCGCCAACATCCTCGTCGCAGCCCTGGAGGAGGTGGCCCTTCCCCGGGGGGGGCTCCGGGGTCCGGCTCGCCCCGGCGACCTGGTCCGACGGGACCTGCTGCTGGTCTTCGACTGGCACAGCGGAAACGAGATCCGGCAGGTGGTCCCGGAGGAGGGGGTGGTGGACGCCCTGGTGGTGGGTCCTGGGAACGACCATGTGGTCATGGCACGGGGGGACCGGATCCGGGTGGTGGATCTCCGCCGGGGCGCGCAGGGGGTGGCCATCCCCGCCCCGGGTCCCGTGGAGCACCTGGTGGTGGACGGGAGTTCCGGACTCCTGGCGGTGGCCACCCGGGACGGCGATGTGGCGGTCTGGTCCATGGAGTACCGCGAACGGACCTTCGCCGAACGGCTGAACGAGCCCGAAGAGGGACTCCGGGGCCGTCTCCGGGTCCTGGGCACGGACTCCCCCGCCATCCCCTCCGACCAGCCGGCGATCCTGGCAGTGGCCCCCTTCGACGACCGGGACGGGGAGGGCACGCTCTCCCGCACCGTGGCCGAGCTCCTCACCACACAGCTGGCCAACCTCGATCACCTCACCGTGGTGGAACGCCTGCGGATCGAGACCGTGCTGGACGAGCAGGAGCTGGCCCGGCAGGGACTCACCGAACCCGGAGGGCTGCAACTGGGGCGGCTCCTGAACGCCCGCTACGTGGTGCTGGGCTCCATCGGCACCTCCGGCGCCAGCGTCACCTTCAGCGCCCGGATCCTGGACACCGAGACCGGAGAGGTCCGTGCCGGCCGCACCGTCCTCTGCGAGGAGTGCCGCCCGGGGGAGCTGTTCGAGGCCATCGAGATGCTGGGGAATGTGATCGCGCGCTGAGGGGGAGGCAGCACCGCCCTCCCCCCCGGCCATGGCACCGCCCTCCCCCCCGGCCCTACCCTGGAGGCCTCACCCGCAGCACCTGCTCCATGGTCCGCTGGGGGTCATGGGCCAACCGGGCCCGAAGGGTCACCGGCGTCTCCTCGGTGAGGGTTGTCGCGGCGCGAAGAGGGACCGTCACCGACCGCTGACCCCGGGGGAGGATCACCTGGGCGGGGACCCCCAGGGCCCTGGCATCCGAGCTCTCCAACTGGATGACGATGTCCACGGGGGCCGCCCGGTTGAAGCCGATCTCCACCTGCACCGGT
>CAYQVI010000505.1:0-1761 GCA_964420725.1 uncultured Gemmatimonadaceae bacterium | reverse complement strand
CAGACCCGGGCATGGGCGTACTGGCTCTTGTAGACCGGGTTCTTCTCCGACTGGTCCAGCGCCACATCCAGATCGAAGACCAGGTGACCGTCGGGTTTCCGCATCTGGAAGAAGTAGCGGGTGACGTCCACACCCACCGCCTCGTAGAGATCGCGCAGCGTTGTGTAGCCCCCGGCCCGCTTGGAGAACTTCACTTCTGCACCATCCCGTTCCACCGTCACCATCTGGTGGAGCACGTACTCCGGGTACCCCTCCGGGAGCCCCAGCGCCTGGAGCCCCGCCCGGACCCGGGAGACCGTCCCGTGGTGGTCCGCCCCCTGCACGTTGATGACGTGCCGGAAGCCCCGTTCCCACTTGGCCAGATGGTAGGCCACGTCCGGGAGGAAGTAGGTGGGGGAGCCGTCGGCCTTCACCATGACCCGGTCCTTCTGGTCACCGAACTCGGTGGTCTTGAGCCAGACCGCCCCTCCCTCCTCGTACACCAGCCCCGTTTCCCGGAGGGCGGCGATGGTCCGCTCCACCCGCCCCTCAGTGTAGAGGGAGGACTCCAGGTAGTAGGTGTCGAAGTGGACCCGGAACCCGGTGAGGTCCCGGTCCTGCTCCGCCCGGAGGACCGCCACGGCGTACCGGCGAATCGTCTCGTCGGTCTCTGGGGAGCGGTCGTCCAGAAGCCGGTCCCCCTCGTCCCGCACCAGCCCGGCGGCCAGCTCCACCACGTACTCGCCGTGGTAGCCGTCTTCCGGAAGGGGCGTCTCCCGCCCCAGTTGCTGCTCGTAGCGGGCTCGCACCGACTCCGTCAGCCGGTCGATCTGCCGGCCGGCGTCGTTGTAGTAGAACTCCCGGTGCACCGCCCATCCGGCCCACTCCAGGAGGGCGGAGATGGCATCCCCAAGGGCCGCCTGACGGCCGTGCCCCAGGTGCAGGGGACCGGTGGGGTTGGCAGACACGAACTCCACCATGAGGGGCTGTCCGCCCCCTTCCTCGGAGCGGCCAAAGCGCCCTCCCTCCGCCAGGATCCGGGGGAGCACCCCCGCCACCTCTCCGGATGAGAGGCGGAAGTTCAGGAAGCCCGGCCCTGCCACCTCCACCGCCGTCACTCCGGCGCCGGAAAGGTCCAGTCGGTCCGCCAGCTCCTGGGCAATGGCCCTGGGGGGTTTCCGGAGGACCCCCGCCAGCGTCATAGCCACATTGGTAGCCACGTCGCCGTGGGAGGGATCCCGGGGCTGCTCCAGCCGGATCTCCGGGGTTCCCGCCCCCATCTCCTCCAGGAGGGCGGCGAGGGCGGCGCGGATCTGGTCCTGGGCCATGGCGGGGTCAGCTTCCCGATGCGGAGGAGGAACCGGAGGACGAGGAACCCCCGCCGGAGGTGCCGGAGGAGCCGCCATTGCCGGAGGAGCCGCTTCCGCCGCTCCCCCCGGAGCCCCCGCTCCCGGTGGAGGAGGAGCCCACGGAAGGCGACGCCCCCGTTCCCTTCCCCGCGCCGTCTCCGGAGGAAGCCTTCTCGCCGCCGCCGGACGAACCGCCCTCGGCCGCCGCCTTCTTCTTGTAGTCGGCGCTCCGGTAGTCGGTGATGTAGAAGCCGTCTCCCTTGAACAGGAAGCCAGCACCGGCGGAGAGGAGACGCTCGGCGGCGGCCCCACACGCCGGACAGGGCGCGCCGGGGGTATCCGTCATCCGCTGGAACAGCTCGAAGCGGTTGCCGCAGGCCGGGCAGCGGTACTCATAGGTGGGCATCGTGGGACACCCTCGTCATGGGCTGTG
>CAYQVI010000504.1:0-1764 GCA_964420725.1 uncultured Gemmatimonadaceae bacterium | reverse complement strand
CGGCCACAGGTGGCGCACACCTTTGTGGGAAGGTCGGATTTCTTCGTGTGTTTCGCCATACGGGTTCTCGGCCGGGACGCCAGGGGAATCAGGCCTCGGCACCTCCGGTGGGATCTACCCCTCGTCCTGCAACGCCCCCAGCAGCGCCGCGGCCAGGATGGCCCGATCCGTCCCGGCGTCGATGTGTCCGTCGGCACCCATCTGCGCGTGGATCGCCGCCCCGAGGCGGGTCCGCAGACCCGCATCCATCCCGGGCAGCATCTCCCGGGCCAGAAGCAGGGCGTGGAACTGCTCGAAGGCGGTGCGGGACCCGGCGATCCCGTCCAGGACGATCTCCGGATCCTGGAGCTCGGGGCGCCCCTCCATGGCCGCCAGGGCGGCGATGCGCCGTCCCTCCTGATCGCTCTTCCACATGGCCTGCACCTCCTCGGCGTCGAACCGACCCCTGCGGGCCAGCTCCCGGATCCGCTCCACCAGTGTCTCCAGCGCCGCCGTCCGGGCATCACTGGAGGGCACGTCCCGGCGGAGCTCCTCGTAGACCTGATACACGGCCCGGGGATTCTCCCACCGCTCCACACCCCGCTCCGTGACCTTCCGGACCATGCCCTGCGCGGCCATGGCATCCAACAGGGGAAGGGCCAGCTCGGACCGCATCCCCGCCTCCGCGAGAAGCTCGCCGGTCTCCAGGGCGCCCCGCTCCAGCACGTCCAGCAGGAGTTGGCGACGCACATCATCCAGCGCGGCAGGAAGATCCAGGATGCGGATTCCCCCTGAACCGGGGCGGGCACTGGAGAGGAGCCGCTCCCGGACGTCCTCCGCCCGCTGACTCCGGTCGCTGGCCCAGACCAGGATCGCAGCCATCACCACGTGGAGCGCGGCGAAGCTGGGACCCTCCATCCCCGGGCGTACCGGGACCCCCTCCAGGGGGCTGCCGTCGGTGGTCTTCGGCGCGAAGATCTCCGGCTTCCCCGCTGCGGCGTCCCAGGTGGAATACTGCGCCGGAGTTCCGTCCGCCTCCAGCGCCCCCACCGCCAGGATCCCCGGGAACCAGGCCGGATAGACGGGCCCCTCGGAGATTCCCCCCGCAGCCACCACCAGCCGGCCCTGGGTGGCGGACCGGGCGAGTTCCTCCCACATCGGCGTCGGGGCGGGGGCGCCGAAGTCCAGGAGGACCACGTCCGCCCGGGCGGCGAGGGCCTCATCGAACCAGCGGAGCAGGTCGGCGGTGGAGGCCGAGCCCTTGTCCCCGAAGGGCGAGGGGAGGTCCACCAGTTGTCCCAGAGAGGACGTGCCGTCCGGAGCGTCCCCGGTGACCACCCGCCCCCCCACCCCCAACTGGGCGGCCACTGCGGTGGTGGCCCGGGAGAACTCCACCGTCCGCCCGTCGGTGTGGGGGCCGGCGATGGCCACCCGCAGGGGCGCCCGGGAGTGCTCCACCCGGGGTGGGGTGGGGGCCTGCGGCGATGGGGGGCCGGGCCTGATGGGCACGGGAGCGAAGGCGTTGACCACGCGCTCCGACCCCGGCACCCCGAAGATCGGTGGCGGCTCGGCCCGGTTGGACGGAAGCGACGACACCCGCCGGGCCACATCCTTCACCAGGTCCGAGAGGTCTCCGGCCTGCACCGCCCGCCCCGCCTGCACCTGGTCCGCCAGGTCGCTCCACAGCTCCAGATAGGCCCCCAGGTCCGCGAAGTAGGGAGAGAGCGCTTCGTTCCCGTAGCGGGTGAGCACCGGGAGGTTCCTCCGGATCCAGGCCCACACCTC
>CAYQVI010000503.1:0-1765 GCA_964420725.1 uncultured Gemmatimonadaceae bacterium | reverse complement strand
ACATGACCATCTCGGGCCCCCATGAGGCGGTGGGGGTGTCCGAGACCGAGGCCCGGCGGCGGATCTTCTCCTGCATGCCCGCCACCCCCGCCGAAGAGCTCCCCTGTGCGGAGTCCATCGTGGAGCGGTTGGCATCCGAGGCGTACCGGAGGCCGGTGGCCCCGGAGCGGCTGGCGGGGATCATGGAGTTCTACCGGGAGGGCGCCGAGGCGGAGGGGTTCGAGACGGGGATCCGCATGGCCCTGCAGGCGATCCTGGCGAGCCCGGCCTTCATCTTCCGCATGGAGCGGGAGCCGGCGGGGCTGGCCCCCGGCGAGGTCTACCCGGTGGATGACCTGGATCTGGCGTCGCGCCTCTCCTTCTTCCTGTGGGGTTCGCCCCCGGACGACGAGCTGGTGGCCGTGGCCGCCTCCGGCGACCTGAACGACCCGGACATGCTCCGCCGACAGGCGCTCCGGATGCTGGAGGACCCCCGGGCGGAGGCGCTCTCCACCCGCTTCGCCGCCCAGTGGCTCCGGCTCCAGGACATGGAGAACATCCGCCCCGACCCCTTCTGGTTCCCGGACTTCAGCGAGAACCTGGGGGACGACATGCGCCGGGAGACGGAGCACTTCTTCCAGTACCTCTTGGAGGAGGACCGGAGCATCCTGGAGCTCTTCTCCGCCGACTACTCGTTCCTGAACGAGCGGCTGGCGGGGCACTACGACATCCCCGGGGTGATGGGGGACGGCTTCCGGAAGGTGGACTACCCGGAGGACTCCCAGCGGAAGGGGATCCTGGGGCACGGGAGCGTGCTCCTCCTCACCTCCATGGGGAACCGGACCTCACCGGTGCTCCGGGGGAAGTGGGTGATGGAGGTGCTCATGGGCTCTCCGCCCCCTCCGCCCCCCCCCAGCGTGCCGGCGCTGGAGGAGACCAACGCGGTGGATGACGGGAAGGTCCTCACCACCCGGGAGCGGATGGCCATCCATCGGGCCAACCCCGCCTGCTCTTCGTGTCATATCATGATGGACCCCATCGGGATCGCCCTGGACAACTTCGACGTCATGGGCCGCTGGCGCCTCCGGGAGAACGGGATGCCGATGGATACCCGGGGGGACTTCTACGACGGCTCTCCGGTGAACGGCCCCGCCGAGCTGGCGGAGGCCCTGCTGCGCCGTCCCGTGCCGCTGGTGCGGAGCTTCACCGAGTACCTGATGTCGTATGCCATCGCCCGGCCGGTCCGCACCCAGGACCAGCCTGCCATCCGCGCCATCGTCCGGGGCTCCGAGCCCGACGACTACCGCCTGTCGTCCCTGGTCCTGGGGGTCGTGCTCAGCGATCCCTTCCGGATGCGGACCGTGGCGGGTGTGGCCGACCAGACCGACGCCGGGGACCGGCAGTGAGCCGGGTCCGGACCGCGTGCGCCGCAGCGTGCGCCCTTCCAAGGAGAGGCACATCATGAACACGGGCTTCATCACCGGAAAGCACCTGCCCCGCCGGACCTTCCTGCAGGCCATGGGGGCCACGGTGGCCCTCCCCTACCTGGAGGCCATGATCCCCGCCGGGCGTCGCTGGGCGTCGGAAGAGCTGCAGAAGACCCGCCTCATCTGCATGGAGGAGGTGCATGGCGCCGCCGGGTCCAATGACTGGGGGGCCAGCCAGCACCTGTTCGCGCCGGAGAGGGTGGGGAAGAACTTCTCCATGAACGACCAGAACCTGCTGAAGCCGCTGGAGCCCTTCCAGAAGTACCTCACCATCGTCAGCAACACCGACGTGCGGATGG
>CAYQVI010000502.1:0-1768 GCA_964420725.1 uncultured Gemmatimonadaceae bacterium | reverse complement strand
GGACCACCCACTCCCGGGAGGTCTCGATGAACCAGTCGTCGTAGAGCCCCGCGATGTCCGCTTCCAGGCGGTCCGCCTGCTCCTGGATGATCCCCAGGAGCGCCCGGAGGGGCTCGCCCTGCTCCGCATCCCGGATCCGGATGTGGGCCGGGAGCAGTCCGTAGAGGGATTCGCTCATGGCGTCATCTCCGACAGTTCGATCCCCAGGGGGTGCACCAGGAGGAGCTGCGCCGGGAGGATCTGCTGGAGGCTCCGGTCCCAACGGGCGGCCCTGGAATCCAGCACCGCGTTGAAGAGGGGGCCCGAAGCGCCGGAGCCGGGAGCGGTGCGGTACAGCTCATCCAGATCCACAGCCACCACCCCGGCCACCCCGTGCATCACCCGGAGGATCTCGGCGGCGGTGACGGGTTCCCCGAAGCCCCTGCTCCGGAAGCCGAAGGCCTCCAGCAGCGCCGCCTCCACGGCCTTCCGCACATCGTCCCACACGTGGGCCGCATCCTTCAGCACTTTGGCCTTCACGAAGAAGACGAAGGGCTGATGGGGCTCCAGGATCACCGGGCGGAGGGGATCCCGGGCCCCCTCGATGGCGTCCAGCAGGTTGTCGAAGAGGGGGGACACCACTTCCCCGCCATCCGAGGCCGCCACGGTGAGGTGGATGTGCTCCCGGGTGCCGTCCCACACGGCGGTGGCCCGGGCCTTCCCGATCCCGGCGTACCCCCGGGCGAAGTGCTCGTAGTCCTCCAGCGAGACGATGCGGTCCAGGGTGAGGACCGTGAGGGGGGCATTCTGCCGGGCGTCGTCCAGCGCCTCGGGGTCGGCGGCGCCGGAGGCCGGAAGAGGGTTCTCCACCTTCTTCACGCCGAAGGGGCGCCGGGGGAGGAGACTCAGGGTCCGGGGACCCACCTGCCCGTCCATTCCGATCCCGCTCCGGTACGACGCCACCACGTTCTCCTGCCCGGTGGGGAGCCGGGCCCCGGAGCGGCCGTCGCCGAAGATCACCGCAGAGTCGCCGTCGTCGTCCAGGCGCACCGTGTAGACCCGGTCGCCCGGGCCGGTGCCGTACAGCGATGGGAGTTCCGTCCACTCCACCCCGTTCACCCGCACCAGAAGGGTGGACTCCGTCCCCCGGGGGTTCGCCGCCGACACGTGGGTCAGGGGGGGTTTCTTGAGCGTGAAGCGCTGGTGGGCCCGGGCGCCGTCCCCCCCTCCCAGCACCTCTGCCGCCACCGTCTCCCCGTGGGTGGCCAGGAGGACATTGGCGTTCAGGGTGAGGGTGGCCCGGATGTAGGCGTGCTCCGTCCCCTCCGTCTCCAGGAAGGTGAGGGTGGTGCGCCCCCGGGCGTGGGTGATCTCGTCCAGGGTCAGGATCTCCCGGTGCTCCACATCAGGGGCCTCCGGGTCCTCCCCCTTCAGCACCACCGCCTGCCCCTTCACCAGGCCGGTGGCCATGGTGTCCAGCTCAAGGACCGCGGTGCCGGCAGGCACGGCGTCCTGCACCGGCACCGGCGCCAGGGGGAGCTGCTCGCTGCGGATCCGCACCGTGGTGGTGCGGGTGAGGAAGGCGGTGGATTTGGACGCTCCCGAGGGGAATGTGAGCCCGGTGACCTTCCCGCTCATGGCGTAGTCGGTGCGGGAGCCGTGGTTCACCTCATCGATCAGCCGGGCCACCCGGGTGGTCCCCCCCGCCGAGCCCCGTCTCTCCAGCACCACCCACCCCCCTTCGGTGAGCTCCGTGACCTGCCGCTCCAGATAGAGGTCGGCGTCGGTG
>CAYQVI010000501.1:0-1773 GCA_964420725.1 uncultured Gemmatimonadaceae bacterium | reverse complement strand
GGGCCCGACCGCGGGCGAAGGGGCTGTTCACACCTGGCACCCGGCGGGGGTCGAGAGCCCATCGGAACGGCTTGCCCGGAGGAGCCCGTGGAGGAGCCCCCGATGGCCCGGGGATAGCGGCGCCGCTCACGGCACCGATCACTATTCAGCTCTCGCCCTTCCTGGATTCCCCGAGTGGCGAATCCTTTTCGCTATCCGACAAGAATTCATCGTTCGAGCCGCTCATCGCCTTCGAAAGCTGAATCCGTCTCGCTATCCGGGAAGGATTCGCCACTCGGCTTTGCCGACGACGTCGAGAGCCGAATTCTTCTCGCCCCGGAGCCCTCCCCTCCGCCTCCCTCGCTGTTCCTCCCCCTCCCTTCGCTGCTCCCCGTCCCGCCCCCCTCTGCGCCCCGACGTGCCCGGTGGGCGCAGCGGCGGGGGACGACTCCGACTGTATCCGCCCCGACATGCCGGTGGGCGCGGGGGCGGGGGACGACTCCGACTGTATCCGCCCCGACATGCCGGTGGGCGCGGCGGCGGGGGACGACTCCGACTGTATCCGCCCCCCTCCGCGGAAATTGCGGCCGTGGGCGCCGGGGGGAGCATCCAGTCCATCGGCCCCCTGGTGAGCCCCCCCACCGCGGAAACGACGGCCCCGCAGGACCGGGAGAGATCCCCTCAGATGTGCAGTTCGTGGGCGGCCCCGGCCCCCCTGGGGACCCGGATGGTCTCCACCAGCTCCTGCACATCGGCAGGGGGCGGCGGGGTGAAGGCGGCCACTGCCACAGCCACCCCGAAGTTCAGGAGCATCCCCACCAGCCCGATCCCCTCCGGTGAGATCCCCCACCACCAGTGCTCCGGGCTGTTCAGCTCCGGCCGCACGAAGTTGAAGAACACGATGTACCCCGCCGTGAAGAGGATCCCGGTGATCATCCCCGCCACGGCCCCCTCCCGGTTCATCCGTTTGGAGAAGATTCCCAGGAGGATGGCGGGGAAGAAGGAGGCCGCAGCCAGCCCAAAGGCGAAGGCCACCACCTGCACCACGAAGCCCGGGGGGTTCACCCCCAGATACCCCGCCACCAGCACCGCCACGGCGGCCGCAATCCGGGCCGCCCGGAGCTCTCCCTTCTCCGAGATCCCGGGACGGAGGGAGCGCTTCAGCAGGTCGTGGCTGATGGCCGATGACACCACCAGGAGGAGCCCTGCCGCCGTGGACAGTGCGGCAGCCAGCCCCCCCGCCGCCACCAGCCCCACCACCCACGCCGGGAGCCCGGAGATCTCCGGATTGGCCAGCACCATGATGTCCCGGTCCAGGGTGAGCTCGTTGGGGATGGGGGCGCCGGCGGGGTCGGTGGCGGCAGGCCCCACGTACTGGATGAGGCCGTCGCCGTTGATGTCGTCGAACTGGATGAGCCCCGTCCCCTCCCAGGTGCGGAACCACTCCGGCATCGCCGCATAGGGCTGCTCGGAGACCGTGTTCAGGAGGTTGGTCCGGGCAAAGACCGCCACCGCCGGGGCCGTGGTGTAGAGGATCGCAATGAAGAGGAGCGCCCACCCCGCCGATGTCCGGGCGTCCCGCACCCGGGGCACGGTGTAGAAGCGGATGATGACGTGGGGGAGCCCCGCCGTGCCCGCCATGAGGGCGGCGGTGATGGCGAAGACGTCGAGGACGGACTTCGTGCCACTGGTGTAGGGAGCGAACCCCAGTTCGTCATGCAGCCCGTCCAGCCGCTGGAGCAGGAACTCGCCGGTGGCCAGCTCGATCCCCCCGAAGCCGATCTGGGGGATGGG
>CAYQVI010000500.1:0-1774 GCA_964420725.1 uncultured Gemmatimonadaceae bacterium | reverse complement strand
CCGGGCTGCGCCTCGGGGTGGGGACGGACCACCGCGGCATCCTGGGCCCGGCGGTTGGAGATCCAGTTCTCGTATCGGTCCGGGGCGGCAGCCCAGCCGATGAGGACCTTCCGGGAGGGGTCCGGGTGCACCGGGAAGCCCTTCTCGTCCACCTCATAGTTGGGGAAGAAGTTGAGCTCCTGGTCCCGGTCGAAGCGGAAGACGGCGGCGTAGTCCCGGACCCCCCGTCCCAGGACCGAGGGCTGGTACCGCTCGTTCCCCACCCCCACCAGGGCGATCCCCCCGGTCTCATGGTCCGCCCCCACGATCACCAGGGTGTTGTTGTCCGGGTCGTCGTCATTGTTGGTCCGGGCAGCGAACTCCAGCGCCACCGCCACCGCATTGTCCAGCTCAATGGTGTCCCAGATGGTCCGCTCCCCATCCACGGCGTGGGCCTGCTTGTCGATGGAGGCACCCTCCACCATCAGGTAGAACCCATCCGGAGAGCCCGCCTCCAGCACCTGGAGCGCCGCCCGGGTCATGTCGTCCAGCATGGGCTGATCCCGGAGCCCTTCGTAGCGGTCATCCAGAAGCTCCTCGCTGTAGCGTCCCATCCCCACCTTGTCGAAGGCCACATTCATGTGGCTGGGGTGGAAGAGTCCCAGGAGCCGCCGGGGGGGCTCCGGGGCGCCAATGACATCCGCGAGTTCCGTGGCGTCGAAGACCGCGTGGTACCCCGCCCCGGTGAAGTCTCCCAGGAGGTCGCGACCGTCCGCCCGCCCCAGGGAGCGCTCTTCGGTGCGGGGGTGGAAGTGGCGACTCCCACCCCCCAGCAGGACCGTCACGCCATTCCGCTCCCGCTCCTCGAAGTACTGCGCGGCGATGGGGGCGTAGGCGTTCCGATCCGCCGTGTGGATGGCATTCCCCGCCGGAGTCGCATCGGTGACATCGGCGGTGGTCACCAGCCCCACGTTGAACCCCTCTCCCCGGACCCTCCGCATGAGGGCCCCCACATACTCCACCCGGGGGTTGTCGAAGGGGTCGTCCACCGTGTTGTCCGGATAGACCCCCATCTGGTTGTTGTTGGACTTGTGCCCGGAGGAGAGGGCCGCCATTCCCGGGGCGGAGTCGGTGATGACCGAGTTCAGGGAGGAGGTCATGGTCATCCCCGTGACCTCCATCCGGTCCATGGCCAGGAGCCCGTCGGGCTTCCCTTCGGTGACTCCCCGGGACACCACCCGGGCCGCCGTGCGGTTGGCGGCGCTCATCCCGTCCCCCATCAGGAGGATGATGTTCCGCACCGGGGCGACTCCGGAGGCCGGGTCGCTCCAGGGAAGCGCGGTGAGGGTCACGGAGGCCTCGGCACCGTCCTCCGTCCAGGCCCGGAGTTCATGGGATCCCGGCGCATCGAAGCTCCAGTCCCGGAGAAGGAAGTTCGTGGTGTGGGCCGGGGCTGCGTAGGCCCGCTGGTGGGGAGGGATGGCCTCGCTGGTAGCCCCTGCCCCGCCGGCACCCCGCTCCCCCCCTACCCCCGGATCCAGGATGTTCCGGTGGGTGATCTCCACGCCGTCCAGGGAGACCCTGAGCCCGCTGGGGGGAGCCCCCGCCGGATTGTCCCCGGTGGCCTCCACCCGGATGTCGAAGCGCTGACCCACGGCGAAGGTGGCCCGCTCCGGCGGCATGATCCGGATGCTGGTCCCCTGGGCCCGGACGGCCCCGGGGAACAGGGCGGCCGCCAGAAGGAACAGCCCGGCGGAAAGGGACAGGGCGCTTCGGTGCATGGAACGATCTCCTG
>CAYQVI010000499.1:0-1777 GCA_964420725.1 uncultured Gemmatimonadaceae bacterium | reverse complement strand
CCGGCGCTGGTGACGGTGCTCCACGGCTCGGACATGGTCCCCAGCCGGGAGATCACCGTCCGGGACGTGACGCTGGTGAACCTCACCGACGAGCCGGAGCCCGGCACCCCCTTCCCCTGCGGGGTCCGGGTGGGGCATGCCGACGGGGTCACGGTGGACCGGTGCCGGATCCTGGGGGGGGCAGGGATCGTGGCCCTGTGGGGGAACACCCTGACGCCGGTGGCCGACGGGGGGGATGGAGACGGCGGGGACTCGCAGGTGCCTGGGGCGGGGGTGGTGACCTTCGACGACCTGGCCCCGGGGACCGAGATCCGCCAGGGGACGCAGGCCGTATCCAACGGGATCCGGATGCGGGGCGCTCCCTTCATCCTCGGCAACAATCAGCAGGCCCCGAACGGCTTCGCCAGGATCCGGCCCGCCATCGACTCCGGAGGGAGCGGCCGGGAACTGGAGTTGAACAACCTGCTGGTCATCTTCGACTTCCCGGCGGCCTACCAGGATGTGCGGCTCCAGTTCGGGGTGCTGGGGGGCAGCGTGAACCTCCGGGTGAATGGCCAGCTCCGGAACGTGGGGAATTTCCAGCAGCTCTCGGGACAGGTGATCGGAGGGGTGCGTGTGCAGGTGCAGTCGGAGGCCGACCAACGGCGTGGCCGCCTGGTGCTGACCCAGGACACCGCCCCCATCTCGGACTTCGCCATCGGGGGGCAGGAACTCTTCATCGACAACGTGTCCTACCGGGGACCGGTGGGGGGCCAGGAGCCCGTCCCGGCGTTCGATCCGGCGGGGGATGGGGTCCACAACCTGATCCTCCAGGACACCGGGATCCGCTACGGCCGGGTGGGCGTGCTGGCGGCCCGGGCGGAAGGATGGCAGGTGCGGGGGAGCGACATCGCGCCGCTCCCCGGCATCCGGGTGCGGGATCCCGAGACCGGCGAACGGCCTCCCGTGGAGGAAAGGCCGGATCTCCCGGAGGAGATCATCCGGGGGCCCGGAGGCTTGACCCGTCCCCCCGGTGTTGTGGTCCGGGGTCCGGATGGGAGCCCCCGGGAGACCGAGGGGCTGGCCCGGGGTACCGGGGCGATCACCCTCAACCGGGCTGGCCTCCGCTCGGCCACCGACGGGCTGTCCCTGGGCGCCCGGGCGGGCTTCAGCACCACCGCCCCCGAGGTGGGGGCCGACGAGGTGGAGCGGGCGGCGCAGGCCATCCTGGACTTCCGGGGCGACGACTCCGAAAGCGACGCCGGGGCCACCGCCGCCGCCCTGGGCCACGCCGTGGACATCCTCTTCGCCGCACCCCCCCGCATCACCCGGGGGATCGCGCTGCTGGCGTACCTCTGGCGGAACTGCACCATCCAGGACAGCCGACTCAGGGGTGGCCGGGGGATCCAGGGGTGGTGGTGGATGGGGGGTGGGCTGTCGGACTCCCTCGTGGAGAGCCGGGAGAGCACCGTCCACACCTTCTGGCTGCACGGCGCCGGCTGGAGCGGGAACCGGGTGCAGAGCGAGAACGGGGCTGCCCTCTCCTTCGCCGGGGCCCATCGGAGCCGGGTGGACGGGAACCGGGTGCGGGGCATGGTGGGGGTGGCCACCGTCACCGGGTCCGCCGCCGCCGAAGGGCTCACGGAGATCGCCGAGGCGCTACAGTTGGCTTACGGCCTTGGCGGAGACGAGGGGGACACCGCCGTGATGCGTCCCATCCTGGAGGACGCGGTGACGCTGCTGGGGCTGGAGGAGCTGGCGGCGGCGCTGGACGCGGTCCTGGACGACCTGGTCACCC
>CAYQVI010000498.1:0-1780 GCA_964420725.1 uncultured Gemmatimonadaceae bacterium | reverse complement strand
AGACCTGGGTCGGGGCGAACGCCGGGCTGAAGTACTACTTCAACCGGAACATGGCTTTCGACGCAGGGGGGAACGCCCTCCTCGGCACGGGCGACGCCGGCGGGATCCTCGTGCTCTTCCAGTTCGGGCTGAGCTACCTCTTCGAGCGATGAACAGACGAACCCAACCAGGGATCCCGGGCGTGCCGGTGGGGCTTCTCCTTGCGGCGGGCTTCCTGGTTGTGGGCTCCCCGGCGGAGGCCCAGGAGGTGGTGGTGCAGCCGCTGGCCTCCTTCCGGGCGGCGTCCGGCGAGCCGGCGGCGCCGGACTTCTCCACGGATGGAACCCGTATCCTGGTGGCCTCCCGGGGCGGCGGGGTCTCCGTCCGGACCGTGGCAGGCGGCACGGTTCAGTGGGAGGGGCGGCACCCGACGTCCAGGCCAGTGCTGTTCGCGGCCTTTCTCGAAGGGGATTCCCTGGCGGTAACGGTGGATGACCGGGGCGGAATCGGGATCCATCCCGTGCTCCGGGCCGGCGGGGTGGCCGAGAGTCTGGAGGGGCCCCGGCTCTCGCCGTTGCGTTTCGCCCTGGATCCCGCCGGGCGCACCCTGGCCGTGGCCGGGGAGGGGAGCATCGTCGTCGTGGACCTGCAGGCGCGGCGTCGGGTCGGCTCCATCGACGCCGGGGAGGCGCTCCGGGACCCCATCTTCCTGGCCTTCGACCGCCGGGGTCGGCAGCTCCAAGCGCTCTCCCTGGACGGGTCCATGACCGCCTGGAACCCCGCGACGCTCCAACAACTCCGCCACGTCACGCTCCAGAGCGACCAGCTCTACGGCTCCCGCACCCGGCTCCACGCCGCGGGGCAGGACGGGTCCGCCAACATCCTCGTCGCAGCCCTGGAAGAGGTGGCCCTTCCCCGGGGAGGACTCCGGGGTCCGGCGCGCCCCGGGGACCTTGTGCGACGGGACCTGCTGCTGGTCTTCGACTGGCACAGCGGCAACGAGATCCGGCAGGTGGTCCCGGAGGAGGGGGTGGTGGACGCCCTGGTGGTGGGGCCCGGAAACGACCACGTGGTGATGGCCCGGGGCTCCAACATCCGGGTGGTGGACCTCCGCCGGGGGGAGCAGGGGGTGGCCATCCCCGCGCCAGGGAGGGTGGAGCACCTGGTGGTGGACGGGAGTTCCGCCCTCCTGGCCGTGGCCACCCGGGACGGCGACGTGGCGGTCTGGTCCATGGAGTATCGCGAACGGACGTTCGCCGAACGGCTGGATGAACCGCAGGAGGGGCTCCGGGGCCGCCTCCGGGTGCTGGGCCCGGACTCCCCCGCCATCCCCTCCGACCAGTCGGCGATCCTGGCGGTGGCCCCCTTCGACGACCGGGACGGGGAGGGCACGCTGTCCCGGACGGTGGCCGAGCTCCTCACCACCCAGCTCGCCAACCTCGATCACCTCACCGTGGTGGAGCGCCTGCGGATCGAGACCGTGCTGGAGGAGCAGGAGCTGGCCCGGCAGGGACTCACCGAACCCGGCGGGCTGCAGCTGGGGCGGCTCCTGAACGCCCGCTACGTGGTGCTGGGCTCCATCGGCACCTCCGGCGCCAGCGTCACCTTCAGCGCCCGGATCCTGGACACCGAGACCGGAGAGGTCCGTGCCGGCCGCACCGTCCTCTGCGAGGAGTGCCGCCCGGGGGAGCTCTTCGAGGCCATCGAGATGCTGGGGAACGTGATCGCGCGCTGAGGGGGAGGCGGCACCGCCCTCCCCCCCGGCCCTACCCGGGAGGCCTCACCCGCAGCACCTGTTCCA
>CAYQVI010000497.1:0-1784 GCA_964420725.1 uncultured Gemmatimonadaceae bacterium | reverse complement strand
CCGGGGTGAGGGTCACCGTGATCCGGGTGATGAGCTCGGTCTCGTTCTCATCCGAGGGAGCGGCGGGATCGTCCTCGCAGGCGGTCACCACCAGCAGGCCGGCAACCGCCAGCAGGAGGGGCCAGCGGGATCGAACGCGAGTGGTCTTCATAAGCGTCTTCCGGGTCTCGATCCGAAGAATCGGTTCCCCGCACCGGATCGGCTCCGGAGGCGGGGCGGGCCGTTGAATATGACACACCATTATCGTCTAAACAACCGGAAGGGGGGGGCGGGTCCCCCCCCGCCCCCTTCCCTTCCCAGCCCCCTCGGGGCACCTTGGAAGCATGACTGCCGACGACGATCTGGAGCGGGCCCTGCAGCGGTTCCGCCGTGCCGGGAAGGAGATGCGGATGCAGCTCCTCCTCAGCTATGCCAAGCGCTTCCCTGAACTTCCCCCGGAGTTGGCCGCCGCCCGGGACGCGGGGCTGAACCGTGTGCACGAGTGCCAGACCCCCCTCTTTCTCTGGGTAGGGGTGGAGGACGGGATGGTCCGGCTGCATGCCGACGCCCCCAGGGAGGCCCCCACCGTGCGGGGCTTCATGTCCTTCCTCATCGACGTCCTCGACGGGAAGCCGCCGGAGACGGTGGCGGCCCTTCCAGGGAATCTTCTCGAGGAGATGGGGTTGGGAGAGGTGCTGGGGGTCATGCGCACCCAGGGGCTGGGGGCCGTGATCCGGAGGGTGAAGGGGGACGTGGCCCGGGCCGCCACCCCCTCCTGAGGGAGTTGCGCCTACCCTCCCAGCCGCTTCCTCACCTCGTCGGGGATCCGCATGGGTGCCCGGTCGGGGCCGATCCACACCAGCACCACCCGGGCCTCCGCCACCACCTCCCTCCCGGGCTGGCAGCGGGCCACCTGCATCAGCGCCATGGAGCTGTTCCGGACCCGATCCACCGTGGTGGTGATGAGCATCTCCTCCCCCAGACGGGCCTCCCGGCGATAGTCCACCTCCACCCGCACCACGTGGATGCCCCACCCCTTCTCCGCCAGGGTGGCCGGGGCGAATCCCGCCGCCTCGATGGTCTCGAAGCGGGCCTGCTCGAACCAGTTCAGGTGGACGGCGTGGTTCACATGGCCGAACGAGTCCAGCTCGTAGCTCCGGACCCGGGTGCTCCACTCCACAGTCAGCCCCGCCTCCCTCCCCCCTCCCGTGCCCCGCTCCGCCTCGCTCATGAGACGAGCGGCCGGACGTCCTGCACCCCTCCCACCCCCTCCGCCCCGGCATCCAGCGCCGAACGCACCGCACGGGCCAACTCCGCCGGAGCGAAGGGCTTCGGAAGGAAGGGGCCGTCCACCACCCGGTCGGCTCCCCGGCTGAGGGTTTCCCGGGCATACCCCGAGGTGTAGAGGACCACCACCCCGGGGACCAGCGACCCCACCCGGGTCGCCAGGGCGGGGCCGGTCATTCCCGGCATCACCACATCCGTCACCAGGAGGTGGATTCCCACCGCCCTCGGCCCCTCCAGCCGTTGCAGCGCCTCCTCCGGCCCGCTGGCGGGGATCACCCGGTAGCCCAGCCGCCGGAGGACCCGGCTGGCCAGGTCCCTCACCACCGCCTCGTCCTCCACGAGGAGAATGGTCTCGGAGCCGCCGGTGACCTCCCCCTCCGCGTCCTGGGGATCTGCCACCACCTGTGAGAGGGGGTCCGCGCTGGCGGGGAGGTGGAGCCGCACGCTGGTCCCGGCGCCAGGGGCGCTGTCCACCTCCACCCGCCCTCCGCTCTGCATGACGATCCCGTAGACCATGG
>CAYQVI010000496.1:0-1785 GCA_964420725.1 uncultured Gemmatimonadaceae bacterium | reverse complement strand
CCGGGGTGAGGGTCACCGTGATCCGGGTGATGAGCTCGGTCTCGTTCTCATCCGAAGGAGCAGCGGGATCGTCCTCGCAGGCGGTCACCACCAGCAGGCCGGCAACCGCCAGCAGCAGGGGCCAGCGGGATCGAACTCGAGTGGTCTTCATAAGCGTCTTCCGGGTCTCGATCCGAAGAAACAGATCCCCGCACCGGATGAGCTCCGGAGGCGGGGGGGAAGGATGAATATGACATACCATTATCGTCTCAGCAACCGGGCGGCGGGAGTCCGGGTCACCGCTGTCCCCTTCCCTTCCCAGTCCCCTCGGGGCACCTTGGAGGCATGACTGCCGACGACGATCTGGAGCGGGCCCTGCAGCGCTTCCGCCGTGCGGGGAAGGAGATGCGGATGCAGCTCCTCCTCAGCTACGCCAAGCGCTTCCCCGAACTCCCCCCGGAACTGGCCGCTGCCCGGGACGCGGGGCTGAACCGTGTCCACGAGTGCCAGACTCCACTCTTCCTCTGGGTGGGAGTGGAGAACGGGATGGTCCGACTCCATGCGGACGCCCCCAGGGAGGCCCCCACCGTTCGGGGCTTCATGTCCTTCCTCATCGATGTCCTGGACGGGAAGCCGCCGGAGACGGTGGCGGCGCTCCCGGGGAATCTTCTGGAGGAGATGGGGCTGGGGGAGGTGCTGGGGGTGATGCGCACCCAGGGGCTGGGGGCCGTGATCCGGAGGGTGAAGGGGGACGTGGCCCGGGCCGCCACCCCCTCCTGAGGGAGTTGCGCCTACCCTCCCAGCCGCTTCCTCACCTCGTCGGGGATCCGCATGGGTGCCCGGTCGGGGCCGATCCACACCAGCACCACCCTGGCCTCCGCCACCACCTCCCCCCCGGGGAGGCAGTGGGCCACCTGCGTCAGCGCCAGGGAGCTGTTCCGGACCCGCTCCACGGTGGTGGTGATGAGCATCTCCTCCCCCAGGCGGGCCTCCCGTCGGTAGTCCACCTCCACCCGGACCACGTGGATCCCCCACCCCCTCTCCGCCAGGGTGGCCGGGGCGAACCCCGCCGCCTCGATGGTCTCGAACCGGGCCTGCTCGAACCAGTTCAGGTGCACGGCGTGGTTCACATGGCCGAACGAGTCCAACTCATAGCTCCGGACCCGGGTGCCCCACTCCACCACCAGCCCCCCCTCCCCTCCACGTCCAGGGTCCCGCTCCGCATCGCTCATGAGACCAGGGGCCTGGCGTCCTGGACCCCTCCCACCCCATGCGCCCCACCGTCCAGGGCGGCCCGTACCGCACGGGCCAGCTCTGCCGGGGCGAAGGGCTTCGGGAGGAAGGGACCGTCCACGACCCGGTCCGCTCCCCGGCTGAGGGTCTCCCGGGCGTACCCGGAGGTGTAGAGGACCACCACCCCGGGGACAATCGACCCCACCCGGGCGGCCAGGGCGGGACCGGTCATCCCGGGCATCACCACATCCGTCACCAGGAGGTGGATCCCCACCGCCCTGGGCCCCTCCAGCCGCTGGAGCGCCTCCTCCGGCCCGCTGGCAGGGATCACCCGGTAGCCAAGCCGCCGGAGGACCCGACTGGCCAGGTCCCTCACCACCCCCTCGTCCTCCACCAGGAGGATGGTCTCCGAACCGCCGGCGACCTCCCCCTCCTCCTCCTGCGGATCCGCCACCCCCTGTGAGAGGGGGTCGGCGCTGGCGGGAAGGTGGAGCCGCACGCTGGTGCCCGCACCGGGTGCGCTGTCCACCTCCACCCGCCCTCCGCTCTGCATGACGATCCCGTAGACCATGG
>CAYQVI010000495.1:0-1791 GCA_964420725.1 uncultured Gemmatimonadaceae bacterium | reverse complement strand
CCCAGTACACCAGAAGGCCCTCTCCTGCAACGGGTTGCGGGGGAGGGCCTTCGTGCGTTCACCCCGGGGGGTGACGCTCTCCCCTACGCCTCATTCCACCAGGAAGAATGAATAGTTGTCCAGGGTCTCGCCTTCCCCCGCCAGGTAGTGGTGATGGCGGCTGAGTTCCCCGGGCACATCGGACCCCTCCGTGAACTCGTATTCCCCGCAGTTGGCGTCGAAGAACCTCGTCCCGCCCTCCCCCACGAAGAGGGCTGTGGCGTGCGCCCAGTTCCCGCCGGTGGGGGTCTTGCCGAACTGCCCGATCAGCGCCGACCTGGCCCCATACTTCTTGAAGAACTCCTCGGGGGTGTGGGCGTCCAGGACGTGTCTGAACTTCATGCCGTGCTTTGTGCCCCAGCCGTTGAGGAACTTCTCGGTGAGGCTGTTCACGATGAGCTGGAAGAAGCCCGGTTGCTTCGACTCATGGGGAGCCGCAGCGGCGAGGTAGGACTGCTGCTTGTCGTAGGTCTTGGCCAGATTCGCCCCGTAGAACTTGAATTCCGCTCCGGTCTGTCGGCAGGCGAGCCACTTGAATCCCAGGCGGGCGCAGACTCCGTCGGGGTGGGTGGCGTCCAGGAACTGACCCTGGGCGAAGGCAACACGCTGGACCATTCCCATGGCTTCTCCTCCTCGTGGCCCGCAGGCGGCAGCCCGGCGGGCGGTGGGTATCGGCGCGGGGATCGGGGGTTGAGGCGGCCGCGCTGGAAGGCAACTCGCGGCGCCTCCCCCTGGAGAGGCGTCAATCCCCCCCGGTCACCCTCATGGGGACTCCAACCCCTGTCGCAGTTCCCACTGGCTCCGGTGGAAGGCCAGGATCAGGGCGCCTCCGGAGAGGAGGACGTTGACGATCCGCACCGGACCGAAGTCCACGGGACCCGCCGACTCCAGATCACCGGCGGGCATCCCCCAGATGGGAAGGAGGATCGACAGGAAGAGGAAGGTGAGGTTCACCGAACTCTCGGTCATCCCCACCAGCGGGGTCCACCGGGGTCGGGCCCGGCAGAGGAGCCCCAGGAGGAGGAGCACCAGGTACCAGAACCACCGCCAACCACCTCCGGGGAGCGCCGCCACCCGCACCGGCCAGCCGGCCACGGCGTCCAGCACCGCGAAGAGGGGGGTGGCCAGATAGTAGAGGACCAGGGGGTCCGCTCCCCCCCTCGCTCCCCCCAGGGGGACGGGAGTCGGGCCCGTGGAAGTCCTCACTCCACCCCCACCACCCGGCTCCGCCGCTCCAACAGGACCACGTCCCGCCACGCCCCGTCCCGCTGTCCCAACCGCTCCCGCACCCCCACCACCCGGAATCCGGCGGCGGCGTGGATGGCCAGCGAGGCCTCGTTTTCCGGGAAGACGCCGGCCTGGAGGGTCCAGATCCCATGGCTCTCCGATGCGTACACCAGGGCATCCAGGAGATGGGTCCCCACCCCCCGGCCCCGGGCGTCCTCCGCCACATAGACGCTCACCTCCGCCACCCCGGCGTAGACGCACCGTCCGGAGACGGAGGAGAGGGCACTCCACCCCGCCACCTGTTCGCCCACGTGCGCCACGAACCGGCACTCCGGCAGGTGATCCGCATCCCACTTCGCCCACCCCGGCGCCTCGGTGGCGAAGGTGGCATTCCCGGTGAGGATCCCCTCCAGATAGATGGCACGCACCCAGGGCCAGTGCTTCGGAAGGAGGGGGGTGATCTCCAGGATCCCGCCCCCAGGGGCCGCCGTCGCCTCACCCCCGGGGGCCGTACCCACCCCTTCC
>CAYQVI010000494.1:0-1801 GCA_964420725.1 uncultured Gemmatimonadaceae bacterium | reverse complement strand
CCCAGTACACCAGAAGGCCCTCTCCTGCAACGGGTTGCGGGGGAGGGCCTTCGTGTGTTCACCCCGGGGGGCGACGCTCTCCTCCGCCTCATTCCACCAGGAAGAACGAAAAGTTGTCCAGTGTCTCGCCTGCGCCCGCCAGGTAGCGGTGATGGCGGCTGAGTTCTCCCGGCACATCGGACCCCTCCGTGAACCCGTACTCCCCGCAATTGGCGTCGAAGAACCTCGTCCCGCCCTCCCCCACGAAGAGGGCCGTGGCGTGCGCCCAGTTCCCGCCGGTGGGGGTCTTCCCGAACTGCCCGAGCAGCGCCGACCTGGACCCATACTTCTTGAAGAACTCCTCGGGGGTGTGTGCGTCCAGGACGTGTTTGAATTTCATCCCGTGTTTCGTGCCCCAGCTGTTGAGGAACTTCTCGGTGAGGCTGTTCACGATGAGCTGGAAGAAGCCCGGCTGCTTCGACTCATGGGGGGCCGCGGCGGCGAGGTAGGCCTGCTGCTTGTCGTACGTCTTGGCCAGATTCGCCCCGTAGAACTTGAACTCCGCTCCACTCTGTTGGCAGGCGAGCCACTTGAATCCCAGGCGGGCGCAGACGCCGTCGGGGTGCGCGGCGTCCAGGAACTGACCCTGGGCGAACACGACATGCTGGACCATTCCCATGGATCTCCTCCTCGTGGTCGGAACGGGGGTAGCCCGACCGGCGGTGGTACCGTCGCGGGCATCGGGGGGGTAGGCGACCGCGCCGGAAGGAATCGGTGGCACCTCCCCATTGGAGAGGCGTCAATCCCCCCGGTTCACCCTCATCGGGGAAACCGACCCCGGTCGCAGTTCCCACTGGCTCCGGTGGAACGCCAGGATCAATGCACCCCCCGAGAGCAGGACGTTGACGATCCGCACCGGCCCGAAGGACACAGGCCCCGCCACCTCCAGGTCCCCGGCGGGCATCCCCCAGATGGGGAGGAGGATCGACAGGAAGAGAAGGGTGAGGTTCACCGAGCTCTCGGTCATCCCCACGAGCGGGGTCAGCCGGGGTCGGACCCGGCAGAGGAGTCCCAGGAGGAGGAGCAGCCCGTACCAGAACCACCGCCAGCCGCCCCCCGGGAGCGCCGCCACCCGTACCGGCCAGCCGGCCACGGCGTCCAGAGCCCCGAAGAGGGGGGTGGCCAGGTAGTAGAGGACCAGGGGATCCGACACCCCCTTTGCGCCTCCCGGCGCTCCCCCCAGGGGGACGGGAACCGGGCTCCTGGGGCTCCTCACTCCACCCCCACCACCCGGCTCCGACGCTCCAGCAGCACCACATCCCGCCACACCCCATCCCGCTGTCCCAGCCGCTCCCGCACCCCCACCACCCGGAATCCGGCGGCGGTGTGGATGGCCAGCGATGCCTGGTTCTCCGGGAAGATCCCGGCCTGGAGGGTCCAGATCCGGTGGCGCTCCGAGGCGTGCACAAGGGCGTTCAGGAGATGGGTCCCCACCCCCTGCCCCCGGGCGTGCTCCGCCACATAGACGCTCACCTCCGCCACCCCGACATAGACGCACCGTCCGGAGACGGGGGAGAGGGCGCTCCACCCGGCCACCTGTTCCCCCAACTGGGCCACGAACCGGCACTCCGGCAGGTGATCCGCATCCCACTTTGCCCACCCTGGCGCCTCGGTGGCGAAGGTGGCATTTCCGGTACGGATCCCCTCCAGATAGATGGAGCGCACCCGGGGCCAGTGCTTCGGGAGGAGGGGGGTGACCTCCAGGAGCCCGCCCCCAGGGGCCGCCGTCGCCTCACCCCCGGGGGCCGTACCCACCCCTTCC
>CAYQVI010000493.1:0-1804 GCA_964420725.1 uncultured Gemmatimonadaceae bacterium | reverse complement strand
AGGAGCCCTCGAAGCTGAGGGATCTGCTCTGGATCACCGCCCGGGTCCTCCCGGCAGACCGGTACAGGGGCGGAGAACTGGGGGAGGTGATCCTCCCGGTGCTGACGCCCCTCTCGCAGGATCATCCGGAAGGGTCGGTGCGCCTCGGGATGGAGACCCGCTGGGAGGAGGATCCCCAGGCGGGGGAGATCCCCATGGGGCAGAAGCTGCTCCTGGTGGATGGCGAGGACATCCCCCTTCTGGAGGTCAGGACCCTGGAGATCACACCACCGTCCGGGGAGGACGGCTGACGCTCAGATGCCCCTTCGCGACGACATCCTGACCCCCATCGAGGGCCCGAATCCCGCGGGTCCCAGCGTCCGGTACGAGCCTGTCTACGACCGGATCAAGGACGCGCGTACGGAAACCTCCGGCCCTCTGGTGGAGGGTGACCCGTGGCAGGGGGAGGAGAAGACCGCCGACTGGAATGCGGTCATCGAGCTGGCCTCCGAGGTGCTGGCCACCCGTTCCAAGGACCTTCAGTTGGCCGCCTGGCTGCTGGAGGCGCTGGGACGGAAGGAGGGCTTCGGCGCCCTCCCCGGGGGGATTGGCCTCCTGGTGGAGCTGCAGGAACAGTTCTGGGACCACCTCCATCCCGAGATCGACGAGGGGGATCTGGACTTCCGGGCGGCCCCCCTCCACTGGCTGGGGGGCGGGCCCCTGAACGAGCGGAATCCCGCCGTGGAGCATTGGGCCTGCCGGGTCCCCTTCACCCGCAACGGCCTGACCTACGCCGACTACGTGGGAGCGAAGGAGGCGGGGTACGAGGACGAGGACGAGGACGAGGAGAGCGAGCGCCGGGACCGGCGGAACCGGCGCGTCTCCCTGGGGCTTCCAACCCTGGAGGAGTGGGACCAGGCGGTGAAGGGGGGGAACAAGGAGTGGTACCGTGCCCTCGCCACCCACCTGGATGCCTCGCTGGAGGCGCTGAAGCGCCTGGAGGACTTCACCGATGAACGGTACCCGGAGGATCCCCCCAGTCTCCTGAAGTTCAGGGAGGCCCTGACCCTCAACCGGCGCCTGGCGGGGGAGTACCTGAAGGCGGCGCTGGAGCTGGATCCGGATCCCATTGCCATGGAGGAACCGGAGAGCATCGAGGAGATGGCATCCGGTGGGGCCGGGGAGGGGGCGGAGGGCGGGAGTGACGGCGCCGGTGACGCACCCCTCACCGTCGAGCCCACCAGCCGGAGGGACGCCGCCGCCCGGGTGGCGGCGGTGGCCCGGTACCTCCGGAAGGAGGACCCCCGGGATCCCACTCCCTACCTCCTCCTCCGGGGGATGGCGTGGGGAGAGCTCCGGGCAGGGGGACCCAACGTGGACCCCAAGGTCCTGGACCCTCCCCCCACGGCGCTCCGGACCCGTCTGCGCTCCTTCATCCTGGACGGGAAGTGGGCCCAGGTGCTGGAGACTGCAGAGGAGGTCATGGCCTCCCCGTACGGACGGGGGTGGCTGGACCTCCAGCGCTACGCCCTGGATGCGGCGGGGAATCTGGGTCCGGACTACGACCGGGTGAACGATGCCATCCGGGGGGCCCTCCGGGACCTCCTGGCGGACATCCCCGACCTCCCCGGCATGACCCTCATGGACGACTCCCCCACGGCCAACGGCGAGACCCGGAGCTGGCTCCGGAGCCAGGGGTTCGGTCGCCCCCGGAGCGAAGCCGAAGCCCCGGACGAGGACTTCGGGGGACCCAGACGGGGGGAGCGGGATGTCCTGGCCCTGGCCCTGGACCGGGTGAAGGCGGGGCAGCCCCAGAAGGGGATCG
>CAYQVI010000492.1:0-1816 GCA_964420725.1 uncultured Gemmatimonadaceae bacterium | reverse complement strand
GTCCTGGCCGGAGTGGCTGCCCGTACGGGGCGCTCCATCCAGATCCTTGAGGTGGGGGGACAGGCTGCGGACCATCCGGTCTCGGCGTCGTGCCCCGAATCCTCCTACCTGAAGGCGGTGCTGGCACGGGTGGAGTGAAGCAAAGAAGCAGGGGGTGGTCCGTGTTCCGGACCACCCCCTGCTCCCTCCATGGCGGGTCACCGACACCCGGTGCTCGCCGGAGTTCCCCCGACCGCACTAGAAGATCGGGAAGACCGCCCCGATGGCCAGCGTCTCCCGGTCCCCCAGGGAGGCGGCGAAGCGGAGATCGAAGCTCCCCCCGAAGGAGACGTCGGCTCCGATGTCCATGGCAAACCCCAGGTCCAGGTTGTCCCGGTTGTCGTTGTCATCCCCCAGGAACGCGTCCAGGAAGAGACGGGGGGAGAAGTAGGGGGTGAAGGTCACCCCGTCCGCATCCAGCGAGCGCCCCAGCACCACTCCGAAGGGGACCGAGAGGATGGCGAAGTCCCCCACCCCCACTCCGACACCGGACGCCCATAGCACATCCAGTGGGAATTCATTGGTGTGGGGATAGAAGAGGCCGGAGAAGTCCACCCCGCCGAACACCGCGAGATCGTCTCCCCGTCCCTCGGCAATCCCCAGCCGGAACCCCACCCCGGGACCATCGGAACCCCGCCAGCTCATCAGCACTCCCAGACCATCCCCCGGGTGCGCCTCGACGAGGTAGAGTCCCAACCCCCCGGGCGTGGCCGGCGAGATCAACTGCGGCGAGTCCCACGCCACCTGTCCCGCCGCCGGCAGGGCCATCCCCAACGAAAGGACCAGGGCCAGCCCCATTCCACCGAACCTCTTCCGCATGTGCATGCACTCCTGTTCGATTCCGATGGCGGAGCACACGGCTCCGCCGGGGGGCGCTCCCGGGGCAGTTCCCCGTTTCCATGGAAGCGGCACCCTCCTGAAGTACCTTCACCACCCCCTGTTCGATCCCCCTGAAAGGAGAACTGACAGTCATGACCCTGCGACGGATCACCAGCGGAGCTCCCTGGGAAGCCCGGGTGGGATACTGCCGCGCCGTGGTGGCCGGGGGCCACGTCCACGTTTCCGGGACCGTGGCCGTCGAGGCGGATGGCACCCCCCATGCCCCCGGAAATCCCTATGCCCAGACGGTGCGGGCGCTGGAGATCATCCTCCGTGCCATGGCGGAGGCGGGAGCCGAAGCCCGTCACGTGGTCCGCACCCGGGTGTTCGTCACCGACATCACCCGTTGGGAGGAGGTGGGGCGGGCCCACCGGGAAGTCCTGGGGGATCATCCTCCTGCCATGACCATGGTGGAGGTGTCCGCCCTGATGGATCCCGCCTTTCTGGTGGAGGTGGAGGTGGACGCCTTCCTCCCGGAGTGACGCGGAGGGGAACCCCGATCGGTCCCCCGTGGTCTCAGCGAAGATGAACCGCAACCCATCCCCGGTCTCCTCGCGAACCCCGTGGCCCCCTGGAGGGCCGGGATCCCCGCGGAGCCCCCTTCCCCGGCCCTCCCTCCTCCTGGGAGGGGTCCTGCTGGCCCTTCTCCTCCTCCCGGCAGACGGCGCCGCTCGCCAGTCGCCACCTGCCCCCGTGGAGGGGGTGGAGTGTCCGTCACCCTGCAGCGGTCCCCTCCCCTGCCGGATCTGTACCCTGAAGCTGCAACTCTACCGGGAGTGGATGGAGGTGGTGGATCTGGGAGTGGACCGATTTCCCCTCCCTGAAGCCGTGGTCCGACGCCTGGCTCCCCACTTCCCCCTCCTGGACCTGGGGGTGGTGGAGGTGGGGATGACCCGGA
>CAYQVI010000491.1:0-1832 GCA_964420725.1 uncultured Gemmatimonadaceae bacterium | reverse complement strand
GCGGCCTTCCGGTGGGCCGAGGAGGGGCGGAACGAGCAGCTCCTCCTGGCCCCGGGGAAGCCGCTGGAGGACGCCCTGGCGGTGCAGGCGGGGGGTGGAGAGCTCACCGGCCTGGAGGAGGAGTTCCTCCGGCGCTCGGAGTGGCGGGCCCGGCGCTCGGTGCGGGTCCGGCGGCTGGCGGTGGTCTCGCTGGCGGTGCTGGCGCTGGTGGCCACGGGGTCGGGGTGGGCCGCCCGGAACGCCGCCGAGGCCGCACGGGGGGAGGCGCTGGCCGCCCGACGGACCCACGAGTTCATGGTGGGGCTCCTCTCCGCCGCTCGCCCGGATGTGGCGCAGGGGGGGACGCTCACCGTGGAGGATCTCCTGGACCTGGGAACCGCCCAGCTCCTGGGGGGGGAGATGGCGGACGTCCCTGCCAGCCGGGCCTGGGCCATGCGTGAACTGGCCTCCACCCACCTGGGTCTGGACCGGGTGGAGCCCGCCCTGGCGCTGGCCCGTGTGGCGGACTCCGTGGCTGCGGCGGCTCCTGGAGTGGGGGATTCCGCCCGGGCCATGGGGTGGATGCTCCTGGGGGATGTACACCGCAGGGCCGCCAACCTGGACTCCGCCGCCGTCTACTTCCAACGGGCCCGGGCCACCTGGCTGGACCGCTACCCCTCCCTGGTCTCCTCGGTGGCCTCCCGGCTGGCGGAGGTGCGCCAGTTGCAGGGCCGCCAGGCGGAGTACACCAGCCTCATGGAGGAGCAGTTCCAGGAGGCCGCCCGGGGGGGTGACACCCAGGGGCTGGAGTGGGCGGTGGTCCTGGCCAACCAGGCCATCTTCCTCCGGGAGCAGGGGGCGGTGCTGGAGGCCGCGGCCCTTCTCCGGGAGGCGGAGGCCATCTGGCAGCGGAATCCCGGGATGCGCCCCACCCAGCGGGCGGAGTTCCTGCTGGTGCTGGGGAACAACCTGGCGGACCAGGGGCGGGCCCCGGAGGCGGACTCCGTCTACCGGGAGGCGCTGGCCATCCAGCAGCGTCTCCTCCCGGGGCAGCCTGCTGCCGGGTTCACCATGAACGGCCTGGGGCTGGTGGCCCAGACGCTGGGTGATCCGGCGGCGTCTGAGGCCTGGCTCCGCCAGGCGCTGGAGCAGTTCCGCTCCTCCCTGGGGGAGGGGCACCCCCAGACCGCCAATGTCCGCATCAATCTGGCGGAGCTCCTCATGGGGGACCCCGCCCGGGAGGCGGAGGCGGATTCCCTCCTGGCCCGGGCGGTGGGAGATCTGGAGGTGGCGGCCCCCCTCTCCTCCATCCTCAGCACCGCCCTCCAGAATCTGGCGGGTCTCCGGGCCATGGCAGGGGATCGGGAGTCCAGCCGCTCCCTCTTCCATCGAGCGGTGGGCGTGGATTCCATCAGCGGACGGTTGGAGGGGGCGGTCCTGGCGGCGGCCCGCCTGGCGGAGCGGGAGACCGCGGGGGCCGGGGTGGAGCAGGCGGCGCTGAGCGCAGACCGGGCCTTCCACCTGACGGAGCTGATCCAGGATCCCCTGGGGCGGGCCCGGGTCCTGGACGATCTCCAGGGTCGTTTCCTCGCCGTGGAGCTGTACCCCGGATCCCAGCGGGCCGCCCGGGAGGCGCTGGCCCTCCGGGAGCTCCACGCCCCCGGATCGGCCCTCCACGCCCGCTCCCTGGCGGAGGTGGCCTGGTGGGACGCCGCCACCGACCCGGGTCCCGGGGTGGATGCGGCGCTGGACGAGGCGCTGCGGATCCTGGCCACCCTGGACGGGATGGACATGGAGCGGATCCAGGCGGAGCGGGCGGTGAGTGAGACCCAGATGGTGCTGGAGCGCTACCT
>CAYQVI010000490.1:0-1857 GCA_964420725.1 uncultured Gemmatimonadaceae bacterium | reverse complement strand
TCCCTCTGGATCGCACACGGCCTCCGGAGGGGGGATCTGGCCCTGGTGGCCGCCAACGTGGTGCTGCTGGTCACGACGGCCACCCTGGCAGTGGTGAAGCTCCGCTTCGATGCGCTGCCCCGGCCCAATCAGGGCGAGAGTGGGTCCGACCTGGTGTCGTGAGACGTCCCGCCCCGTCCGGGCCACCCTACGCCCCAGTCTCCCTGCCTGCCCAACTGGGGCGGCTCCGTCAGAACTGCAACAGCCGCGTCACCTTGAAGGTCAGCGACCGGTTCCGGAGCCCGATCCCCTCGGGGCGCCCCAGGGTGTCCCGCTCGTCGGTCCACACCAGGAAGATCTCGCTCCCGGGGCTGTACTCCCACCGGTAGCGGAGATTGCTGCTGAAGGTCCGGTCGTTGGAGTTGTACTGCATCAGCGCGCTGGCAAACATGCGGGGGGTGAAGGCGTAGTCCGCCCGGGTCCGGATGAGGGTCTGCCGGAGTTCCCCGGAATCCAGGTCGAGCTGGTTGATGGTGATCCCCGGCTCCACCGAGAGGTGGTTGGTCACCACCACCCGCCCCTGGGAGATCCCGAAGGAGGTCAGGGTGCCGTCGTAGAAGCTCCCATGCTCCACCGACACATTCCCGGCAATCCGCCGCTGCGGCCCGAACTGGTACTCCGCCCGGGTGCTGGTGAAGTCGTAGTCCCCCGGCTCGATGAAGAGGTCCCGCCCGGGGGCGAAGCCGTCGAAGAGCCGCTCGAAGCTCCGGGACACGTTCACAGAGAACTGGTCCGAGTTCTCGAACTCGATGTTGAGGCGCCCCCGCTGCTCCCGCGATTCAATGACCCCTGCGCCACTCTCGAAGTAGTCCACGCTCCCCCGCAGCCTGATCTGCCGGATGCTCTCCCACTGTTCCGGACGGGGGCTGAACTGGAGGGAGCCGGAGGATTTCCGGAAGTCCCGCCTCCGGGCGAACCCCACCTCCGGGTTGAAGTCCTCTCCCACCACCAGGTACTCCGCCTCCGCAGAGTAGAGGTCCTCCTCGTACTCCGTCTGCACCATCCAACTGGCGGCGTCCCCATCCAGCCCCTCCGTCTCCGTCCGAGCCCAGTATCCTCCCAGCCGGACGTTGTCCGTGGGAAGGAAGGCCAGGTCCAGGCCGTACGCCTGGTTGGATCCCGTGCCGGTGGCCGAGAGAGACCGGTTGGTGACCATCGCCCCGATGGCGCTCCGCCGGAGGATGTCCCGCTTGACCCGGACCACCGTGAAGTTGGTGGACTCCGCACCCAGCGCCTCCTCGCCCCCGGTCTGGATGTTCACCAGCCCCACCCCCCAGTCCCCCACCTTCCCCGTCAGGCGCCCCCCCACGTCGATGGGGACCACGCCCCCCCGGTCGAAGCCGATGCGTCGGCTGTAGAAGAGGAACGGAGTGTCGCCGCCCCCGCCCCCGGGGCGGAAGCCCTGCCCTCCCCGACCGAAGTCGAAGACCCCCCGCCCCTCCAGGAAGAACTCCCGCTTCTCCGGGAAGAAGAGGCTGAAGCGGGTGAGATTCACCTGCTGCTCATCCACCTCCACCTGGGCGAAGTCGGTGTTCACCGTGAAGTCGGCGGTGAGGTTCGCCGTCACTCCGTACTTCAGGTCGATTCCGGCATTGGCGTCGTACTGGTTCCCCAGCGGCGTCTCCACCACCCGGTCGTTGGTGAATCCGGTGATCCCGTAGGGCTTGATCTCCAGGTTCCGGCTGGCGGTGGGGAGGTCCAGCCCCACGATGGTCCCCCCGGCGGACACCCGGTTCAGCCCCTGGGGGCCGGCCATGAAGGCAGGCACCGGGTTCAGGTAGAGCCACTCGTTGTTCCGGCGGATGGAGCGGCGGAGCT
>CAYQVI010000489.1:0-1860 GCA_964420725.1 uncultured Gemmatimonadaceae bacterium | reverse complement strand
GTCTGGAGTGACCGGTTCCACAGCAGGGGTGCCGGTGTCGCCACAGGCGAGGAGAAGGAGGAGGAGGAGGGGGGAGAACCCATGGACCAAAAGCCCAGCGATAGAATTGACCGCCCAGGCTGCGTGGGAGTGCGGGCACCCCATCCCATCGGAAGCAGGACCCTCGCAACGCATCAGCACTTCTCTCCCTTGAAATTGGGTGCGGTGGCGGTCAGAGAAAGCGGCAGGAGCCCGGGCCAAGAAAGGTCAGGCCCCTGCCGCAGTCCCGATCACCACCGCTACCCTTCGCAGGCGGCGTTGTACGCATAGCTCGAATGAATCTGCAACGACTCCATGGCACTGTCTTCCTGCGGCGGCACTGAACTGTCTTGGACATGGAGGGTGAGTAACTCACCACGACCGGCATCCACATATCCGCTCACGATCTGGTCCGGCCCCTTCGGACCCGCACTACCATCCCCATTGGTGAACTGCCCCCCCCAGGTGAAGGTGTAGGGAGGCGTGCCATTGTAGACCAAGGCGTAGGCCAAACAGAATTGACCGTCCTGAATCTGATTCAACGGCACATTGATTCCCACCGACATTGCCGCCTCCTCGACCACTGACGTACCGGCGATCGCCGGCGCCTTCGGGAACGCCGCAGCGAGACCCAGACAGGCCACGGCGAAGCCGGTGATCAGGGCCGCGTGGGCAGTGCGTGATCTGACCATCGTACCTCCAGAGCCAGAGGAAGGATCCGGGCCCCGACCTCCGAGATCGATGCCCTCAAATGGAGAGACGCCAGGCGGGGGGTGAAGCGTGCAGTGCAACAGAGTCGACGGCCTCCGCGCCTGCGGGCGACTGCAGGAAGGAGCACCGGAGGGGGGAACAGGAGGGGAGACGGGCCAGCCCGCTCGATGGAAGCCGGACTGCACGCTTTTCGTACCTCCCGGCGTCTCACGAAAGTACAGTCTAGCTCTGCGCCAGCCTTTGGTAGGCCGAGGTGCCGAACGCCCACCCGGCCGGGAGCGATCCTGTGACAGAGGAGGACTTGGAGCGGTTTCATGACGGGGACCCGGCCTTCTTCCGGGTCCTCATCGAAACCTACGGGCCGTTGGTGTGGTCCTGCTGTCTGCCCCACGTGCGGGACCTCGATGGAGCGGAGGATCTGTATCAGGATGCCTGGATTCGGGTATGGCTCAAACGACGGTCGTATCAGGGACGTGGCTCCTTCCAAGGCTGGCTGTTCCGCCTGACTTCAAATCACGCCCGCTCGCACCTCAGGTCAGAGGCGCGACGGGTGGCCGGGCGTGCCCGCTTGTCGGAGGGGTTGGAAGGCCACCAGTCCGCCCCACATCCGCCTCCCACCGTGAGCGGTCGAATACAGGCGATCCACCTCGCTGTTGCTCAGCTCCCTACACGGCAGCGGGAGGCCCTATCGCTCGTCCTCATGGATTCCCTGCCCACCCGCGACGCGGCAGAGATGATGGGCGTTTCACCGGCGACGGTTCGCTCCCTGCTTCGACATGCCCTCAATCACCTGAGGTCCAGGCTTGAAGAGACTGAGACACCCCCCGACAAGCTGTCTCGACGTGATGGAGTTGGTTGACCTCGTTCGAGCATCCAACACCTCCAACCCCTCAAACCGAGTTCACGCGGAGGCGTGCGATCAGTGTGGGAGAGATCTGGCCGTCCTCCGTGCCCTGAAAACTCTCCTTCACGGAGAGGACCTGGTGGTTCCCCCCGGAATCAACCACCGGGTGTTTCTCCGGGTCTGCGAGGAGGAAGCGGGGCGACGATGACCCCTAGGAGGTGGGAGTCTCGCACCCTCTCATCCGCCCCCCCTTCCGTTGTTGCTACGGTTCCCTCGTGCCTGCGGCC
>CAYQVI010000488.1:0-1861 GCA_964420725.1 uncultured Gemmatimonadaceae bacterium | reverse complement strand
TGGACCCAGACCCGCTACGTGGTCCCGGGCTGGTACGGGATCGGGGGAGCGCTGGCGGAGGAGATCGAGGCCGGGGGGCTGGAGAAACTCCAGGCGTTGCACGCCCGGTGGCCCTTCTTCCGGGCGGTGCTGGCCAATGCCGAGCGGGAGATGGCCCGGGCCCGCCTGGAGATCGCCCGGGAGTACGCAGCACTGGCCGGGGAGGGGACTGGCCCGTGGCACGAGAGGATCGAGGAGGAGTTCCTCCGGGCCCGGGGAGCCATCCTGGCCATCACCGGCCAGGGAGAGCTCCTGGAGTCCAATCCGGTGATCCAGAAGTCCATCGCCCTCCGGAACCCCTACACCGATGTCCTGAACCTCCTGCAGATCGAATTGATCCGGCGCCGCCGGGACGAGGGGGACGAAGCCAGGGCCCGGACCCTGGACGCCCTCCTCTTCCAGAGCATCAACGGAATCGCGGCGGCCATGCAGGCCACCGGTTGACCCCTTCCAACGGAGCAGTATGAAGCCAACCAGCTGCGGGTCCCCACCCTCTCCCGGTCCCTCCGCCCGGTGCGGGGCTCCTCCCGAGGCCCATCGCACCCGCCGGGAGTTCCTGTTGCAGGCGGGAGCGCTGGCAGGGGCCACCCTGGCGGCGGGGGCCCTTCCCGCTCCGCTGGCGGCCCTCCTCCCCCCTGGCTCCGGAAGCCCATGGCGCCGGCCCCAGACCTTCGACGCCCTGATCACCGGAGGGATCGTCCACGACCCCGCCACAGGGCTGGCGGCCCGTCGGGATGTGGGGATCACCGGGGGAAGGATCTCCGCCATGGCGGAATCCCTCCCCACCCAGGGGACCCGTCGCATCCTGGACGCCACCGGGATGATGGTCACCCCCGGCCTCATCGACGTACACGTGCATGTCTTCCCCGGGGTGGCCACCATCGGGATCACCCCCGACGTGGTGGGGATGGCCCGGGGCGTGACCACGGTCGTCGACGCGGGGTCGGCCGGGGCCACCACCTTCCCCGGCTTCCGCGCCTTCGTGGCCCGGGAGGCCCGGACCCGGGTGTACGCCCTCCTGAACATGTCCCGCCCCGGCCTCACCCTCTCCAATGAACTGGCCGACCTCGACTACGTGAATCCGGACCTCCTGGCCACCACCATCGAGGGGAACCGGGATGTCATCGTGGGGATCAAGGTCCGGATGCTGGCGGGGATCCCCGGGAATCAGGACCTGGAGGTGATGCGGCGCACCCGGGAGGCCGCCGACCGCACCGGCGTCCCGGTGACGCTGCACATCGGCGGCCAGCACTCCCCCCTTCCCCGGATCCTGGACTACCTCCGCCCCGGCGACGTCATCACCCACGCCCTGCGGAGGCAGGGGAGCATCCTGGACGGCAACGGCCGGGTCTACCCGGAGGTGCGGGAGGCCATCCGCAACGGGGTGCACCTGGATGTGGGCCACGGGATGGGCAACCTGGACTTCGACACGGCGGAGCGAGTCCTGGATCAGGGGGTGATGCCGGACCTCATCTCCAGCGATGTCCACGACGGAAACGCCAACGGCCCCGTCTTCGACCTCCCCACCACCCTCTCCAAGTTCCTGATGCTGGGAATGTCCATGGAGCAGGTCCTGGCGGCGGCCACCTCCACTCCGGGACGGGTCTTCCCCTTCGGCGTGTCGCTGGGAAGGCTGGAGGTGGGGGCACCCGCCGACATCTCGGTGCTCCAGCTGGCGGAAGGGGAGTACACCCTGGTGGACTCCTCGGGGAATCACCGCCCGGCCACCCGGCGCCTCACCGCGTTCGCCACCTTCCGGGATGGGCTCCCCCCGGGGTCCCCGGGGCTGGGGTGAGCCCCCCCGGGTCAGCCCTCGGCGGGC
>CAYQVI010000487.1:0-1890 GCA_964420725.1 uncultured Gemmatimonadaceae bacterium | reverse complement strand
ACGTTGGTGGCGGTGTTGTCCGACATCTGGATCATGAAGACGGCCAGGTCCCCCAGGGACAACTCCATCGTGCCGTCCCCCATGTACTGGAGGATGCCGCTCCCCCCGGTGTGGTCCGCCGCCGCCAGTCGGACCGGATCCTCCAGGGAGAGCCGCCCCGCCTCCACCTGCCGCCCCATCTCCGCCAGGATGGCGATCTTGATGGCGCTTGCGGTGGGGAAGACCCCGTCCGCGTTCCGCCCCCAGCTCCACCCGTCGGAGAGGTCCCGGATCCATAGCCCCACCACACCGTCCACGGAGGCGAGCCGCCCCTCGATCCGCTCTACGAGCTGGGCCCGGAGGAGTTCCTGATGCTCCACGGGGGAGGATGCCTGGGCGCCGGGGGCCGTGGCGCCGGGGGCCGTCCCGGGACCCTGGGCCGCCAGGGGGAGTGCGCCTCCCACACCGGCCAGGAGGACCGCCAGCATTCCCAGGGGCCAGGCCCCGACGGACCCCCGCACCGCTCCACACCAATTCCTTTCCATGATGCGCCTCCCCATGATGCGCCTCCCCATGATCCGCCTTCCCATGATCCGCCTCCTCAGGCCAGCCCCACGATGGTCCCGTCCTCCTCGATGCGCATCCCCTCTGCACCGGGGCGGAGCGGGAGTCCCGGCATGGTCATCACATCCCCGGTCTTGGCCACCACGAAGCCGGCCCCTGCCGACGGCACCACCTCCCGCACGGTGATCCGGAAGCCGGTGGGAGCCCCCAGCAGCGTGGGGTCGTCGGAGAAGGAGTACTGGGTCTTGGCAATGCAGACCGGCACGTGCCCCATCCCCAGGGCGTGGCACTCCTCCAGTTGCCGCTGGGCGGCGGGGAGGAAGTCCACCCCGTCGGCCCGGTAGATCTCCCGGGCCACCACCCCGATCTTCTCCTCGATGGGAATCTCGCAGGTATACAGGGGGCGGAAATCCGCCTCCCCCCGCTCCAGCAGATCCCAGACTGCGTCCGCCAGCTCCAGGCATCCGGTGCCGGTCGCGGTGTAGGGGTTGGCCACCACCGCCGTCACCCCCATTTCGCGGCATCCCTCCACCACGGCGTCCAGTTCGGCGGCCGTGTCCAGCGGGAAGCGGTTCACCGCCACGATGGGCTCCAGCCCGAACTTCCGGATGTTCTCCACATGCCGGGCCAGGTTCGGGAAGCCCCGGTGCAGGGCATCCAGGTCCTCCACCCCCAGCGCCGTCTTTGCCACGCCGCCATTCATCTTCAGGGAGCGCACGGTGGAGGCGATGACCACCGCATCGGGCTTCAGCTCCGCCGACCGGCACTTGATGTCGAAGAACTTCTCCGCCCCCAGGTCGGCCCCGAACCCCGCCTCGGTGACCACCACATCCCCCAGCGCCAGCCCCGCCCGGGTGGCCAGCACCGAGTTGCAGCCGTGGGCGATGTTCGCAAACGGGCCGCCATGGATGAAGGTGGGCGTCCCCCCCAGCGTCTGCACCAGGTTGGGGGCAATGGCGTCCTTCAGCAGGAGGGTCATGGCCCCCTGGGCGTTCAGATCCCGGGCCCGGACAGCTTCGCCCTCGGGGGTGTACGCCACCACGATGTCCCCCAGCCGCCGCTCCAGGTCCCCCAGCCCCTCCGCCAGGCAGAAGATGGCCATGATCTCCGAGGCGGCGGTGATGTTGAAGCCGTCCTCCCGGGGCATCCCCCCCACCCGGCCTCCCAGCCCGATGACCGTGGACCGCAGCGCCCGGTCATTCATGTCCACCGCCCGCCTCCACACCACCCTCCGGGGGTCGATCCGAAGGGGGTTGGCCCGGAAGAGGTGGTTGTCCACCATGGCCGCCAGGAGGGCGTTGGCCGAGGTGATGGCGTGGAAGTCCCCGGTGAAGTGGAGGTTGATCT
>CAYQVI010000486.1:0-1895 GCA_964420725.1 uncultured Gemmatimonadaceae bacterium | reverse complement strand
ACTCGCCACGGCCGAGGGGATTCATCCGGCTCGGGGGAGCCTGGCGGCCCGGAAGGAATGGTTTCCGCCCTCGTCCTCCCCCTGGTCCAGAAGCTCCAGCCCCGCCTCCTCCAGGAGGGACCGGTACCTCGCCGCGCCCAGGGACAACGACGTCCCGCCGGTGAGGACATCCTCCCACTCCGCCTCCTGCCACGGCGCCGTGAAGAGGAATTCCCCGCCGGGGGCAAGCACCCCGGCCACCTTCCGGATCAGCGCCCCCTGTTCGTCCGGGGACAGCAGGAACATCAGCCCCCAGGCCACCACCCCCTGGAAGCTCCCCCCGAAGAAGGGCGAGTCCTGTACCCGGGCGCACTCCACCTCCACCCCCGGGAAGCGGGCCCGGAACGCCGCCACAAGCGCCGGTGAGGCATCGACTCCGCACACCCGGTGCCCGGCCTGGATCAGCACCTCGGAGACCGGCACGCCGTGCCCGCACCCCAGATCCAGGACCGCGGATCCCGGGGGAAGATGGGCGGCCCACTCCTCCACGGCCCCCGCACCGATCCGGGACGCGGAGCGGAGTGTCATGAACTCCTCCGCCACCTCCTGGTAGCCGGCGGAGCCGTCCTCTTCCTTGGACCGGCTCATTCCCCCTTCCCCCGCAGTCGCCCCAGCACCTCCACCCCCCGGGGCGAGATCCGGTACCCCGTCCCCAGGCTCTCCGTCAGCCCCAGGTTCTTCAGCTTCCGCACGTTCACCTTGAAGGCGTCCTTCTCCAGGCCCAGCGCCGGCGCCAGATCTCCTGCCCGGACCCCTTCCCCCCCTTCGATGACCTCCAGCGTGGCCCGGGTCCAGGGGCCGGTCCGGCCGGCGGCGTCCAGACGCTCGAGGCGGCGCTTCATCCGTCCCCACTCCTCGTCGGAGAGGTGGGCGTCCTCGCGAAGCGCGATCCGCGGATCGGGACCCTGCAGGCGGAAGTCGATCCGGTAGAGATCGCCCTGGGGCCGTTTCGCCAGTTCGGCCTTCACCGATTCGGCGTCGGCGAATCCGGCGCGGGCCGCATCCGCGGACGAAATCTCATCCTCGTCGATCCGTTCCACGGACTCGATGGCAAGCACCCCCACCGCCGTCTTCAGCGTCCCCCCTGCCGCCACCGTGGGACGCCGCCACCGTCGGAAGGCCAGGGTGATCTCGCCCGCCTGGATGCGGGTCAGGTCCTTCTGCTTGAAGAGCATGGGACGGTTCTCCGTTGGATGCTCCGTTGACGCCCTCCCCAGCCCGGCCAACCCTCCCTCGCAGGAGAGGATCCCCTCCGCCATCCGCCCGACGATCGTTACGGGTGCCGCGTAGCCAAGTCTGCTAGATTGCGGGATACATCGGCGACCGTCCGGGCCGGCGGCGTCGCCCGTCGCAACCGCACGGGCAGCCCTCCGGACCGATCCCCTGAACTGCAGAGGCACCGTGCGCTCCTCCACCTCCCCCCGCATCCCCCCCCTCCTCCTGCTGGCCTCACTCGCCTGGTACGCCCCCCTGGCGGCCCAGCAGCAGGCCGGAGACCGGGAGGTGCAGCTCAGCGGCTCCGTCCTGGCCTCCGCAGGCGAAGAGGGTGGCTCCCAAGCGCTGGCCATCGTGCAGGCAAAGGTAGGGTACTTCGTCACGGACCGCGTCCAGCTCGGCGCCTTTCCCACCCTCAGCTACACCCGGGTCACCGTGGAGACGGCGGGGGGGGAACTCCGGGCCAGTGACACCCGGCTGGGATTCGGCGCCTTCGGCACCTACTCGTTCCTGGCCGAGAACGCCATGACGGTTCCCTACGTGGGGGGTCAGATCTACAAGATCGATCTGACGGACTCCGCGGCACAGACCTGGGTCGGGGCGAACGCCGGGCTGAAGTACTACTTCAACCGGAACATGGC
>CAYQVI010000485.1:0-1896 GCA_964420725.1 uncultured Gemmatimonadaceae bacterium | reverse complement strand
CCGCGTGGGGGCCGCCATGGTTCATGATGATGAGGGGGTGGCGGGCCGGGGAGGCGGGGTCGTAGCCGTGGGGATAGAGGAGGAAGCCCTCGATCTCCGTCCCGTCGTAGCTGGTCCAGGTCACGGACTCGGAGGGGCGGGTGGCCAGCGCCACCTCCGCCAGGAAGGCCCCGTGGATGTCTGTGAGGCGACGCTCGTTCCGTCCGTCGATGTCCGCAGTCCAGACCTCGGGCGGATGGTCGAACTCCCCCACCGTATAGGCCATGCGGCGGAAGGAGCGATCGAAGGTGATCCCGTTGATGCGCCGGGGGCCGGTGGTGATCTGCTGGACGGGGGCGGTGGCCACGGCGTTCGCACCCTGCCCCGGAACCGCCACCCGGAAGAGGTGAACCTCCCCCCCCTGCTGGGCGGTGAAGTAGAGGTGCCGGCCGTCCGGGGACCAGCGGACATTCTGCGGGTCCCGGTCCCACCTGGCGGTGAGGTTCACCGGCTCTCCTCCATCCACCGGCTGCAGGTAGAGATCCCGGGGGCCGCCGTGATCCAGACGGAGCTGGATGATCATGTCGGTGCTGAACGAGCGCACGTACGAGATCCACCGGCCGTCGGGGGAGATCTCCACCCCGCTGTAGTCGTAGCCGTCCTCGGTGAGGCGCGTCAGCTCCCCCTCCACCGTCACCTGGAAGAGGTCGGTGGAGCCGTAGGCGATCTCGTCCAGCACCCCCTCATTGGCCGTGAAGAGGATGGTGCGCCCATCCGGGAGCCAGCGGAGGTTCCCCGGTTGGAGTCCCAGGCGGGTCAGCTGCCGGGGTGGGGCGCTACCGTCCGCCGGTTCCAGGAAGAGCTCCGAGCCCGCTCGCTCCGCCGGATCCGGGAGGGGGAAGGGCTGGCCATCCTGGCGGAAGGGGTACCAGTCGAAGTCGTCCCCCTGGAAACGCTCCCGGTGCCGCCGCTGGAAGTCGGTGAGGGGGGGCTCCGGGCGCGGAATGGGCGCCACCCGCTCCGTCCGCACCACCCATTGGCCGTCGGGGCTGGGGGTGCCCTCGGGCCCGGCCTCCACCAGGCGCTGGGGGGCGTCGCCGCTCCCGGTGGGGTCCCGGGTCCAGACGGTGTCCCGGAGGGTGTACCGGAGGCGGCCATCCTCCTCCCATCCCGGATCGGTGACGTCTTCGCCGCCGTGGAGCACCCGCTCCGGGGGCTCCGAGCCGTCGGAGCGGACCACCCAGCTCTCCACCCGATCGCCGTTGGTCTCCTCCACCGGGAGGGAGACCGTGTAGCCCACCCACCGGCCGTCCGGTGAGATCTCCACGGAGCCCACGCTCTGGACCCGGTAGTAGTCCTCGAGGGAGAGGGGGCGGAGGAGGGGCTGGGAGGGAGCGGCCTGGGCGGGGGCGGACTGGGCGGACAGGGGGCCGGACGCGCCCGGAAGGGCCCACAGGAGGAGGGCAGCGAAGAGGAGGAGGGGGGCGGGTCGCCGGCGGGGGGCGGACAGACCTGGGGTCACCGGCAGCCCAGGCGTGCCAGGTGGACGAGGGGCCACAGGCACGGGGGACAAAGGACGACCAGGCTGGGCGTGACGGCGCATGGAACCCTCCTTCCGGTTTGGGGGCGACGCCCTTGATTCTCCGGCGATGGGGAGGGTGGAGCAAGAGCGAAGGGCATCTCCGCTCCCGCTCCCCCCTCCTGGACCCGCAGCGCCGCCCCCTACCCCGCCATCACAGGATAGTCCGTATACCCCTTCTCACCCGGTGTGTAGAAGGTGTCCGGATCCGGGGCACTCAGCGGGGCCCCCTTCTGAATTCGCTCCACGAAGTCGGGGTTCGCCAGCACCGGGCGCCCGAAGGCGCACAGGTCCGCGGCTCCGGCGGCCAGGAGCGCCTCGGCCCTCTCCCGGTCCAG
>CAYQVI010000484.1:0-1903 GCA_964420725.1 uncultured Gemmatimonadaceae bacterium | reverse complement strand
TCCGCCGGGACGGTCTGGTGGAGGTGCGCGACCACCAGTTGATCCTGAAGGCCACATACCTCATGGGCTGGTAGACCGGGCCACACGGCCCAGGGAGGAGAGCATGATCATCGCCCGACACAGCATGCGGCTGTCCCCCACCGACGCCATCCAGTTCATCGACGTCACCCGGGAGGTGTTCGCCTGGGTGAAGTCCACCGGCGTCCGGGACGGGATCCTGACCCTCTCGTCCCCCCACACCACCGCCCGGGTGACCATCAACGAGGAGGAGCCCCGGCTCCAACAGGACATGATCAGCTTCCTCACCCGGCTGGCCCCCCCGGGGGCTCCGTGGCGGCACAACCAGGAGACCGTGGACGATCGCCCCAATGCCCACGCCCATCTCCTGGGGCTGTTCATGAGCTCCGGGGAGACGGTCCCGGTGGAGGCGGGCGCCCCGGCGCTGGGGCGGTGGCAGTCCATCTTCTTCGTGGAGCTGGATGGGCCCCGGGAAGGGCGGGAGCTGGTGCTGCAGGTGATGGGGACTCGGTGAGGCCGCTTCGATGAGCATGCACCCGGACGACGTCAACGCCTTCTTCGTCCGGCGCGGCGAACTGGCCCCCGACGACTACCTGGAGCTGGACTTCACCTTCGAGTGTATCGGCGACCCCCGGGAGGCCGCGGCGCACCTCTGCAGCGAGCAGTCCACCGCCCAGTGGCGCCGGGTGGGGGTGGAGGAGGATTTCCGGCCGCGCTTCGCCGCGAAGGTGATGGAGCTGGATGCCGCACCCCTCCCCGGAGGCTTCTCCCACCCCCTCTCCCAGGCACCCGTGGGAGAGGTCCACGCCTGCCGGGCCACCATCGCCCACCCCCACGGCAACTTCGGGCCAAGGATCCCCAACCTGCTTTCCGCCGTGGCCGGGGAAGGGGCCTTCTTCGCCCCGGGGATCCCCCTGGTTCGACTGGAGGACATCCGCTTCCCCGATGCCTTCCTGGAAGGGTTTCCAGGGCCCCGGTTCGGGGTCATGGGGCTGCGGGGGAGGCTCCGGGCCTACGGGCGCCCCCTCTTCTTCGGGGTGGTCAAGCCCAACATCGGGCTACCCCCCGGGCCCTTTGCCGAGCTGGGATACGAAGGGTGGATGGGGGGGCTGGACATCGCCAAGGACGACGAGATGCTGGCGGATGCCCCCTGGTCGCCCCTGGCGAAGCGGGCTGCGGCCATGGGGGCCGCCCGGAGCAGGGCGGAGGCCGCCACGGGGGAGGCGAAGCTCTACCTGGCCAACATCACCGACGAGGTGGAGCGGCTGGCGGAGCTCCACGACATCGCCGTGGCCGCCGGCGCCGGAGCCGTCATGGTGAACGCCATGCCCGTGGGGCTCAGCGGGGTGCGGATGCTCCGGGGGCACGCCCGGGTGCCGCTGGTGGCCCACTTCCCCTTCATCGCCCCCTTCAGCCGGCTCCCCGGCTACGGCGTCCACTCCCGGGTCTTCACCCGGCTGCAGCGGCTGGCGGGCTTCGACGCCATCATCATGCCCGGCTTCGGAGACCGGATGATGACCCCCGAAGCAGAGGTCCTGGACAATGTCCGGGCCTGCCTGGAGCCCATGGGGTCGATCCTCCCCAGCCTCCCCGTCCCCGGGGGCAGCGACTGGGCCGGCACCCTGGAGACCGTCTACCGGAAGGTGGGGAGCCCGGACTTTGGCTTCGTCCCGGGGCGGGGGGTGTTCGGTCACCCCATGGGCCCCCGGGCGGGGGCCGCCAGCATCCGGCAGGCATGGGATGCGATTGCCGGAGGGGAGGCGGTGGAGGCGGCGGCGGCGGGGAGTCCCGAGCTCCGGGGGGCGTTCGAGGCGTTCGGGTGAGGAGGCTGCACGTTGGGTGAGGTGACCCAGGAGATCCGGAAGGAGGTGCTGAACCCGAAGCT
>CAYQVI010000483.1:0-1905 GCA_964420725.1 uncultured Gemmatimonadaceae bacterium | reverse complement strand
CCGTTCCGGGCCACCGACTGGATGATCCCGTTGCGGATCACGATGGTGGCGTTGTCGATGGCCTGGCCGGGAGCGGTGACCACCCGGGCGCCGGTGAGGGCGTGGAAGGTGGCGGTGTTGTCCCTCATTCCCTCGACGGGCTGGGTCCGGGTGGCCTGCTGTGCTTCCGCCGCTCCAGGGAGCAGAAGCATGAGGCCTAGAAGTGCATGGACGGGCTTCACGGGAGTCCCTCGTATACGCATGGGTGATGGGTGCAGCGGGTCGCCGGACCGGTGCGGCGGGGGCGCTGCGATGGGGCGACGGCGGGTCGCCCTGAAGGGTACAGGGCCGTGGGCGAACCGGTCCCGGACCCTCCTGACCACCTTGAGAAGTACCGTTGGGAGGGCCGCGCGTCAAACGAAACGAACGGCCGGTCGGGGTTCTGGTTCCCCCGACCGGCCGTTCGTGTTCCTTCATTCCGTCACTGTTCCCGGGGGGAGGGCAGCCACCCGGGCAGCCCACCTTCAGGGGCAGGCCAGCGCCCCTCGCCGGAGGGAGTGCCCATCGGTCTCGTCGTCGTCGGACCAGAACGCCGGCCGCGTGCCGGCGGCACACTCCTCCAGGGGCGCGACCGCGAAGCCCTCGTTGTTCACGTTGGGCATTCCCCCCGGGCGGCCATGGAACGCCACGGCGATGAATCGTCCCGTCGTGGCCGACCCCGGGAGGTCATCGATGGAGAGCAGCGCCGCCCTTCCGTCGCACCCGTTGTCACAGACGGCCCACATCCTGGAGGACCCAGGATCGAACTCCAGGGCCATGACGGCCGGAAGTCCGCTGGAGATGGTGGCAATCCGTGCGAAGCTGCCGTCCCGGTGATTCAGGGCGTAGCCGTAGATCATCCCGGTGGCCTCCACCCCCACGAAGAAGAGCCCCCCGCCGTGGTCCGGGTAGCGGGCGGGATCATAGGCCCCCCCGACGCCCTCGTCCCGGAAGCCGGAGGAGACCAGGAAGGCATCGGGGACGAACGTGATGGCCTCGATGCCGGAGTTGGCGCCTGTCCGGGGGATGTCACCTGTGAGGTTCCACTCGTGGGTGGCCACCAGGGTGGCACCCGGTGCTCCGGGGTCGAAGCGGAGCACGCTGTTGCGGCTCACATCCCGTACCTCGTTGTTCCGTTCCGAGGCCACGTAGAGGGCCAGCCCATCTCCGCTCCCGGTGAAGGTGATCCCCTCGGCGTCGGGTTCCCCCGTGCCGTCCGGATAGCGGACCCGCTTTCCTTCGCCCCAGTCGTCACGGGGATCCGGGGTCCAGATGGAACCGTCCCGGATCAGTCGGAAGACCGAGCCGGGGCCGTTCCGGGCGGCCCAGAGGACGCCGGGGGCGCTGCTGCCGGAAGCCTGATACGCCAGTCCGCTGAGGTTTTCCTGGAACACGCCTCCGGCGTCCGCCGGCTGGACGACCGGGGTCCCCGGCCAGTCTCGTACCGGGACCGGATCCGCCGGCTCCCCTGGCGGGACGGGGGCGGTGACGCAGGCGGCCAGGAGCAGAACCCCGGAGAGGGTGGGCCACGGGAGGAGCCGGATCACGCGGCCGGGAAGGCGGTGGGGGAGGGTCGGGCGGCGATCCCGTCGGGGAAGCCGCTGGGGCTGGAGGTCCATGTATTGACGATCCACAGGGGTGATGCCGCCCAGGGCGGACGGCCGGGCCGGGGTGCCGATACCTGAGGCCCCCTCCCCTCGTTCCCTGCAGGCTCCTGGATGTGCTCCTCCCACAGCTCCAGCGCCCGGCTCCGGACCACCGGGTCCAGGGGGGCCCGGTCCTCCAGCGCCAGCATGGCGTCCAACTCCGTCCGGGCTTCCTGGACACGGCCGGCGTCCAGGAGCACCCGGACCAGCTCGAAGCGGTGGGTCAGGAGGCAGGGCTCAC
>CAYQVI010000482.1:0-1908 GCA_964420725.1 uncultured Gemmatimonadaceae bacterium | reverse complement strand
GTAGGGAATCTCTTCCAGGTTGATGGACACGGCCCCCCATTCCGGCGGAGCTGCGGCCGGCGGCTCCTGGGCGGAGAGGGCGGAGGCGGCGGAGGAGGCGAAGGCGGCGAAGAACGCCAGGAGAAGGGCCAGGGCGGTCGGGAGGGTCCGCATGGTCCGGAGGGTCCGGGCCGGACCGACGGAGGTCCCGGGACGGGCGCTCAGATTCATGTGTGTTTCCCTCGGATCGTGTGTCACCTGATGGGGGCCGAAGGGGAAAATCTACGGGGGGCCCTGGCTCCGGGACAGATCGACAGGCCCCGGGGGAGGGGCTGCTCCGGAGCAAGACGGATCCTGGCCCCACACCTCCACCACCAGCCCCGGCACCCGCTGGAACTCCCGGGCATTCAGCGTCACCAGATCCAGCCCCCGGGCCAGGGCGGTGGCCGCGATCCAGAGGTCGTGGGTTCCGATGGGCGCGCCCCTCCCGGCGAGTTCGGCACCCAGCGCGGCGTGGGCCCGGGCGGTCATGAGGTCGATGGGGAGGAGGGGGAAGGCGTCGATCACCCCTTCGACGAAGGCCATCCGGCGCGCCCGCTGCACCCGGTCCCGGGCCCGGTGGGCCCCATGGAGCAGTTCGCTCACCGTGATGACCGACAGGAAGAAGGGGAGGTCGCCCCGCTCGCCGATTCGCTCCGCCGCGATCCGGTCGAGGTCCAGGGTCCCCCGCTCATGACCGATGAGGACCGAGGTATCGATCAGGACTCCCATGCGTCCCGGGGCTCCTCCCTGTTGGAGGCATCCCGGATCCGGTGGAGGTCCTCCGCGAACGCCTCCGCCTCCTCCGGCCCCAGCCGCGGGAGCGAGCGGAGGAGCTCCGGAAGGTCCGCGAGGCGGCTCCCCGCCGGTGTGGTCGGAGTCAACTCGGCCACCGCCTTCCCGCCCCGGGTGAGCACGAACCGCTCACCCCGGTACGCCACCCGGTTCACATAGTCCGAGAAGTTGCGGAGCACATCCGTAACGGTCGTCGTGATTCTCATGGAATCATATTATCTGATGCAGAGCTCTCGGACAACTACCAGGGCCGGTGCTTCACGGCCGCCTGGCGCGCCCCGTCCCGCCCTCCCGGCCGGGAACCCGCAACTCCGGAATGATGGAGGCCATGGACGTCGATCAGGAAGAGATGCGGACGCAGTTGGCGCAGATGCGGGAGCGATGGGAGGCGAGAGTCCCCCCCAGCGGCGGCGGCGGAGCAGGTGCTTTCGCAGCACCGTAGCTCCATCCGCCGCGATCTGCTGCGCAGTACACCGGTGGGGAGCTGAACGCTGCAAGGTCCCGTCCGGAGAGGGACGCGTGCAGGGTTTCCACCCCCCTGCGCATAGAACGCAGCAGCCGGGGATCAGTCACCCCAGGGTGCTGCGTTGGCCACCCACCGCCTGGCGCCTGACGCGGGCAACCTGTCCCGGAAGGACGACAACGGGGCAAGACCGCCGCACCCACAGGGGCGTAGACCCCTCACTCCTCCGTCCACACCGCTGGTCCATTCCTGTTGGGGGTGCCGGGACTAACCCCATGGACCCGAAGCCGCAGCGCCTCGGCCAACAATCCCGAGACGCCCTCTCCGCCCCGGATTCCGGGCCGGCGGATTTGACCTTCGCCTCCCTTTCACCCCTGAGAGGCTGGCGGTCCACCGGTCCCTCATCCCTGAGAGGATCCGCGCAGGCGCGGCAGCCGGCGTTCTGGCGGAGCCGGATCGGTCGGCGGTCTGCGGAGGGGGCAAGGCCGACGTTCACAGGATCTTGAATTCGATGGGCGTGCTGGAGATCTGGAACACGCCGCCGTTGGCAGAATCACTCGCGCGCCTTCCGGATCAGGTCGTCGAACACCTGTCGCTGGCGTTGGCGGTCGCCCTCGGTCACATCTTCCGGG
>CAYQVI010000481.1:0-1915 GCA_964420725.1 uncultured Gemmatimonadaceae bacterium | reverse complement strand
GCGATTCCTCAGCGCCCTCCGGTGAGCCTCATCATGCTGGTCACCATCCCCGGGAGGAGGAGGCACGCCATGGGGATGGACATGAGGAGGGTGCCGGTGAGGGTGATGGCCAGAGGCTGGAGGAGCCCGAAGACCTCGCTTCCCCCCAGGAGGAGGGGGCTCATCCCCAGGACGGTGCTGGCCACGGTAAGGGCGATGGGTCGGAGCCGGTCCCGGGCGGCGTCCAGAAGGGCCTGGTCCAGCGGCACGGCGCCCGGCCCCGAACTGGCTTCCCGGGCCTGGGAGAGGACGAGGATCACACTGTTGGCCACGATCCCCACCGCAATCAGGAGCCCTGCCAGGACCATGGCGTCCAGGGGGCGCTGAAGGATCCAGAGGAGGAGGACTGCCCCGGCCCCGCTCAGAGGGATGGCCAGGAGGCCGCCCAGGGCGAAGGACACCGACCCGTACTGGGCGATGAGGAGGGTCAGCACCATGAGGAGGGCCAGGATGAGCGCCGTTCCGAAGGTCCGGCTGGTCTCCTGGATGGCGTCCAGTTCCCCCTCCATCCACCAGCGGATGTCCCCCGGGAGCCCCGCTGCCGCCATGGCCCGTTCCACGGCGGCACCGGTGGCCGAGGCACCGGGACCCTCGGGGTCCAGTTGCGCGGAGACCCGCACCACCCGCTGACCCTCTCGACGCTCGATGTGGGTGGGCTCCTCCACGAGCCGGAAGGTGACCATGTCCCCCAGTTGGACGTCGCCTCCCGAGGCTGACGGCACCCGCGCTCCCTCCAACTGCTGGGGACCCCCGGCGAAACGGCGGCCGTACCGGGCTCGCAGGGCCAGCGGTTCTCCATTCTCCATCCGCTGCCGCAGCACCCTCCCCTCCAGTGCGTAGCTCACCGAACGGGCCAGGTCGTCCGGGGTCACCCCGTGGGCCGCCATCACGTCGAAGCGGGGCTCGGCCACCCAGCGGGGAGAGACCCCCGCCCGGACCCTCTCCACATCCACCAGCCCCCGGATCCCCCGGAGGATGTCCCCCACCTGGCTCTCCACCTCCGACAACTGCAGCAGGTCCCCGTCCTCCCGGGTCAGGACCACAATGACGTCCGCCTCGGCCAGCCGCGTGGCGACGCCCCGGATCCGTGGAGGGGTGATGGAGATGCGGAGGCCAGGGACACCCATCCCCGACAGGGCGCTCCGGGCAGCGGCTGCCCAGGCGGCTGAAGATCCCCCGGCCTCGTCCAGGTCCACCCGCACCATGAAGTCCGCCGTTCCAGGGCGGAACGCCGGAAGCCCCTCCCGGAAGTAGCCCCCCACCGTGGTGAAGAGCGACGCAGTGCCGGGGACCTCCGCCAGTCGTGCCTCGGCCTCCCGGGCCAGGATGTCCATCTCGTGGGCCGGGATCCCCGCCGGGTGGGTGATGCGGGCGTCCACGAAGCCGTCGTCCACCACCGGGAGGACCTCGAAGGGGAGGGCCCTTCCCCCCAGGAGGAGGAAGGCTGCCACCGCAGCGGCGGCACCCCAGACCACCAGAGGCCGCCGCCCCCACGCCCACCAGGCGGGCGGTTCGTTGGTCGTGTCGGTGGCCTTGGCCCCGGCAACTCCTTCCTCCACCCGGGCAAACACCGGGAGGAGCACCACGGCGAAGATGAAGGAGAAGATCCCCGCAACCACCACGGTCCAGATCAGAGGCCGGAAGAGGAGGGCCACCATCCCCTGGACCAGAAGGAAGGGGAGGACTGCCGCCAGCGTGGTGAGAAGGGCCCCGAGGAGGGGCCCGAACACGTCGGCCATGGCGTGGAGGTGGGGATCGACGGTGTCGCTCCGGAGTCGGTCCAGGCGGTCGAAATAGATGATGGCGTAGTCCAGCCCCAGCCCCACCGACAGGAGGAGACCCGCCAGGGTCAGGAGGTTCAGGCTCTGCCCCATGG
>CAYQVI010000480.1:0-1931 GCA_964420725.1 uncultured Gemmatimonadaceae bacterium | reverse complement strand
TCGAGCTGGGCCTGCGTCGGCGCTTCGGGTGGGCGTTCCGGGTCCGGTGTCCATGCAGGGAAGATAGGAGCCCGCAGGGACGCGGCGACCGGAGAATGGACAGGGAATCCCCCGCCCCCCCTCAGCCCCCCCCTCAGTGGTGCCCCAGCACCGGCCGGGGCACGTACCCCGCCTCCAGCCGCTGCACCTCGTCCGGATCCAGCGTCAGCTCCAGCGCCCCCAGGGCGTCGTCCAGGTGGCGCATCTTCGTGGCGCCGATGATGGGGGCGGTGATGTACTTCTTGGAGAGGAGCCAGGCCAGCGCCACCTGGGCCCGGCTCACCCCCCTGGCCTCCGCCACAGCCCCCACCGCCTCGATGATCCCGTCCGCCTCTGGGTAGCTGTAGAGCTTCCGGGAGTAGTCGTCGGCGGTTCCCCGGGAGGTGGACTCCTTTTGCTCCGCCGGCCGGGTGAGGTACCCCCGGGCCAGGGGGCTCCAGGGAAGGAGCCCGATGCCGGTCTCCCGGCAGAAGGGGATCATCTCCCGCTCCTCCTCCCGGTAGAGGAGGTTGTAGTGGTTCTGCATGCTCACGAAGGGGGTGGTGCCCCGGAGCTCGGCCCGGGCCTGCGCCCGGGCGAACTGCCAGGCGAACATGCTGCTGGCCCCGATGTAGCGGACGTACCCCGCCTTCACCACGTCGTGGAGCGCCTCCATGGTCTCCTCGATGGGGGTGTGGTAGTCCCACCGGTGGATCTGGTAGAGGTCGATGTGGTCCACATCCAGCCGCCGCAGCGAATCGGTGACGGCGTCGAAGATGTGCTTCCGGCTCAGCCCCCCCCGGTTGGGCGCCCCGGACATGGGGAAGAAGAGCTTGGAGGCGATCACCACCTCGTCCCGCCGGGTGAACTCCTTCAGCAGCCTCCCCGTGACCTCCTCGCTCACCCCCAGGGAGTACATGTCGGCGGTGTCGAAGAAGTTGATCCCCCCCTCCACGGCCCGCTTCACGAACGGGCGGGCGGCGTCGCCGTCCAGGATCCAGTCCCGCCACTGTGGGTCGCCGTAGCTCATCATCCCCAGACAGAGACGGGAGACCACCAGGCCGGTGTTTCCGAGACGGACATGGTCCATGGGGGGACTTCCAGGTGGTAGAGGGGATCGGGGCGCATTGCGGAGAAGTCGGTCCGCACGTTGTGCCGACGGGAAGGAGGGCGCAAGCGCTCCCTCCGCCGAACCGTGAGCGGTTCCGTTTTCGATGCCTCCGCCGGTGGGAACGGGCCGGACATCAGCGGCTTCAGGGCCGGAAGCCCTGTCACCAGGGGAGAAACGGGGTGTCAAGTACTGTTTACGCTAGTAGCTGACAAAAACCCTTGACACCGCAGGGCCGTTCCCCTATGCTCGCCATGCAGGAGTCCGCAAACGGCTCCTGCTAGTGGATTGAGCGGTTGCCGGTCACACTTCAGCGTGGGAGGAACCAGATGGCGAACGACCTGGACGACCCGGATCGGGTCTGGCCCACAGGCCTGACGATCAACGAGTCGGAGGAGCTCCACAAGCACGTCATCGACGGCTCGCGGGTCTTCTTCGCGATTGCGCTGGTTGCGCACATCCTCGCGTACATCTATTCCCCCTGGGGGGGCTGAGGAGAGAGCCATGAACCAGGGTAGAATCTGGTGTGTCGTGAAGCCCACCGTCGGGCTTCCGCTGTTCCTGGGATCGGTGGCGCTCATCGCGCTGATCGTCCACTTTGCGATCCTGAACAACACGGAGTGGTTCGCCGCATACTGGGGCGGCTGACCGCGACTCCCGACCCCGTGGGCCCTCCGTCCACGGGGTCGGAGTGGTGTATCCAATCTTCTGGAGTACCACCATGATACCGATCGGCCGGATGTACGCGACGGAAGAGCGGGCGAGGGATGCCGCCCGGAGACTCCGGGAGGATGGATTCCCGGAG
>CAYQVI010000479.1:0-1953 GCA_964420725.1 uncultured Gemmatimonadaceae bacterium | reverse complement strand
CCGGTGCCCGGGGAGGGTTCGCCACGAACGGGAATCCGCCCCGGGTATCGGTCTTCTCGGAGATGAGAGATGGAAACGATAGAACTCTGGCAGGCATGGCAGCAGCAGGGCGATGAGGAGGCCCGGGACCGGTTGGTCCGCAGCCACCTCCGCCTGGTGCACCACGTAGCGGGACAGCTCATCCGCTCGGGGCCCACCCGGGGGATGGAGATCGACGACCTGGTGAGTGCCGGTACCATCGGCCTCCTCCACGCCATCCAGAGCTTCGAGCCGGAGCGTGGTTTGGCCTTCTCCACCTTCGCCACCCCCCGGATCCGGGGCGCCATCCTGGACGACCTCCGTCGGCAGGACGCCGCCCCCCGCTCCGTGCGGCGAAAGCAGCGGGACCTCTCCCGGGCCCGGGAGCGCCTCTCCTCCACCCTGAACCGGGCCCCCACCGACGAGGAGGTGGCCGTGGAGCTGGGTGTGGACCAGGACCAGCTCCGCCGCTGGGAGCTGGACGCCGAGAGCGGGACCCCCGTGGCGCTGGACCCCCTCCAGACGGACCGGGTGACCCATGCCCCCATCCTCTCCAGCCAGGAGCAGCCCGCCGACGAGTCGCTGGGACACAGGGAAGAGGTCCAGATCCTCACCCAGGCCATCCAGGAGCTCCGGCACCCGGACCGCCTGGTGATCTCCCTCTACTACCACGAGGGGCTCCGGATGCACCAGATCGCAGAGGTGTTGGGCGTCACCGAGTCCCGTGTTTCGCAGATCCGCTCCCGGGCGTTGAAGGAACTCCGGGGGCAGCTTGCCCACCTGAGGGATTGATGATGATGCACCCGGTGTGTCGTGCCATGGGCCCCGTGGCGGTCCTTCTCCTGTCGATGGCGGGACTCCCTCAGCAGGGGGGAGCCCAGCAGGTATCGCTGGAATCGCTGACGGCCACCGCCGACTCCGCTCTGGCGGCGGCCCGTGCGGGAGTGGCCACGGCGGAACTCAAGATGCGCCTGGAGGAGAAGGAGATGGAGGAGCAGGCGGCCCGGGACCGCGCTGCGGCAGCAGTGGCGTCCGCAGCGGCCCCGGCGCCGGGCACCCCCTCCACCAGGCCCCCCGCGCCGGCACAGGGACCGACCCCGCCCCAGGCACCGACGCAGGTGGTTCGCTCCGACTCCGATTCAGTAGGGCCGGATGGCGCCGCCATCGGGGGTGGGGCTCCCCCCCGGAGTGATGCGACCCCCGAGGCCGAAGCGCCCCCCCGGGGAGACGCGGGCTCCGGGTCCGCCCTGGAGGATTCCGCGGCGGCAGCCGGCTCCTCCTCCGACCGACTCAACACCCTCCTCCCCGCCCCCGTGGTGGCCCAGGCCATCGCCCAGGCGGAGAGCGCTGCGGACCAGGTGGATGCCATGGCGCAAGCGCCTGCCACCGCCAACGGGGTGCCCGTGGCCACGTCCGCAGCTCTGACGGTCCCGGCGGGCGCTCTGGAGCCTGCCACCGCCGCCCTCCCCCTCACCGATCGGGTGGGCACCACCCTGGAGAACGGGTTGGCGGGAGCGGCCTCCATCACGGCGGACTGGACCACCCTCTTCCGTGAGCTGGTGGAGCAGCACCCCGGGCTCATGCCGGCGCTCCTCCTCCTGATGACAGCGGCGGGAGCCACAGCGCTGGCCGTGGGAGCGGGAATCCGCCCGGGGCGTCGCCGCCGGGCCGCCGTAGGACACGAGTCCGATCCCTCCACCGCTGCATCCCCCCGGATGCGCCCCGACCAGCGGGTGCCCCGGGACGTGGCGGCGGTGCTGGCCTCGCTGGAGGGACGCCGGGGCACCCCTCCCCTCTATGGACGGGACACCCGGGACAGCACCACCCCCGCAACCAGGAGGCACGGATGAACCCCGGAGGCATGCGAAGGGCGGCACTGGCCATGGGCTACCTGGAGCGCCGGCAGGAGTCGGTGACCCACAACCTGGCCAACGC
>CAYQVI010000478.1:0-1959 GCA_964420725.1 uncultured Gemmatimonadaceae bacterium | reverse complement strand
CCTCCTCAGAGTGAGCTGGCCACGGGCTTCTCGGAAGGATCAAACTGTTCGCGCTTCGGCGGGCTGCGCCCGCCTTGGCCGCCGGGAATCAGAGGTGGTGACCTCGAGCAGTCTGGGCCAGCGGCACACCCGCGCGGGCGTCTGCGAACCTAGATCGTTATCGGGACATGAGCTTCGGACGAACGGAGAGGTGGACGTAACTTGGATCGACCGGAGTGGCTGGAGTGGGTTCTCGTGTTCGTTCCTCATGTAGAGGAGCGGATGGAGGAACGGGGCTTCACGGAGATTGATGTGAGGAGGATGCTGGAGGAGGCCGCCGCCGTGGTGCCATCAAGAAGGGAAGGCCGCTGGCTGGTCCCGGGGCGGCTGGGGGGGCGGACTTGGGTTGTGGTGGTGGAGCCGGAGCCTTCGGAGCGGGTAACCTATGTGGTGACGGCCTATCCTCGAGGATGAAGCGATGACAGGGATTTCTCTACAGATCACCTACCGAAAGGGGCGACCCTTCGCGGCCTACATCCACCTGGATCGGCGGCCTGGGGAGAGGAGTGTCCGGTCGGAGGAACTTGGCCCGGAGATCGTGGTTGACTTCGCAGCCGACGGGCGGCCGCTGGGGGTGGAGATTGTGAGTCCGGACGTGACCCCCATCGAGGACGTCCTGAAGGTCTTCGACCGGTTGGGTCTCGGACGTCCGGAGGCCAGCGAGCTGGCACCGCTGGTCGCGGCCTGACGAGGGCGTCCTTTTCTATTGGTGGTGCGCCGCGGGGTCTGGGGGCTCAAGTCCGATAACTAAACGTTGCCGGCTGCGGCCCTACGGGCCTCCGCTGCAGCCCCTGGTCGGGGCTCGGCAACGCCGGATCGTTGATATGGAAGGGCCCTGTCAAGGCCGGATGTGTGGGCGGGGGAGGCCCGGGGCTGCTTCGACGATGAATCCTGCTGATATACGATGATTAGGTCGGTTGGACCCAGCGCATCAGGAGACGGATTCGTCGGGAGCTGGCCGGAGTCTATACGCGGGGATTGGGCACGAGGCCGGACCCCATAACGTTTGCTGGCGTTCTCCTATCGTGCCCTGGAGCACTCCCCCCACCCGGTGTTTGCATCAGGCTGCGTGATTCATTGGTTTATTGATGATGTGATTCAGTTCAATGTCACGGAGCGCAGCCCAGAGAAAGCCTACCATCTCTCGGGCGACCGCGGTGGCAGCGACCTGATTGGGCTTCTTTGCCGCGAGGCGGTGAAAGACTTTGTAGAGGCGATGCTGGCACTTCCAGGCGTGTTGGATGACGTCGGCGTCTTGTCCCATCTGGCGCTTTCGAAGAGAGGCACTGATGGCCGGTCTTTTTGCATAGTGCCATGCGGCCTGAATGAGGACATGGCGGACCCGGGAATTGCCCGCCTTGGTGATGGAGCCGAGGCGGCGTTGGTCACCGGACGATCGTTCGCCTGGGACGAGTCCGACGTAGGCCATGAGCTGACGGGGGCTCGCGAAGCGGCTGACATCGCCCAGTTCGGTGGCGATGACCATCGCCGCCTGGGTCTTGAAGCCCCGGAAGCATCCGAGGCGTTCGACCACAGGCTTGAAGCGAGGCAGGAGGGCGAGCTCCTCGATGCGACGGTCGAGTTCGTCCCTGCGCTGGAGCTTGTACTCCAGGAGGGCCAGATACTCGGTAAGGACAAAGCGGTCTTCGTCAGCGAGGGTTCCGGGCACCAGGACCTGTCGGATCCAGTTGAGATGGCGGGTGGTCCAGTGTGTGCCTTCGCGGTAGATGAAGCCGCGCCGGCGCATGAACTTCAAGATGTAGTGGCGCGACTTGACGATCTCGCGCTGGAAGGTCTCCCGGCAGCGCACGACGTCGCGGACCCGCTCCTCATCCTCGGTGGGGATGTGGATGACAGCCAGGCGGCCGTCGCGGAAGTCCTGGCCGAGTTTGATGGCATCGCGGTGATCCGTCTTGCGGC
>CAYQVI010000477.1:0-1968 GCA_964420725.1 uncultured Gemmatimonadaceae bacterium | reverse complement strand
GTCGCCGGCGCCCTGTTCCACGGTCCTGGGATCGCCATCGCCGATCAGAGTGCCAATCAGATCCTGGTACTGGACTCCCTGGGGACGCAGCGCAGATCCCTCGGTGGAGAGGGGCAGGGCCCCGGAGAGTTCGTGGGGCTCGCGGGGATCGCGCGATTCGAAGGCGGGCTGGTGGCATGGGACCAGACCCTGCTCCGCCTCTCGGTCCTGGACTCCAGCGGAGTCTACCAGAGGTCCACCCGCGTGCGTCCTCCGACCTGGCGCAGAGCCACCCTCCTGGGGATCACGGGAAGCTCTGCCCTGTTCAGGTTCTGGGAGACCGGCTTTCGGGGGACCCACCCGTCGGGGCCCGTGGAGATCCGGCGCGAAGACATCTTCTCGCTGGTTCGCCTGGACGACGGGGGTGTACTGCGCGCAGACACGGTGCCCGGAGATGAGGAACTGGCCATGCGCGAGGGCGCTGGGGGCCTGCATGGGGGGATGCCCGTGCATTTCGGCGCGAGATCGAGTGGTACGGTGGCAGGCGGACGAGCCTATGTCGGATCCGGCGACGACCCTGCACTCCGCGTCTTCACGGAGACCGGGGATCATGGCCAGGTGACCCTCGATCACGTTCCCGTTCCCGTGCGCGACTCCTGGACCCGGTGGGCGGCGGATACTATTCGAGCCCACATCGATGCGGTAGAACCAGGTGTCGCTTCGACAAACGATGGCCGGAACTTCATGATGGCCGGTGCATCGTTTCGACGCACGCTCCTTGGGGAGTTACCGGCTCGCTCCGTGCTGCCTGTGTTCTCTCGACTTCTGGGGGGAAGTGACGGCCGACTGTGGGTACTGAACTACCCTGTTCCCGCTTCCGGTAAGGTGCAGTGGGTGGCTCTGGATGGCTCGTTCCTGCCAGAGCAGAGTCTGCACGTGCCGCTGGGCAAAGAGGTCCTCGATCTGGACCGTGACCGTGCCCTGGTCCTCGAACGGGGGCCTCTGGGAGAGACGCTCATCAGCGTATACAGATTCCAGCGACGATGACGGTGAGGGCACCAGGGAACGGCGGCGGGTGCCCGCCACCCGCGCCCAGACCCACAGGGATCGGATGGTCCTCAGGTGCCCCTCCGCAACACCATCCACACCAGCACCGGCACATCAAGGGAGTCCAGGGTGACCCCAATGATGGTATCTCCCAGGACGAGGGGGCAGCACGAGAGTCCGCCCCAACGCTCCATCTGGTCCAAGCCACTCCACCGTCCCGCCCGTGGACAGTCCGGACCAGAGACCACCGTCCGGAGTGATTGCCCAGCGGCGGCGGGGCAGTAGGCGGCCAGAGACCGCTCTCTGAGCCGAGTTCGGGCGGAGAACTCCGAACACCGAGGGCGGGGGCGGCTCCTCCGCAGAGGGCCCGTACCCGGCGACCTCCCCGCTGGCCGGCTCCACATGAACCACCGAGACGCGGCCGCCGATGTCGATGTCGATGAGGCGCCCTCCCCCATCGAATCGGATGGGTGCTCCATACGCCGAGACTGCACGCATGGGGCGAGGCACAGTATGTCGCAGGACCCCGGTGGAGTCGAAGACGTGATAGTAGCCTTTGAAGGACTCCGATACCCAGATGTCTCCGTCGGGATGAGTTCCTGCCGAATAGGGGGCGGAGAACTCACCCGGACCCGGCCCCACCCCTCCGATTCGGCGCACCAGAGCCCCCGCGCGGTCGAACACCGTCAGCCGGTTGCCGAACCGCTCCAGGAAAAGGATCTGGTCGTTCGGTCCTGCGGCGACCACATTCGCGAAGTTCATGAACTGCCAGGGGTCCGGTGCTCCGGCGCCGCCCTTCTCGCGAACGACGTCCAGAGTCCACCCGCCCTGGTTTCCCTCGGCCGAGGCGGTGGAGGCCGCTCCCGCCCCAGCCTGCGGCGGGTCGACTCCGCAAGCAGAGAGAACCATCAAGGCTGGAACCAGCAGCGCAGCCCTGCCCGT
>CAYQVI010000476.1:0-1970 GCA_964420725.1 uncultured Gemmatimonadaceae bacterium | reverse complement strand
CTCCGCACCAGCTACTTCTACACCGGCCTCGACAATGTGCAGCGGGAGACCACCCAGCAGCAGCAGCTCCTGGGCTCCGCGGTCTCGGCCTTCCAGACCTCGGCCTCCGACCAGACCACCGCCAACACCACCCACCGTCTGAACCTGAACGGTCAGTACGCCTTCGCCCCGGGGCACGACCTGCGGCTCAGGGGGAATCTGAACGTGGGTTCCTCCACCCGCTCGGGGTTCTCCTCCAGCGAGACCACCACCCTGGCGGGGGCGTTCCAGAACAGCGGCACCAGCGCCAACACGGTAGAGGGGAGCGACCTCAACGGGGGTGGCCGTCTCACCTGGCGGAAGCGGCTGGGGGAGGGGGGGCGCGCCCTGGTGGCGGAGGCGGGGGTGAATGTCAAGGATCCCCGGCTCTCGGGGGAACTCCTGACCACCACGGTCCTTCCCGCCCCCGGCGCGGGGACCGTCACCCGGGATGTGATCCAGGAACAGGAGCGCACCGGGCGGACCCTCTCGCTCAACCAGCGGGTGGCGCTGACCCAGCCCCTGGGGGGGAGTACCGTCCTGGAGCTCTCCGGGGAGCGGCGGGAGGTGGAGGAGGATCAGGACAATGTGGTGGTGGATGTGGGGAGCGGGATCCCCATTCCCAATCCCCTCCTGAGTTCAGGCTTCCAGCGGAGCTACACCTACCTCTCCGGGGGGGTGCGCCTGATGAGCCGGAATGCCGAGGGTCGGCGTGTCATGGTTGGGGTGCAGCTCCAGGACTCCCGCCTGGAAGGGGTGATCCGGGGGCGGGACGAGGACATCACGAACCGCTTCACCAACGTGCTTCCTTCGGCGCAGCTCCGGTGGCAGCCGGAGGACGGGAAGACCTTCGACCTGCGCTGGGTCACGTCCACCCGGGAGCCCTCCATGACGGAGCTCCAGCCCTTTGCCGACAACACCAACCCCACCCGGATCTATGTGGGGAATCCGGATCTGGTGCCGGAGTACAGGCACACCCTGAACGCCGAGTACCGCTTCTTCGACGCCTTCACCTTCCTGAACCTCTTTACCTACCTGCGGCTCTCCTGGATCGGCAACGACATCGTCCTCTCCCGGACCACGGATGCCCAGGCGCTGCAGACGGTGCGCCCGGTGAACATCGACCACACCTGGTCCACCACGGCCGGCGTGACGTGGGGGAGGCCCATCCGCCCGCTGGGGGTGCAGGCCAGCATCGACTACGGGGTGAATCACAGCCGGGGGGTGGAGTTCCTGAACGACGACCGGAACAACAGCCGCTCGTGGCGGCACAGCATCGATCTGGGGGTGGACAACCGGCGGAAGGAGATCGTCGACCTCCGGGTGGGGGCCCGCTTCGCCCTCAACGATGTGGCCTATTCCCTGAATCCGGAGCTGGACCAGTCGTACCTGGATCGCACCGTCTACGGGAGTGGCCGGGTGGAGCTGGGGAGCGGGTGGAGCCTCGGCACCGAGCTGAACTACCGGCTCTTCGACCAGGAGGTCTTCGGCACCGGGACCCGGGATGTGGCGCTCCTGCAGGCCTCCGCCTCCCGGAGGATGCTGGACGACCGGCTGGAGCTGTCGCTGGTGGGATTCGACCTCCTGGACCAGAACCGGGGGGTCTCCTTCAGCAACGGATCCAGCTTCATCCGGGAGCAGCGGACCGAGTCGCTGGGGCGGTACGTGATGCTCCGGGGCACCTGGCGGCTGGGGTCGCTGGGTGGACGGGGTGCGGGGATGGGGCGCGGGGGGGGGCGGCGGCTCAGACGTTCGCGCAAGTCGTCTGCATAGGCGCGCCGTTCCTCGGTGCTCATCTCTGCGACAAGTCCAACCAAGCGCGCACGCGCTTGTGCGCCCATTTCTGCCAGATGGGCGCGACCGCGTGCCAGCGCATCATCAAAGGCGCGTGGATCAAATTCGTCCGCCTGCAAAATGACAAGAAGCTCTGCCCGCGCGTCTTCCGGACCCGA
>CAYQVI010000475.1:0-1972 GCA_964420725.1 uncultured Gemmatimonadaceae bacterium | reverse complement strand
CCAGGATCCGGGCGCTCCTGGGGAGGGTGGGGGTGGGGAAGATCCGGTTCACCGGGTAGTGCCACACGCACGAGCGCCGGAAGCTCTGGCACCAGGCCCCGGGCCAGTACTGCTTCCCGGTGGCGTGGGCGTTGATGAAGCGCTGGTCGTTCCGGAGCGTGGCGAAGTTCCCCTCCGGGTCCGGGATGAACCGGTCCCAGATGTGCCGCTGCTCCCCCGGGATGAAGCCCACCACCGATGAGTTGCTCCCCCGGTCCGGGCGCAGGGGCGTGGGGACCACGTTGTACAGGGTGGGATTCCACTCCCGGATGATGTGGAGTCCCCTCCGGTCCGCCACCCGCCGCACCAGCGGCTCCAGGTCGCCGGTGATCATCACGTCCAGGTCCACGTAGAGGACCAGGTCGTCATCCGGGAAGACGCTCCGCTGGAACATCACCAGTTTGGGCCACATCCCCTTCGTCCACTTCTCCCGGTCCAGGGGGAAGGAGGGGAGCTCCACGGCTTCGATGGCGGGGTCCAGCCCCTCTGCATGGTCGGTGATGCAGACGAAGCGGTGGGGGAGCGCCAGGTGGTCCCGGACCGCCCGGGAGAGCACGTTGGCGTAGTCCACCCCGTACCCCTCTCCCCACTTGATGCAGCAGACGGTGATGCGGGCGTCGGGTGCGGGCACGGCGGCCTTCCGGTGGGTGCGCGGAGCGGGATGGGCGGAATGGCACGGGGATCCGCCAAGAGTAATGGGCCGGTGCAACGGAAGGTAGTATCCGGGAGCCCCCGGAGCGGAAGGATGCTGGCTGGAAGACACTTCCTGCGCAATGTTGGGTGACGCTCCTCCTCCCACACCATCGGCCCACCCCTGAGAGGCCATGCTGAACCCTCCCCCCGACCTCTCCGGCGACGGCATCCTGGTGGGGTATTCCCTTGAGCACGAACGACATACGGCACCCATCGGGTTCGTCTACGGGGACGGGGAGCGGCGCAGCGGGCCGGAGAGCGGGTTCCTCACCCCCATCCTGCACACGGGGGGGGGACACCTCCTCACCATCGCCCCCACCGGAGCGGGGAAGGGGGTGTCGTGCATCGTCCCCACCCTGCTCCGCTTCCCAGGACCGGTGATCGTCATCGACCCCAAGGGGGAGAACTACGCCGTCACGGGGGCCCGGCGCCGGGCCCTGGGTCAGGAGGTGGTGCTCCTGGACCCCATGGGAATCACCGGGTCGCCGGAGGCAGGAGCCCTGAATCCCCTGGATCTCATCGATCCCGACGGGTCCCAATCCATCGACGATTCTTCCATGTTGGCCTCCCTCCTCTCGGGGGGGGTGGAGAAGGACGATCCCCGGAATCTGTTCTGGTATCAGCGGGGCGAGCAGCTCCTCACCGGGCTCATCCAGTACGTGGCCACCGAGATGGAGCCCGGGGAGCGGAATCTCTCCGAGGTCCGGAAGCTCCTGAACCTCCCCGGGGACGAGTTCATCGAGTTCTCCCGGAACCGGCTGGCCGTGGCCGACGATCCGGACGTGCGCCAGATCGCCGGGACCCTCATCAACCCCGCCCAGGAGATGATCGGCAGCATCCTTGGGATGGCCCAGAACAGCCTGGGCTTCCTCCGGGGCGACCTGCTCCACCGCTCCACGGCCCGCTCCAGCTTCGACCTGGAGGGAATCACTGCCGGCGACCCCCTCTCCCTCTTCCTGGTGATCCCGCCGGACAAGCTCCAGTCGCACCGGAACCTGCTCCGGGTCTGGATCGGCACCCTCATGGCTGCCCTGATGCGCCGCCGGGCCCCCATGCGGCACAACACGCTGTTCATCCTGGACGAGGCCGCCCAGCTGGGGCCGCTGGAACAGCTCCGGCAGGCCATCACCCTACTCCGGGGCTATGGCCTCCAGACCTGGAGCTTCTGGCAGGACCACAGCCAGCTCAGCAACCTGTACCCGCTGGACTGGCAGACCATGTACAACAACTGCCGGGTCCA
>CAYQVI010000474.1:0-1993 GCA_964420725.1 uncultured Gemmatimonadaceae bacterium | reverse complement strand
CCATCGGGCAGCCCCGCATCGACATGCGGCTGCGGCAGGGGGCCTACTGGCTCCCCGACCCCATCAACTTCTTCCCCCCCACCTACTACCGGTGCACCGGGTCGTCCCAGACGGTGGATGTGGACCCCATGCTCCAGTGCAACCCGGGGGAGGTCGTGGAGGTGAACATCCTCCGCATCGAGAAGGAGCTCTACGGGAACGAGTGGTTCCGCACCGGCACCATGCCCGCCATCGGCGCGGACATCAGCGGGGGCGCAGGGACGCTTCGCTACTTCTTCTCCGGCGACTTCGAGCGGGATGAGGGATACGTGTCGTACAACTCCCGGGATCGTCTCTCGGGGCGGGCCAACCTGAGCTACCAGCCCTCCGAGGAGTTCGGGATCGACTTCAACCTGGGGATGGTCCGGAGCAGCGCCCAGTCCGCCTCCCCCCAGCAGCCCATCACCACCAGCATCATCTGGGCGTGCCCCTCCCCCACCTGCGAGGCGGGAAGTGGCGCCGGGAGCCGGCTGGACGGCCCCATGCGGGGCTTCATCGGCTACCTGCCGGAGCGCTTCGAGGAGGACATCGAAGGGTTCCAGTTCACGGACCGCACCACCGGGGGGCTCACCTTTACCCACCGCCCCACCGAGTGGTTCACCCACCGGCTGGTGGCGGGGGCGGACTTCTCCAACCTCCGCAACACCCTGCTCTTCCGGGGCGGCAACAAGCCCGGCATGACCAACCGGGCCGGACGCCGGGACGTGGGGAATACCCGGCTGTCCTACGCCAGCCTGGACTACGGGGCCAGCATTCCGCTGGAGCTCACCTCGTCGCTGTCGGCCACCACCTCGGCGGGGGCCCAGTTCTACCGGCGGGTGAACGAGTCCTCGCTGGCCCGGGGGGACCAGTTCCCCCTGGACGTGCTGGAGACGGTGTCCTCCGGCGGGACGCGCACCGGCTTCGAGGAGTACTGGGAAAACCGCTCCTTCGGGATGTACCTGCAGGAGGAGTTCTCCTGGGAGAACCGCTTCTTCCTGACGGCGGCGGTGCGGGGGGACGACAACTCCGCCTTCGGGGAGAACTTCAGCTTCGTGGTCTACCCCAAGGTCTCCGCCTCCTGGGTCATCGGTGAGGAATCGTTCCTGGAGGACCGGGAGTGGCTCTCGTCGCTGCGGGTGCGAGGGGCCTGGGGGCGGGCCGGCACCCAGCCGGACGTGTTCGACGCCGTCCGGACCTACGAGCCGGTGACGGGGATCGACGGGCAGGCGGTGATCACCCCGGAGAATGTGGGGAATCCCGACCTGAAGCCCGAGGTGGGGGACGAGATCGAGGTGGGTTTCGACGCCAGCTTCTTCGACGAGCGCATCTCGGTGGAGTTCACCCACTTCCGGCAGCGGACGCTGGACGCCCTGATCCGGGTCCCCACCCTCCCCTCCCTGGGTTTCCCGGGATTCCAGTTCCAGAACCTGGGGGAGACGAAGAACAGCGGGATCGAGCTGGGGGTGATGGCCAACGTGATCCGGGGGGACCGGGTGCGGCTGGACATGGGGGTGACGCTGGCGTCGGCGAAGAACGAGATCGTGTCGCTGGGGGACGAGGACTTCGTCATCCAGAATGTCAGCGACGGCCAGTACCAGGTCCCGGGCTTCCCCATCGGGGGGATCTTCAACAAGCGGGTGGTGAGCGCCGACATCGTGGAGCGCACATGGCCGCTGCGGAACACCGCCACGAACATCCTGTGCGAAGGGGGGGAGCGGCTGGGGAACACCAACTTCTCACGGGGGGGCGGCGCCGCCGTGCCCTGCGCCGAGGCCCCCCTGATCTACTGGGGGCAGCCCCTTCCGGTGTGGGAGGGGGGGGTGAATGCCAACCTGAGCATCGGGGACAACCTCACCCTCTTCGGGCTGGTGGACTTCATCCAGGGGCGCACCTGGATCAACGCCGACATCCGGGGGGCGAACCACTCCTTCTTCAACACCCGGGCGGTGGTGGAGGGGACGGACCCCATCGT
>CAYQVI010000473.1:0-1996 GCA_964420725.1 uncultured Gemmatimonadaceae bacterium | reverse complement strand
ACGACCTCACACCCTGGCTGGAAGCGGACCGCTATCAGTCCCACTATGCCGTTCAACTGGGGGTGGACGGGGAGGAGTTCCAGCTGGACCGGTCCACCTTCCACAGGGATGCGTGCATCCGAGTGGTGATGGAAGAGGAGGACATCCAGCTCGTCTCACACCTTCAGAAGGGCTTCCCCCATTCGATGGACGCCGATGCCCGGGGGATCTTCAGCTCTGGGCTCACCCGGATTGGTCCCATGGAGTACACCGTCACCGGAACCCAGGCGGACATCCCGGCTCCCCAGGGGTTCTCGGACGAGAGCGGCCGCTACACCACTGTGGTGTCCAGCACCGGGCATGGCGCCGTGACCCTGACGGTGAGGGCCTGCATCGTCCTCGTGCCATCCAACCCGGTGGTGACCGACATCTGCGCCAGCCGCTCCATCGCCCGGAGGGGGGTGGACCTCACCGGGGAATGGGAGGGCAACTTCCGCTCGGTCATCGACCCCCAGGACGGTCGGATCCTCCAGGGGGCCGCAGACCTGAGGGTGTCCCTGGTGCAGACGCAGAACCGGATCTCCGGAAGCTACATCGCCAGCAACCAGGGGGCGCAGCTCCCGGGAACGGTGACCGCCACCCTCATCGGAATCCAACTCGCCGGCTTCCGACTGGAGCAGGGCGGCTTCTGCCCCGGAGCCTTCGGTGGTCCCGCCTTCATCAACGAAGACGGATCAGCCATCAGCGCCACCTTCACCGGGGCCTCCTGCACGGGATTCCACTCGCAGGGGGTGATTCAACTGACCCGGCGGTAGGGGAGGCGCCAGACCGAAGCCAGCGCCCTCAGCTTCCCTCGTACCCCCACGGGGCGGGAGGGGGCTCGACCTCGTCGGTGAGGTCGAACTCGAAGGTGGCCCGGGGTGCGCCATGCCGGGTGAGGTGATAGACGAAGCGGTCGCCGTTCTGGAAGGTCATGGACCAGACGTTCGTCACGGCATCGGGGATCAGGTCAGCCGTGAACGCATCGGCTGCGAAGCTCTGGCTCTCCGGGGAGCCCGCCTCCTGGGTGTCGCCGCCGTACTGGGTCACCGGGTCGTCGGAGCCATCCGGTACCCTGTGGTCGTGCTTCAGTCGGAGTCCCGTGGCCGTGCGGGTGACGATCCAGGTGCGGGAACGGTTCTCTACGATGTGGAGGGGGATCTGGATCTCGTCCGGGGTGCACCGCCGGACGTGCATGATCATCTCCCCATCGAACCCGTCGGATGAGGCGAGGGTGGCCTCACCCCTGAACGCCCGACCGCACAGCGCCCCCAGACGGGTGAAGAACGCCTCCTGGGCCGTTGACCGGGTCAAGCCGGCCTGGGTGGCTGCAGCCTCCCGGTCCACCAAATCCGCCTCTCCCCCGGCCTCCCCTCCGCCGCACCCCAGCGTGGCGAGGGCCAGCATCCCCATCATCCAGCGTGGCGCCGATCGTGTCATGGATCGTCCCTCCCCTGGGTCCGGCCCCGGCGGGGACCTGGTGGTGTGGCCGGCCCATCCGGGGGCCGGGGGTCCAGGGCAGGGTGTCCCCGTGAGGGCCGGGCGTCAAGTCTCGGGGCGGACCCCGGTGCCGCCCGCAGCCCCCCTCACCCCTTCGCGTCGTACCAGCTCTTCCCGATCCCCACATCCACCCGGAGGGGGACGTCCAGCGTCATCGCCGACTCCATCCGCTCCACCACCACCCCCCGGAGTTCCTCCACCCGGGCCTCGTCCACCTCGAAGAGGAGCTCGTCGTGGACCTGGAGGAGGAGGCGGGCGGGCTCCCGGCCGTGCCGCCTTCCGCCGGGGGCCTCCGTCCCGGACCCCGCACCTGGGCTGGCCGCCGCCCCTCCTGCGGACCCCGGGCCGTCGTCGGCGCGCCCCCCCCACGCCTCCCCGTCCAGCACCGCCTGCACCCCCAGCATGGCCTTCTTGATGAGGTCCGCCGCCGTCCCCTGGATGGGGGTGTTCTGGGCCACCCGCTCCCCGAACTGCCGCA
>CAYQVI010000472.1:0-1998 GCA_964420725.1 uncultured Gemmatimonadaceae bacterium | reverse complement strand
GACCTGACCCCCGCGCTTCCCGAACACCAGGAACGCTCGCGGGAGTGGATCCGGTGGCGGCGGCACACCTCCGTGCCCCGTCTCCCCCGTCTCGCGGTTCCGCAGTGCCTCCTGCTCAGGGCGGGAGGGGGAGCACGAGATGTCCAGCCGCATCCAGCGTCCGGCCGTCATGGCCGGAGCCCTCGCAGTCCTCGCCGTGACCCTCGCACCGGCCTCACCTGCAGCGGCCCAGACCCCCATCGAGCTCGAGGGGATCGTGGTCACCGCCACCCCCTCCCCCCTGGAGATCTCCAGGCTGGGGAACCATGTGACCCTCATCGACGGGGCCGGGATCGTGGCCCGGGGGATTGCCGACGTGGCCGACGTGCTCCGGGAGGTTCCGGGGCTTTCGGTGGTCCGGTCCGGCTCCTTCGGGGGGATCACCTCGGTCTTCTTCCGGGGGGGCGAGAGCGACTACGTGCAGGTCATGGTGGACGGGGTCCAGGTGAACCAGCCGGGGGGTGCTTTCGACCTCTCGGGGCTCACCACCGGGAACATCGAGCGCATCGAGATTGTCCGGGGGCCCGCCAGCGCCCTCCACGGATCGGACGCGGTGGCTGGAGTCATCCACATCATCACGAAGGGGGGCGCCGGCGGTGGCCCCCTCACCGCCGGGGCCACCTTCCGGGCCGGGAGCTTCGGACGGCTGGACACCGGCGTGGAAGTCTCCGGCGGGAACGAGCGAGCCTCCTTCGGGATGGGGCTGGCCCGCCACCGCTCCGACGGCGTCCTGGACTTCAACAACCAGTTCGAGAACACCGTGCTGACCGGGCAGGCAACGATAGCCCTCGATGAGCGGACCACCGCCTCGGTGGCGGCCCGCATCGGGGACCGGGAGTTCCACTTCCCCACCGACTTCAGCGGGGCCGTTGTCGACAGGAACCAGTTCACCTTCTCCGATGAGAGCTCGGTGGCAGTGAAGCTGGATCGCCGGATCTCGTCGCGCCTGCTGGTCCAGGCCAAGGCCAGTACGTATGCGGTGGACGGGGGCACGGACGACCGCCCGGACTCCCCGGCGGACACCCTGGGCTTCTTCGCCTTCGAGAGCCTGGACAGCTACCGACGGAACGCCCTGGGCCTGCAGGCGGGGCTGGAGCTTTCCCCCCGGGCCACCCTCACCCTGGGGGGAGAACTCGAGCAGCAGCGGGTCCGCTCCTTCAGTGCCTCCCGGTCCGCCTTCGGGGACTCCAACGGGCGCTCCACGAACGCCCGGGAGAACCGAGCGGTCTACGGGCACCTGACGGCGAACGCAGGGCCCGTGGATGGCAACGCCGGCGTCCGATTCGAGGACAACGAGTTCTTCGGCGGCTTCACCACCTGGCAGTTGGGGGCCTCCGTGGCCGCCACCGGGTCCACCCGGATCCGGGGTGTGGTGGGTCGGGCCATCAAGGAGCCCACCTTCTTCGAGTCCTTCGCCGCCGGCTTCGCCCGGGGGAACCCCGACCTCCAGCCGGAGATCTCCACCTCCCTGGAGCTGGGGGTGGAGCAGTCCCTCCTGGACGGGGCGGTGGTGCTTCAGGCCACGGGGTTCCAGCAGTCTTTCGAGGATCTGATCCAGTACACCGGGACCCCTCCGCAGGCCGGGGACCCCAACTACTTCAACGTGGCCCGGGCCGATGCCCGGGGTCTGGAGCTGTCGGGGCAGGCGACGCTGGGGGGGGTGCAGCTCTTCGGCGACCTGACGCTCCTGGACACCGAGGTAGTGGATGCCGGGTTCGACAGCGGGCCCGGGGCCAGCTTCGTGGAGGGGGGGGCGCTGCTGCGGCGGCCGGCCCGTACCGGGCGGATCGGGGTGGGGGCGCCCCTGGGGCCCAGGATCCGGGTGGACGGGGTGCTTCGCCATGTGGGGGAGCGGGATGACCGGGACTTCAACGCCTTCCCCGCAGAGCCCGTCACGCTGGAGGCCTACCAGCTGGTGGACGTGAGCCTGTCGGCCTCGGTCCTCCGCCCCGGGGAGGG
>CAYQVI010000471.1:0-2005 GCA_964420725.1 uncultured Gemmatimonadaceae bacterium | reverse complement strand
CCAACATCGGCCACCTGGACACCGCCTCCGGGGTGGCCAGCTTCATCAAGGCCAGTCTGGCGCTTCACAACGGCGAGATCCCGGCCACGCTCCACTTCCGCACCCCGAACCCGGCCGTGGACTTCGCGTCCAGCCCCTTCCGGGTGAGCGCGGAGCGGACCCCGTGGCCCCGAGGCGCGGCCCCCCGTCGGGCGGCCATCAACTCCCTGGGTGCCGGGGGCACCAACGCCCATGTCATCCTGGAGGAGGCCCCCGTCCGGGGACCCGCCGCACCCCCGAAGCGCCCCTGGGAGCTGCTGACCATCTCCGGGCGCTCCACCGGGGTGGTGGAGCGGGCCTCCGCCCGGCTGGGGAGCCACCTCGACACCGTGGAGCCCGCCGATTTCCCCGATGTGGCCTACACCCTCCAGGTGGGGCGCCGGGCCTTCAAGCAGCGGCGGATCGTGGCGGTGCGGGGTCCCTCCGACGCGGTGGACGCCCTGGCCGCCGGGGACACGAAGCGGGTCTTCACCGGCACGGCGCCGGATCGGGAGCGCTCCGCCGCCTTCCTCTTTGCCGGAGGCGGTGCGCAGTATCCCCACATGGGGCGTGAGCTCTACGATACCGAGCCTGTCTACCGGGAGGTGGTGGACCGGTGCCTGGGGCTGCTCCAGGGGCAACTGGATGTGGATCTACGGACCCTCCTGTACCCGGCCCCCGGCGATGAGGCCGCCGCCGCCGAGGAGTTGCAGCGCCCCTCCCGGGCCCTGCCGGCGCTCTTCACCACCCAGTATGCCCAGGCCCGCCTCTGGATGTCGTGGGGGATCACCCCCTCGGCGATGATCGGCCACAGCATGGGGGAGTACACCGCGGCCTGCCTCTCCGGGGTCCTCACCCTGGAGGATGCCCTCTCCATCGTCACCATCCGGGGGAAGCTCTTCGAGACCCTCCCCGAGGGGGCCATGATCTCGGTCCCGCTTCCGGCGGAGGAGCTCAGGGCGCTCCTCCCCCCGGAGCTGTCGCTGGCGGCCATCAACGCCCCGGAGCTCTCCCTGGCGGCGGGTCCCGTGGCGGCCATCGAGGCCTTCCAGGAGCTCCTGCGAGAGCGGGAGGTCGAGGGGCAGCGGCTCCACATCAACGTAGCGGCCCACTCCTCCATGCTGGACCCCATCCTCGCCCCCTTCCGGGAGGCGCTGGGGAGGATCCGCTTCGGGAAGCCTGACATTCCCTTCGTATCGAACCTCTCCGGCACCTGGATCACGCCGGAAGAGGCTGCGGACCCCGACTACTGGGTCCGGCATCTGCGCAATACCGTGGACTTCGCGGGTGGGGTGGCGGAACTCCTGGGGAGCACTGATCGGGTGCTCCTGGAAGTCGGACCCGGGCGGGTGCTCAGTACCCTCGCCCGCCTCCATTCCGCCCGCACAAATGACCACGAGGTCCTCTCCTCCATGCGGCATCCGGGGGAAGAGGGATCGGACGTGGCCTTCCAGCTCACCACCCTCGGACGGCTCTGGATTGCCGGGGTGCCGGTGGACTGGGAGTCGTTCCAGGGAGAGGGGCGGCGGCGTGTGCCCCTCCCCACCTATCCGTTCGAGCACCAGCCCTACTGGATCGAGCCGGGGCGGAAGGCGGCGGCCGGCGCGGATGTGGGTCCGGTGGATGGGAGCCGGAAGACCGACCTGGCCGACTGGTTCTGGCAGCCCTCCTGGCGGCGCACCTCCCCCGTTCCGGCGCTGTCGGACCGGATGGAGGGGGAGCATGTGCTGGTATGGGGTGACGCCCACGGGCCGGCTGCGGCGGTGGAGGAGGCGCTGCGCCGGCGGGGCGCCGATGTGGTGAGCGTCCGTCCGGGGGAGGGCTTCGGCGCCCATCCGGACGGCAGCTACACGGTCCATCCCGGGCGGGAAGGGGAGATCGACCAGCTGTTCGAGACGCTGGGGGCCGCGGGCCGGGTCCCGGGCTCCATCCTCCATACGCTGGCGGCCACGGCACCGGCCCCCGGCGTGGACCTGTCCGGGGTGGA
>CAYQVI010000470.1:0-2006 GCA_964420725.1 uncultured Gemmatimonadaceae bacterium | reverse complement strand
CATCACCATGAAGCGGGACCTGGTGGTGGTGCTCCAGAACGGGCAGGTGCTGAACGCGGATGTCCGGCAGTACTCGGGACCGGTGATCCCGGTGACGGGGCGCATCACCCTCCCCGGGAGCCCCACCCTCACCAGCGGCCGTGACGTGGCCATCCTGAAGGTGCCGGGGCGGGACCTCCCCACGCTGCGGATGGGGAGTTCCGACGATATGCGGATCGGAGACGAGATCTTCGTGGCGGGTTACCCGGGATCGGTGCTGAACCACCCCTTCCTGGGACGGGCCACGGCGCTGGAGGCCACCTTCACCCGGGGTCAGGTCTCCGGGCTCCGGGTGGCCATCGAGGGCTCGGACCTGCTGCAGGTGGATGCCCCCCTCACCAACGGGAACAGCGGCGGACCGGTGATGAACGCCGCCGGTGAGGTGGTGGGGATCGCCACCTTCGTCTCCCAGGACCAGGGGGGGCGGAACCTGGAGTCCTTCAGCTTCGCGGTCCCCGCCTCCACCATCAACGACTTCGTCCGGGCCTCGGGGGCATCCCCTTCGGAAGGTCTCTTCAGCCGGAGCTGGACCCGGGCGCTGGACACCTACTACGCCGGCAACTACGACGCCGCCATCGGGGCCTTCGACGAAGTCCTCCGGGTGATGCCCGACCTTCCGGACGCCCTGAACCTCCGGCGCACCGCCATGACGGAGCGGGAGCGGGGGAATACGGCTCCCCCCCCGGCTCCGGAGGTCCTGGCGGACGAGGTGACGCCGGTGCCGTCCGTCACCCCCCAGATGGCTGCTGCGACCCCCTCGGGGTCCGGGTCGGAGTCCTTCCCATCCTGGATGATCCCCCTCCTGGTGGCAGGGACGGCGCTGGTGGGGACCGGGCTCTACCTCCGGGGGCGCTCCGGTGCACCCCGTCCGGCCGTGGCGGGAGCCGCCCCGGTGGGGGCGGTATCTGGAGGGTCGGCTGCCGCCACCCTGGCCGTCCCTGCACCCCGGGGAGCACCCACCCTCCGGGTCACCGGAGGAAGCCTGGCGGGGAACCGCTTCACGGTGGGGCGCGAGGGGCTGCGCATCGGCCGGGATGCAGGCTCCTGCCAGGTGGTGCTGAACGAGGCCAGCGTCTCCCGGGAGCATGCGGTGATCCGGATGGATGGAGCCGCCCTGAGCATCCGCAATCTCAGCGGCACCAACCCCACCTTCGTGAACGACCGGGCCATCCAGGAAGCCACCCTGGCGGACGGCGACACGGTGCGGATCGGCGACGCGGTATTCACCGTGGAGGCGCCATGAGTCGGCGGCGCATGGGGTTGAGCCCCTGGCTCCTGGGGGGGCTGCTCCTCCTCCCCGGGGGAGCCAGCGCCCAGATCGGGGCGCTGGCGGCCGCGGCTGCGGCGGCGGGGGGCGGCGGGTCGGGGGAGGCCGGGGCGGAGTACGCCCTGGCCGGTGCCCCGGTCTTCGCCGAGAGCGGTCTGGTCCTCACCAGCGGATGGGCGCTGGGGGGCTTCGGGGTGGTCACCGGGAACTCCTCGGACATCCCGGACGGCTTCGGCGCTGTGGATGCCGCCGACCTCACGGTGAGCAGCCTCTCCATGGGGGGCTTCGCCGCCGTGGGGGAGCGGGCCATGGTGGGGGCGGTCCTGGTCCCCTACAGCTCCGCCGAGCTCAGCTTCAGGGGCACCACCCAGTCGGTCTCGGGGCTGGGGGACCTGAATCTCTTCGGGAAGGTGGCTCTCACCGAAGGGCCCCGGACCCGGCTGGCGGCCACCGGCTCCATCACCCTCCCGGTGGGGGATGACGACATCTCCAGTGGATCCACCAGCGTCTCGGTGGGGGTGGGGGCCAGCCATGTGCTGGATCCCCGGACCTCCCTCCACGGAGGGGTGGCGCTGGGGTTCACTTCATCGGATACCGATGTGCCGGGAACGGACGACAGCAGCACCCTGATCGGCTTCAACGGCGCCGTGGTCCGGGCCATGTCCGATCGCCTCTGGCTCTCCGGGGAGTTCCTGGGGAA
>CAYQVI010000469.1:0-2023 GCA_964420725.1 uncultured Gemmatimonadaceae bacterium | reverse complement strand
CCAACGGGAGCACCACCACCGACCGCACCAACTACGTGGAAGAGGTCCCCTCCAGGGCGGTGGAGCTGGCCCTCTGGCTGGAGGCCGACCGGATGGGGCGGCTCCTGGAGACCATGGACCAGGAGAAGCTGGACATCCAGCGGGAGGTGGTGAAGAACGAGCGGAGGGAGGCCTACGAAAACCAGCCCTACGGCCTGGCCTGGGAGACCATCTCGGGGGCCCTCTACCCCCCGGATCACCCCTACCACTGGCCGGTGATCGGCTCCATGGAGGATCTGGAGGCGGCCACCCTGGACGATGTGGAGAGCTTCTTCCGCACCTGGTACGCCCCGGACAACGCGGCGCTGGTGCTGGCCGGCGACATCAATGAACGCCGGGCCCGGGTGCTGGCGGAGCGCTACTTCGGGGGGATCCCCCGGGGGCCGGGCACTCCTGTGATCGAGGCGCCGGACGCCGCCCTTCCGGAGCCCCGGGTGCTGGTGCTGGAGGACGATGTGCAGCTTCCCCGGCTCTACCTGTCCTGGCACTCCCCGGGGGCCTTCACCGACGGCGATGCCCGGATGACGCTCCTGGGGACGCTCCTGGCCAACGGCCGGAGCTCCCGGCTGCACCGCCGGCTGATCCTGGAGGAGCAGATCGCCCAGGAGGTGGACGCCTACCAGGAGGGAGGGCGTCTGGGGGGGAGCTTCCATCTCATCGTCACGGCCCGTCCCGACATTCCCCTGCAGCGGATCGCCGATATCATCCATGAGGAGCTGGCGGCGCTGGCGGCAGAGGGGCCCGGGGAGCAGGAGCTGAAGCGGGCCCGGGTGGGGGAGGAGGCGGACCTGGTGCGGGACCTCCAGCGGGTGGGAGGATTCGAGGGGCGGGCGGAGCGGTTGAACGAGTACCTGTTCCACACCGGCGACCCGGGCTTCGTCCGCCGGGACCTGGCCCGCTACGGCCGGGCCACCCCGGAGGCCATCGCCGCCGACGTCCGGGAGCTCCTCCTGGAGGCGGCCGGTGTGACCCTCAGCGTGGTGCCCCGGGGGCGGACCGATCTGGCCGTCTCCCCGGGGGAGCCCCGGCACTGAGGATGTCCGGCCGGCAGCGGGTACTGGGGACCCTGCTGGTGCTCCTCCTCGTGGGTGGGTGTTCGCCTCTACGGCCCCGGGTGGGGGTCTCGGTCCAGGATCAAGGAGACGCGACGATGGTGGCAGTGGGAGCGGGGGTGGGGGGGGGCGGCGGGGTTGCGGAGGATCTGACCCGCCCCCCGGAGGTGGGGGAGCCACCGGTGCTGGAGCTCCCGGAGGTGAAGCGGTTCCAACTGGAATCGGGGCTGGAGGTGATCCTGGTGGAGCGGAGTGGACTCCCCCTGGTGCACCTGGAGCTGGTGGCGCTGGGCGGGAGCTGGACGCAGGACGGAACCGCCGGGCTGGCGGACTTCACCCTGGACCTCATGGATGAGGGGACCGCCCGCCGCACCACGCTGGAGATCGCCGAGGCGGTGGAGGACATCGGGGCCGAACTGGAGACCGGCGCCGCCCGGGACCACAGCTGGGTGTCGATGAACGTCCTCACGGACCACCTGGCTGCGGGCGTGGAGCTCCTGGCCGATGTGGTCCTCCGTCCCTCCTTCCCCCTGGCGGAGCTGGAGCGGATCCGGGGGGAGCGGCTGGCCCGGGTGCTCCAGGACGCCGACGACCCCCGGACCGTGGCGGACAACACCTTCGCCCGGGTGGTCTTCGGGGAGGGGCACCCCTACGGCGACCCCCTCCTGGGAACCCCCGCCACCCTCCAGGCCATCACCCGGGAGGATGTGGTGGGGTACCACGCCGCCGCCTTCCGGGGGGGCAACGCCCGCCTGGTGGTGGTGGGACAGGTGACCGCCGACGAGTTGCAGCCCCTCCTGGAGGAAGCGCTAGCGGAGTGGCCCCGGGAGGGGGCGGCGTGGACGCCTCCCGTAGATGGGAGCCCGACAGCCTCCCGGACGGCGGGGGAGATCCCCATCGTCCTGGTGGACCGTCCGGGGGCACCCCAGTCG
>CAYQVI010000468.1:0-2027 GCA_964420725.1 uncultured Gemmatimonadaceae bacterium | reverse complement strand
TGGGTGTAGCGCCCCCGGAGCCCCTGCACCCGGATGTTGGCGGCCCCCAGCGAGGGCGACGTCACCTGCACCCGGAGTCCCCCCGTCTCATTCAGGAGCATCGCGATGTTCCCCGGCGTCATGAGCGCCTTCTCGACGATCTCCTCCTGACCCAGGATCTCCACCCGGAGCGGCTCGTCCTGGACCCGCTGGCCGGTGCGGGTGGAGGTCACCAGCAGACCCTCCACGGAGATGACCTCAGGTTCGGCGGGAAGAGTGTCGGGGGGCTGCTGGGCGTTCAGCGGATGGGGGGCCAGAAGAAGGGCAGCGGCCAGACACCAGAGTGCGGGCCGCCCCTTCCGGGACGCTCCCGCGATGGCCCCATCATTCAAGCCCGTGTACGAATGTCTGGACAAAATGAACCGGGATCCGTGGGTCACGGGGACACAGCCTCCTGAAGGACCTGCTCGACGATGGCGGCAGGCCAGGGGTGGGAAAGGGAGTAGTGGACCAGTTTGCCGTCCCGACGGGTCTCCACGAGACCCAGCTCAAAGAGGCGGCGAAGATGATGGGAGGTGGCAGAGACGCTCACTCCCAGCACGTGGGCCAGGTCGCAGACGCACAGCTCGCCGGCCTCCCGCAGGGCGTGGACGATCAGCAGGCGATTCCGGTCCGCCAGGAGGGCGAAGACCTTCTGGGTCGCCTCCAGCGCGGCCTCGTCCGGGCGGGCCAGGCGCACCCTCCGGACCACCTCCACCTCGAAGCAGGGGACATCGCAGAGGTCGGGGGGGGCAGACGGTCGCGCGGGAGGGCCGGGGGATGCGGCTACGGCATCCCCTGGGGAGAGTTCGTTCGTGTGCATGTTTGAATGATAGAGCTACCCCCCCGAGCCCGCCAACCCCTCGCTCTCCACCCAGGCGGACCACCAGAGGTCCCGGAGCATGATGGCCCCGGCCACGATCCGGTCCACGGCGAAGTCGAAGGCCACCGGGTGCGGGGTATCGGGGCCGAATCCGTGGTCCCGGTCGATGCGGTACAGCGGCTCAACCTGGAGGTTGGTGGCCTGCACGTAGGAGAGCACGGCCAGCCGGGTGTCCGGGAAGACCCGGGGCTCCTGCTCCATCCGGGAGCGGACATGGGGGAAGCGCACGTGGGTCCGGACGAAGGCCGACTCGAAGCGGGCGTGGAAGCCCCGGTCGGTGGTGAACCCCTCCGGATTCGGGGCCTTCTCCTCGTCCCAGCCGTTGAAGTGGATGGTGGAGTGGTGGGGTTGGGAGAGATCGGTGACGAAGTGCCCCAGCAGGCCGGCGTCCTGGATGATCCGGTTCTCCAGATACCCCCGGATCCGGGGATCCTCCTCGGAGCGCCACCGGGCGAAGCCGCTGGTGAGGCGCTGATGGAGCTCCAGCACCGCAAAGGGGGCGAAACCCACCGCCACCTGGGGATCCTCCACCCCCGCCAGCACCAGCTTCTGGACGAAGTCCCACCGGTCGGTGCTCTCCGTCAGGATGGCGGGATCCGGGATGTTCTCCAGGTCGATGTAGTGGTCGTACCGCCACATCTCGTCCATGGCGGGGAAGCGGCGATCCCGCCACCGGTCCGGCTCCGGGTTCAGCCACACCAGCTCCTCCACGGCCCCGTTGAAGAAGCCCGGCACCCCCTCCGGAAGGGTCTCCACCGCAGCCCGGGCCGCCATGTGGTGACCGTCCCCCCCCCACATGGAAGGGGGGGCGGGGAGAGGGGCTTCGCCCCGGGGAAGGAGGACGAGGAGGGGAAGCAGCCCCGCGGTGGCCAGTGTCATCGCCATGTCAGCGCTCCCCTCCACTGTCCTGTCCCTGCTCCTGTTCCTCCTCCGTGCTGGTGATGGCCCGGCGGGGAGGATTCTTTCGCTCCTCCTCCTGCTGGAGCCAGGGCACTCCCTCCTTGATCCACTGCGGGGCGGGCTCCCCCTTCAGGTAGTGGTCGAACCACTCCCGGATGCGCCGGTGGTAGTCGAGCTGGTTCGGCTTCCGGGCCAGCCCGTGGTTCTCCCCCTCGTAGACCAGGAG
>CAYQVI010000467.1:0-2029 GCA_964420725.1 uncultured Gemmatimonadaceae bacterium | reverse complement strand
GCGGCTTCCAGGGCGGCCATGTAGCCGTCCCGACGGTCGACCCGGATCACGGACCAGCGGTATCCCCCCGAGGCCAGCATGGCGTTCATCAGGAACCGGGCCATGCGTCCGTTCCCGTCCATGTAGGGATGGATGAAGCCGAAGAAGAAGTGCCCGAGGACGGCGCGGACCACCGCCGACGGCTCCTCGGCCATGAGATCGAACAGCGCCTGCATCAGGTCGGGCACGGCTTCGCGCGCCGGCGGCACGTGCATCGAGCCTCTGATGTACACCGGAGCGCTTCGGTAGCCGGCAAGGTCCGTGGGTGCCAGGATCCCCGCCTCGACTCCCGGACCAAAGAGAGCACGGTACCAGCTCCCATGGTCCGCCCGGACCACGCTCCCGGGGTTCTCTCCGGACAGGACCCGTCGAAGCGACAGCTGAACGGCCTCGAAGGCCCTCCAGTAGCCATGCGCGGCCAGGGCGTTCCGGGCATCGGCGTCGTCGGCATGCTGCTCGGGGTCCCAGTCTCCGGTGGCGACCCGCTGGATCATCTCGTCGGTGACGCGATAGCCCTCGATGGAGAGCGAGTGGTACGCGTCTTCGGCATAGACCTCCCGGACGTCGGCAAGGTACGCACCGATGTTCGCAGGACGTCCCGGTTCCTCGGGGAAGGCGCGGAGGACCTCCTCCCGCATGGAGGCCCAGAGCAACTGAAGGCGACTCACGGTGGGCGATGCAGCGTATCTGGCCCCCAGCCGGGGTGGGTCGGCGAGGAACGGGTTCGACTCCTGAACCGTGTAGCCCGCCGCACGCATGGTGGCCAGGAGATCATCGGCAGCTTCGGGGCGCCCGATGGCCCGGAAGGCACCGGCGAGGCGGCCGGCCACCACGCTGTGTCCGCCGTCCAGAAGTGCCCGGTTGAGCGCTGATACATCGCGCAGAGCGATCAGGGCGACCTGCGCATCGGTGGGGGAGGTGCGAAAGAACTGTTCCGGGACCCGGACGAGAGATGCGGGGAGGGTCAGAACCCGCAGTCCACCGTGGAACTCGACCTGATCGGCAGGGGGGAAGTCCTTCGCACGGTAGTCGAGGAGGGAACAACCGGCGGGAAGCTCCAACACGCTGTTGTTCCCCCTGGGCGCGTGGACCACGATCTGCCGCGGCAGAACGCTGGCTCCGGCATGCACCTGCACGCAGTGGGCGGGTGCGAGGTGCCACGCTTCTCCAAATCGGGCACTGCAGTACCCGGCCACGAAGTCCCGAAAGGAGGCGAACCAGGCTGTGGTGTCCCCGGGGGCGTCCCCCGGACGCCCGGCGAGATACCAGCCCTTGACCACCGGCCGGAGGAATCCTGCGCGCACCAGGGCCTCCCGGTCGCGTCGTTCGAGCTCGGCCGAACGGAAGACCGTCTGGCCCTGGTCCTGTCGTCGCTTGAGGGCCCGGAGGGCATCTGCGAGACGCCGCTGCGCAGGGCCGACGGGGCGGGATGCCATGGTACACGGCCCTCCGGTGGGTAGATGCGAACATGACGGGAAGGGTATCCAGTCATGCGAACGGTAGGTTTTGGTGCCAAAGCCAAGCTAGGTTATTGTGTGAGATTGTCAAGAAGAGGAGTGGCTGGACGGGTATGAGCAGGGGTCACCTCCCCACCCGACGCCCCGCCGGAAGAGGCTCCCCCTTGGGCGCCCCCCCTACCTCCGGTAGCTCCGCGTCGGCGGAAGCTGCGCCCCCGAAAGCCCCTCCGGCACACCCTGCTCCCGCACCACCGTGTGCGTCAGCGTCCCGATCCCCTCGATGGTGGCTTCCAGCGTCTCGCCGTCCACCAGGTATCCCGATCCCGTGGCCCGCTGGACGCGCCCCGCCCCGGTCCCCCCGGAGGTGCCGCTCTGCAGGACATCCCCGGGAAAGACGGTCATGAGGGACGATGCATACTCGATGAGTTCCGGGATGGAGTGGATCATGTCCCCGGCCCGGGCCTCCTGCACCGTGACACCGTCCACCACGGTCTGCTGGAGCAGCTCCTCCATGGGGTCGCCGTAGAACTCCT
>CAYQVI010000466.1:0-2032 GCA_964420725.1 uncultured Gemmatimonadaceae bacterium | reverse complement strand
CGTGGTGGAGCCCAGCATGAACAGCATCGGGGGGAGGAACCAGATCCTGATCCGCCTCCCCGACGGGACCATCCGGGGGATCGACGGCACCACCCAGGCTCCCTCCACCTACGACCCCGATACCGCTCCCCAGGCGGGGTACGGGTATGCGGTGGTGGGGGTCCCGGGAGCGGCGGCAGGGCTGCTCAAGCTCCATGCGGAGATGGGCTCCCTTCCCCTGGAGACGGTCATGGCCCCCGCCATCGACTTCGCGGAGAACGGCTTCCGCCTCCTCCCCCTGGAGGCGCTCCGGCAGGGATTCCAGTCGGAGCGGAGTCAGGAGTTTGCCGGCACCCGGGCCATCTACCTCCGCCCCGACGGCACCCCCCGGATACCCGGGGAGATGCTGGTGCAGGAGGACCACGCCGCCACCCTCCGGGCCATCGCGGCAGGGGGGCACGACGCCTTCTACCGGGGTGAGATCGCCCGGCAGATCGCCGCCGACATGGAGGCCCACGGGGGGGCGGTGACGCTGGAGTCGCTGGCGGAGTACGAGGCGGAGGATTCTCGCATCGTCCAGGGCTCCTACCGGGGATTCGAGATCGTGGGGATGGATGTGCCCTCGGCAGGGGTGGTGGCCATCCAGGCCCTCCACCTCATGGAGCACTTCGATCCGGCGGCGATGACGGAGGCGGAGTGGGCGGCGGTGAAGGGGCAGGCGCTGGCGCTGGCGGCCACCGAGCTCCGGCGGATGGGGACCGATACGGCGGCGGAGCGGGCCACATCGAAGGAGTGGGCGGCAGGGGTGGTGGACCAGATCGTCGCCCCCGCCGGAGCCCGGCACACCCCGGAGGAGGGGGGCGACGGGGAGCGCCTCTCCCAGGGGGCCTGGAAGGGGAGTGCCCCTCCCCGGGTGCAGTTCCTTCCGGTGCAGCCGGACGACCAGGGGCACACCACCCACCTCACCACCGCTGACGGGAACGGGATGTACGTGGCGCTGACCCAGACCATCGGCCCCAGCATGGGCTCCTCGGTGGTGACGCCGGGGTTGGGCTTCCTCTACGCCTCCACCCTGGGGGGATACCTGGGTCGCATCGAGCCCGGGGAGCGGGCCCGCTCCTCCATCTCCCCCATGATGGTCCTCCGGGACGGGGTTCCGGTGCTGGCGCTGGGGGGAGCCGGAGGCGGGCGCATCCCCCCTGGGGTGGTGCAGGTCATCTCGAGGATGATCGACGACGGGATGGACCTTCCCCAGGCGCTGGCGGCCCCCCGGGTCTACATGAGCGGAGGCACACTGGAGGCGGAGACCAGCCCCGGCACCGGCTGGACGGAGGCCCAGGTGGCGGAGATGGAAGCGCTGGGGCTGGAGGTGAGGAGCAATCCCGGGGTGGGTTCCTTCGCCCGGGTCCATGCGGTGCAGTTCGATCCGGAGAGCGGCATCTGGATCGGCGGGGCGGATCCCGACTGGGAGGGGAGCGCCCAGGGGCCGAACCGGATGCGTCGTCCAGGGGGACCTCCCCGGTAGTCCTGGATCCGGACCCGTCCGGGAAGACCCTTCGGGGGGCGTCGGCCGGGGAGGGGCGGAGACGGGTCACCGGACGGTGATGGTTTCGTTTCCTTTCCGTTGGGAAACCGAGGTGCATCCATGGAGGAGAGGGCCGATGGTTTCCTGTATGGATCATCGTCGTATCGCTGGCCTCTCCCGGCTGGGGCCCCGTGCCCTCCGGGGGGCGGTGGCGCTGGCCTGCCTGCTGGGCCTCCCCCAGGGGGCACCCGGCGCCGTCGCCGCTGACGGGAGCCAGGGCTTGGTTGCGGTGCACCCCGCCCCGCCCCCCGCAGCCCCCTGCGGCCCCGGCTCCGCCCGCCCCGCCGGCTCCCTCCGGAACGTCCCGCACCTCATCGCCCATGCCAGGGGGCACGACTCAAGCCCCGTGCGCCGGGCCATCTACCTCGAGGTGGAATCGCTGGCGGAGGCCCGGCTGGGGGAAGACCCCGACGACATCGAGGCCCGGTGGTGGCGCATTGCCGCCATGGGGCTCCGGGTGGACGAGGA
>CAYQVI010000465.1:0-2037 GCA_964420725.1 uncultured Gemmatimonadaceae bacterium | reverse complement strand
GCAGCTTCGGGACCCCCTGCCGGAGGGAACCCGGATCCAACGCCTCCGCCTTTCCTGCACCCCGGGCCACTCCCTCCTCCGGCTCCAGATCCCCTGGGGGGAGTGGCGGCGGGAGAGCTTTGCCTTCCATGCGCCAGGGCAGCTCTATCCCCTGGACTGGACGGGGGACACCCTCCGGGCCTTCCAGGAGGTGGCCCTGGAGGTGGAGACCTTGGAGCAGGCCCAGGAGGCCCTCCGCTTCCATGTCTGGGCGGTGGCCATGGACCCACAGGTCCCCTCGCTGGCGGGACATCGCCGGTGGGTGGCGGAGCGGTGGGAGGAGTTGGCGCTCCGGGACGGTGCCCCTGTGGATCCCCAGGTGGAGGAGGCCGCCCGGGGGCTGATCCGCCCCATGATCCCGCTCCCCACCATGGATGCCCAGTATCCCGGGGCCTTCCACTTCGGGTGCGCGGTGGCGGGGGGGGACGGGGTGGAATGGGTGGAGTTCCGGGTGTCCCCCCGGGGGGTGGAACGCCTCAACCCCGACTCCACGGAGATCATCCCCCTTCCCCTGGTGCCCTGGACGGTCCGGAGCGACCGGCAGGTGGTGCTGGTCCGGGAGTTGGCCTTCACCGCCGAGCGCTTCCTGGGGCTCGTCAAGGCGGGGCGCCCCCCGAACCAGGCCCGGGTCACGGGGGCGGTGCTGTGCCGGGGTCATGTGTTTCGGGCTCCCGTGGAGCTGAGCCAGGTGCACTTCCAGGGGGACGTGGATCTGGCGGGGGCCGTCTTCGAGGGGGGGCTGAAGCTGGATCGGTGCGTGATCCAGGGGCGCCTGAAGCTGAAGGATGCCCGGATCACCGGGACGCTGGACTGCAGCGGGCTCCGCTTTGAGGCTCCGGATTCCGGGTCCGGCGAGGTGGACGATCCCTCTGGGTACGACCTGGACGCGTCCGGGATCGAGACCACGGGCTCGGTGATCCTCCAGGGGATCCGGACCCGGCGGCCGGTGACCCTGTCCCATGCCCGGATCGAGGAGGACCTGCGGATGGGGGGAGCGGAGGTGGGGCCGCCCCGGTTCCCCTCCCTGCAGACCGAGGGGAGGGTCGCCCTGAACCTGGCGGTGGCCCGGATCGGGGGGGACCTGGACCTGATCCGCACTCCCACGGGGCTGGCCCGGCCTCCGGAGCCCGACGCCCGTGCCATGGACGGGCGGGTTCCAGGCTTCTCGTCGGCCACCACACTCCTCCGGGGGTCGCTGGTGGCCCGGCGGATCACTGTGGGAGGCGAGGTGGCACTGGGGGGGGTGCGGTGCGATGGCCACGTGGATCTGCAGCATGCGGATCTCCAGGCCGGGCTGGATGGGGAGGCCCTGGACCGGGACGTTCGCTTCATTGTCCTCGGGGGGATCTCCCTCCACAGCGCCCGGGCGGGAGGGTTGATCGTGCTGGGGGGGGTCTGGGTGGGGGAGGGACTGGCCTTCACCGCAGCCCAGACCCGGGAGATCTTCGTCCGCACCCGGGTGGGCCCCGGGGGTCGGATCCGCCCCGCCACCGTCCTGGGAGAGGTGACCCTTTCAGGGCTCCACTGCGGCGACCTGGAGTTCGAGGGGAGCAACCTGGGGCCGGTGGTGATGGCCACCGGAAGCATGGGGCGGATCCTCCTGAACGCCGGGCTGGAGCCGGCCGACGAGGGCGACCCCTCCGGCCCGGTGCAGGTCCGGCCCTGTGTCGTTTCCTCGCTGTTCATGGGGGATGTCACCATCGGCAAGGGGATCCGGCTCCTGGGACTCCAGGTGGGGAACGACGTGGCCGACGGCCGGGTGCCGGGGGGGGAATCCGGGTACATCCGGTTCCTCAACGTCCAGTGCGGCGGGGACGTGCGCCTCTCCGACGGGCGGGGCCCCAACTTCACCGATGCCCCCGGTGCACCGGAGGGGTGGGCCCTGGGGCGTCCTCCCCAGGCCGCTGAACTCCGCACCGTGGTGGCCGGAGATGTCCGGGCCAGGGGGCTCCACGCCGAGGGGAGCATCGCCGCCTGCAACATGGAGGTGCGGGGGCG
>CAYQVI010000464.1:0-2038 GCA_964420725.1 uncultured Gemmatimonadaceae bacterium | reverse complement strand
GGAGTAACCACCGGATGGGACAGAAGACGCACCCCTACGGCTTCCGCCTGGGCGTTCTGAAGGACTGGCGCTCGCGCTGGTATGCCGAGAAGGACTTCCCTCGCCTCCTCCAGGAGGACGAGACGATCCGGAAGTACATGTTCCGACGGCTGGCGCACGCCGCCATCTCGGATGTGGAGATCGAGCGGAAGCCTTCGAAGATTGTCGTCACGGTCCACACGGCCCGCCCCGGTGTCGTCATCGGGAAGCGGGGTGCGGAGGTGGACAAGCTCCGCGACGAGTTGGGTGTGCTGACGAAGAGCGAGGTCTCCGTGAACGTCGAGGAGATCAAGCGGCCCGAGATGGACGCTCGACTGGTGGGGGAGAACGTGGCCCATCAGATCAGGCAGCGGATCTCCTTCCGGAGGGCCATGAAGAGGGCCGTCCAGTCCGCGCGGCGGGCCGGGGCCGAAGGGATCAAGATCCAGTGCGCCGGGCGTCTGGGCGGAGCCGAGATCGCACGGACCGAGGGGTACAATGAGGGAAGGGTCCCGCTGCACACGCTGCGGGCGGACATCGATTACGCGCACGTCGAAGCCCGTACGACCTACGGGGTCATTGGCGTGAAGTGTTGGATTTTCAAGGGCGAGGTGGTGGACGACCGGCGGGGCCGGACGTACTCCACGGGCGCCTGAGCCGGGGGTCTGAACCATGCTCGCTCCGAAGCGGGTCAAGTATCGGAAGAAGTTCAAGGGCAAGATGCGTGGTGCCGCCAAGGGTGGGACCCGCGTGTCCTTCGGTCAGTTCGGACTCCAGGCATTGGAGCCGGCCTGGATCACGAACCGACAGATCGAGGCCGCTCGTGTCGCCATGACGCGGCACATCAAGCGAGGCGGGAAGATCTGGATCCGAATCTTTCCGGACAAACCCATCACCCGGAAGCCCGCGGAGACGCGGATGGGGAAGGGGAAGGGGAATCCGGAGGGGTGGGTTGCCGTGGTGAAGCCCGGCCGGATGATGTTCGAGATGGAGGGGGTTCCCGAGCCGGTGGCGCGGCGGGCCATGGAGCTGGCCTCGGCCAAGCTCCCCATCCAGACCCGGTTCGTGTCCCGCGACCAGCAGTTGGGAGTCTGACACCATGCCGATGAAGACAGAGGACATCCGTGAATTCACGGACGAGCAGATTGTGGACCGGGTGCGTGAACTGGAACAGGAACGGTTCCGCCTCCGCTTCCGTTCCGCCACCCAGGAGCTCGAGAATCCGACGCTCCTCCGCACGCTGCGGCGCGATATCGCCCGGCTGAAGACCATCGCCCGTGAGCGTCAGCTCGCACAGCAGGGCTCGGAGTGACGATGACGACGGATGAGCAGTTGACCGAGGAGCCGGGCACCGATTCCCGCAACAGCCGCAAGGTGCGGATCGGGGTGGTGGTGAGCGACAAGGCCCAGAAGACGGTGGTGGTCCTGGTGAGTCGTCGCTTCCCGCACCCCCTGTACGGCAAGCAGGTGACGCGGACGAAGAAGTACCACGTCCACGACGAGAACAATGAGTTCCGCGTGGGTGACACGGTCCGGATCGTTGAGACCCGGCCTCTTTCGAAAACGAAGCGTTGGCGTGTCCTGGAGCTCATCGAGCGCCCTGAGTGAGGAGCCGGGTCCGGCACCTGGAGAGATTCTGAGATGATTCAGCAGGAATCGGTCGTGAAGATCGCGGACAACACCGGCGCCAAGCGCGCCCTGTGTATCCGTGTGCTCGGCGGCTCCCGTCGGCGGTACGCCCGGGTGGGAGACGTGATTGTGGTGACCGTGAAGGATGCGCTCCCCAACGGTGCTGTGAAGAAGGGGGACGTGGTGAAGGCGGTCATCGTCCGGACGAGCAAGGAGATGCGTCGCAAGGACGGATCCTACATCCGGTTTGACGACAATGCGGCCGTGATCCTCAACCCGAATGGCGAGCCCCGGGGCACCCGCATCTTCGGACCCGTGGGTCGCGAACTTCGTGAGAAGAAGTACATGAAGATCGTGTCGCTGGCTCCGGAGGTGATCTGATGGCTCCGCG
>CAYQVI010000463.1:0-2040 GCA_964420725.1 uncultured Gemmatimonadaceae bacterium | reverse complement strand
CCCGGTCCACCGGCTGCAGGAGGGTCCGGGCCAGGGCGTCCAGCTCCGGCCAGCGACTCCACCCCCGGATCTGCTCCAGGAGGAGGGGGGAGGGGTGGGTCCACCCGGGCCACGGGGTGGTGTCCCCCACCAGGGTCCACGCCTCGGGGAGCCCCAGTCGCTCCAGCGCCCGGGCGTTCAGGGGGGAGGTGTGGGGGTCCGCCCCCATCTTCAGCGCCCCCACCCAGTCCGCCAGCAGGGTGTTGGGGGAGGCGATGACCGTGTGGGTGGCCAGCGGTTCCCCCATCTCGCCCGCCCCGGTGCAGGGCACCGCCTGGACCGCATCGATGAGGGCCATGTGGGGGGGGAGCTGCCGGAGGAGGTGGAGGACCCGGTCCTCCGGTGCCCACCGGGCGGCAGCGCAGCCAGGGTCCACCAGCCCCAGGAGGTTGGCCGCCGCCAGCGAGAACCCCCATTCCCGGTCCCCCCGGGCCCGGGCAAAGGAGATCCGGACGTCGGCCCGGACCCAGGCCCCGGTGACCCGGAGTGCCTCCCCTTCGTCTCCCCTGGCCAGGGGAACCCCCACCGGCTCGTCCTCCACCCAGGTCACATCGTAGGGATCCCCGGGAGGCGCCTCGAAGCTGTACCCCAACAGGTCCGGGATGCAGAGGGCGTCCCGGTTGTGGAGCCACCCGTCGGGGCGGTTCCGGCCATCGCACACCACCACGTTCCGGTACCCCTCCCCCCGGAGGCGGGCCACCAGGTGCTCCACCAGAACGGGGTCGGTTCCCGTGGGGTGACGTGGATCGAAGACGTCCAGGTCGGGCTTGATGGCGATGGCCAGGTCGACCTTCCGCCGCCGCCTCGAGGCCCGCCTGCTCCGGAGAAGCTTCCAGAACCCGGTCGCCGCCAACGCCGACTCCAGGAGCTCCGGTGCGGAGGCTCCCGGGGCCTGGACCACGGCCGCGGGGATGCTGGGGATGGCGGAAGGGACCTTGGCGGGCATGCAGCTCCGGGGGCTGGGGGATGGGGGGTGAAATATGGGCGCACCCCGGCCGGGAGCAAGCACCGGGAGAGGATTGGCGGCACCTCATTGGTCACCGCCCTTGACTATGGACCCCCGAGGGGCAAATGCTACACAACGTTCCCCATGTCCCGGTCCCGGAGCGAGGTCCTGTGAGCGTCAGCATTCCGCAGCCCTTCGTCAGTCAGGTGACGGTGGCCCAACCCTTCCGGACCAAGGTGGAGGGCGTCCCCGATGCGTACAGCTTCGCCGTCACGCAGATTCCCCAGATCCGCACGGCGGTGGATTCCCTGCCGGTGATCCACACGGCAGTGGACGCCCTTCCCGTGATCCGCCTCAGCGTGGAGAACCTCCCCACGGTGCGCTTTGCCGTGGAGCCGGTGGAGATCCGACTCACCGAGATCCCGTCGGTGCGGACCCACCTTCCCGCCGACTTCGCCGTGGGCTTCTCCTTCCTCGGGACCGAGTGGGGGGCCATCCGCCTGTGCGGCGAGGCCCAGATCATCACGGAGCCGTACCGCCCCAACCCCTGCGAGTCGTGTGGCGGGGGGTACCAGGTGCCCGGGCAGGTCCATTTGGAGCGGGATCCCGACGGATCCACCTCCGTGAAGCGGCCGGGCTGATCCCATGGCCCGGGCAGCCGCCGGTCCGCCCCCCATCCGGTTCCGGGGCGTCCCCGCCAGCCTCACGGCGGTGGTGGCCGGAGGGGTGGACCCCCTCTCCGATCCGGTGCTGGTCCTGAAGGACTACCCGGAGAAGGGAAGCTCCACCGAGGTGCCCGTCCAGGTGGACATGGACCCCCGGATCCTGCGGATGAGCCTACCGGCGGACGTGGCCCCCGGCGCGTATGAAGCCGTGCTCCGGGTAGCGTCACCGAATGGGGGTGCGGCGCAGGCGCAGAAGCCGAAGGGATCCGGAACGGCGACGCGAAAGGCCGAGGCGAAGTCGAAGGCGGGGATCAAGGCGGGCGATCCGGAGGGTGAAGCCGGCTACACCGATCTTCCCGCCCGGGTGGAGGTGGACGCCGCCCCCGCGCT
>CAYQVI010000462.1:0-2051 GCA_964420725.1 uncultured Gemmatimonadaceae bacterium | reverse complement strand
CGGTGGAGGTCCGGGAGGAGGACGACGAGCACCGCTTCTTCTATACGTTGAGCGGGGTGACCGGGGTGACGGTGCCCGATTCGTCCCTGGATCTGGACCGGAACGGAGCGCCCCTGGGGGTGACCTTCCAGGTGGTGGCCGGAGCGGGAGCCACCGGTTCCGGGCTCCTGAGGGTCCTTCTGAGCCACTACGATGACGTCCCCAAGGGGAACGGATCCACTCCCAGCAACGAGACGGACATCGACGTGAACTTCCAGATCGCGGTCCAGTAGGCCGAGGGAGAGCTGGAGGACGAAAAGGCCGCCGGGGCGATGCCCCGGCGGCCTTTTCTTTGTCCGCTGTGTCCCCCCGCCGGCGGCTGGACCCCGGGGCATCATCGGTGGGGACACCGCAGGCCTCCCGGGGTCAGCCCCCGAAGGGAATGGTGAAGCGGAGCACCACATCCCGCCCGGGATCGTCTGCGAAGAGCCGATAGCGACTCAGGTAGTCCCGGTAGCTCCGGTCCAGGAGGTTCCGGATCGACAGGGTGAGGTCCAGGGGGAGCGGACCCACCCGGAGGAGGTCCGCTCCACCCTCCAGATTCACCAGGGTGTACCCCTCCGTGGGGAGGGCATACACGGTGCTGGCCGGGACCAGGGTCTGCTCCCGGACCCTCACCCCCTGGAGCTTCAGCCACCCCCCCTGCAGGAGCTCCAGCTCCGGAAGGGCCATGCGCAGGGAGGCGCTGAAGCGGTCCGCAGGCATGTCGTGGAGGGGCAGACCATCCTCCTGTCGGCTCCCCCGCACCACATTCACCGCCGTCTCCACCTCCAGGCTCCGGGTGGCCTGCAGCCTCAGCATGACCTCCCCACCGGTGAGGAGGGCATCGATCTGCCGGTGGTTGAATGCGGGGAAGGCACCCCGGATGGTGAGGATGGGATCCCGGGGCTCCAGGTACATATACCCATCCACCCGGTTCCGGAAACCCCCCGCCTCCAGGGAGAACCGCTCCCCCTGCCGCCGGAGGGTGAGGTCCAGGTTCAGGGTGGACTCCTTTCCCAGGTCGGGATCCCCCAGCTCGTACTGGGCGGTGCCGTGGTGGACCCCCTGGCTGAAGCGCTCGTTCACATTCGGCGCCCGCCACCCCCGCCCCACTGAGGAGGCCACGGACCACCCCTCCCCCAGCACCACGGATCCTCCCAGGGAGCCGGACAGGTCGCTCCACGTCCGGGTCTCGGCTTCGTCCAGCACCGACACGTTCCGGAAGGGGAAGACCCGCTGCCACCGATGGTCCCAGCGGAGCCCGGCATCCAGGGTGAGCCTCCCCAGTTCCAGCGTCTCTCGCCCGTAGATGGCGCCGCTGTAGAGCCGGTACTGGGGGATCAGGAAGGACTTCCCCCGACTCACATTCCCCTGTCGGAGGCCGCTGATCCCCAGGGTCCCCCGGAAGGGGCCGGTCCGATGCTCAGCGGTGACATCGGCGGTCCAGGTGGTGAGGACCAGGGCGAAGGCAGGGATGTTCCGGCTGGCCAGGGGGCCGTGGCTGTCGAACTCCTTCCGGTCGTTCTGCTGCCATGACACGGTGAGGTCCAGGGCGTCCATCGCCCGGGGCTCCAGGAGGCGGGTCCGCCAACTGGCGGTGGTGTGGACAACCTCCTGGCGGGGATTCCTGATATCGTAGCTGAAGCTCCTCCCGGTGGGCTCCTGCGTCATGGCCCTCTGGAGGTCATCGAAATTTCCCACATGGGCGCCGGTGAAGAGCCCCAGCTCTGTGGAAAAACGGCTGAGCCGCAGCTCCGAGGTTCCCCAAGGACGGACCACCCCCAGCGCTCCCCCCGCGTTCATCTCGCTGAAGCCGGTGTTGCGCAGGGTGTAGCCAGGTGTGGACGCATCCCCCGCCCGACGGGCGCTGACCCGGAGGGAGCCCCCGGCGGGACCCAGCAGGGGGATCGGGAGGGAGGCATGCTCCAGCAGAAGGGACCCTGCCGCCTGACGATTGTTGGCAAAGGCGTTCCCAACCAGCTCCCCGGAGAGGCCCCCCACCACCGGGAGGGGGCGGGGCTCCAGACGGA
>CAYQVI010000461.1:0-2053 GCA_964420725.1 uncultured Gemmatimonadaceae bacterium | reverse complement strand
GGGAGGGGGAGGAGCGGCGGACCCTCACCGGCTGCGCCTTCCTGGATCTGGAGATGACCCGGTGCGGGGGCGACGCCGACCTGTCGGGGATCGTGGTGGCGGGGGACGGTGTGGGGTCCGGGGTGCTGGGGCGGCGGCTGGTGGTGGAGGGGCGACTGGCCTTCAGCTCCCCCCGGGGGGGGTGGTCGGGGGAGGACGGGATCTCCTCGGATCCCGCCCAGCGCTACGACGCGGTGATCGAGGGAGCGCTGGACCTCTCCGTGGCCGAGGCCGCCCACCTGGTGGTCTCCGGGAGCAGCTTCCAGGAAGGGCATCCGGGGGTGGGGATCACCCTGGAACGGGGGCGTTTCCGCAGGCTGCAGGTGGTGGAGCCCTGGCCCTTCCGCCACGACCTCAGCGACACCCAGGTGGAGCGGTGGCAGATCCCCACGGAGCACCTCCTCACCTTCCTGGAGCGGTCCCATCCCTTCCGTCGCTCCTCGTACATCGAGATCGAGCGGGTGCTCCGGAACGAGGCGCAGGAGGCCGAGGCGGACCGGGTCTACCGGGGGATGCGCCGACGGGCCATCCGGGAGGAGGAGGCCGATGGGAAGGGGAAGGGGTGGTGGCGCCGGGATCCCTTTGGCACCCTGGCCCGGACCTGGGGGTCCCGGGCACTGGGCTGGGTGTACGGCTGGGGGACCCTCTACTGGCTCCCCATGATCTTCGTGGCCCTCCCCACCTTCCTCTTCTCGGTGGGGCTCTTCTCCAATCCCCGGAATGTGGAGGCCATCCCCACGGCGGTCCTGGCCCGGGGGCTCACGGTCTCGGCGGACCCCCTCCGGCCGGCGGGGATGGGGGAGTCGTGGGGGATCTTCGACGGGATGTGGATGGCCATCCGCTTCCATGTTCCCGTGGTTCCCCTGGCGGCCCGGGGGAGCTGGGAGCCCACACGGAGTCAGGCGGAGTTTCGCCTCCCGGACCGGGGGGTGGGGCTCCCGTTCTCCGCCGAGGGATACGCCTTCGCCATCTACCTGCTCCACTGGATCGTGTGGCCCCTGTTCCTTTACGGCGTGGGCCGGAAGGTGCTCCGGGACCGGGCCTGAGGGGGGCGGCCGAACGCCACAGTCAAGCCGACCTGGAGCCCAACGGGTTTCCCGGGGGGAAGCCGCGATGAGGTCTCAGCGCCCCCGGAGGACCCCCAGCAGGTTGGAGCGGTCGTCCGTCCAGACCACAGGTGCCACCCCCGGATGCACCCGGGGCCAGGCATGACCCTCCGGCAGTGGGGGAAGGTCCTCCCCGGGGGCTGGGAGCGCCGCCACCACGGCGGGGTCCGCCCCCTGGGCCAGCGCCTCGGTGGAGGGGGACCAGGAGGTGATGGCCACCGGCACCCCCGCACGTTCCGCGTACCCCCGCACCACCCGGCGCAGGTCGGCGTGCTGGTTGGAGATGTGGAGGAGGAGGAGCCCCCCGGGGCGGAGCCGGGAGCGGAAGAGGTCCAGCGCCTCCACCGTCAGGAGGTGCACCGGAACATTCCCCGAACTGAAGGCGTCGATGATGAGGAGATCATAGCCGCCGGGCTCCTCCCGCCCCAGGGTCACGCGGCCGTCCCCCAGCACCACCTCCACCGCCCCCGGTGCATCCTCCAGGAAGGTGAAGTGGGCCCGGGCCAGCGGTTCCACCACGGGGTCGATCTCGTGGAAGACCATCTGCTGCCCCGGGCGGGTGAGGACCGCCAGCGCCCCGGTTCCCAGCCCCACCACCCCGATCCGGGCGCCGTCGGGGGCGGCGGCCACCGCTCCCCCCATGGGGCCGTACGGGTGGTAGTAGCTCCGGGGAACCCGCCGGAGGAGGGGGTTGATGCTCTGGCCGCCGTGCACCGTGGACCCGTGGATCATCCGGATCTCCTCCCCCACCACCCGGACCCGGATGACGCCAAAGAAGCTCCGCTCCTGGGCGATGAGGGTGGCGGGCCCGGAGATCAGCCACGCCCCTCCCAGAAGGATCACCCCGGCCGCCAGCGTCACCTGGTAGCGACGGATCAGGAGCCCCCCCGCCCCCGCCACCAGCGCCG
>CAYQVI010000460.1:0-2064 GCA_964420725.1 uncultured Gemmatimonadaceae bacterium | reverse complement strand
CCCCACCATCCGCACCCCCGGCACGAACTCCCCCCGGGCCGCAGACGCCACCGTCGTCTCGAGGCGCTTCCTGCGTGTGCCATCGGTCCGGGCCAGCTTGATCCAGCGCAACGTGAACCGCCGGGCGGAGGGGGGGAAGGCTTCGAAGTGGGTCTTCGCTGCGGGATTCGCCTCGAACCTGGCGGCCAGATCGTCCGGCACCACCAGGTCGTCCACATCGTCCATGAAGTCCCAGAGCCCGGAGGCCTTCCCTGCCTCAATGGATGCGAACCCCGGCTCCGCCATCCGCCCCTCGGCGATCAGGCGAGCGGCGCGCTCCTTGTACGACCGGGCCCAGTGCTGCACCCGCCGCTTCGAGATCAACTGCATCGTTCTGGACCCATCCAGCTTCCGACGCACCCCATCGATCCACCCGAAGGCGATCAGCTCGTCCAACACCTCGTCCCGGGAGACGTACCGGTCCCGCACGGAGGCCTTCCAGGTGACCAGCCAGACGCTCTCTTCGCTGGCGTGGTTGGCCGCCAGCCAGGCCCGGAGTTCCCCTGACGAGGCCACCTCCACCCGGGCCAGGTCGTCGGCTCCGGAAGGGCTCTTCATGTGCGACAGATCTTCTCCACCGCCCGCCCCTTCGCCAGCTCGTCCACCACCTTGTCCAGGTACCTCACCCGCTGCGTCAACGGGTTCTCGATCTCCTCCACCCGGTATCCGCAGATGGTGCCGGTGATGAGCCCCGCATTCGGATTCAGTCGGGCCCGCTGGAAGAACTCCTGGAAGGTCACTTTCTCCTCGATGAGCCGCTGGATCTCCTGTTCATCGAAGCCTGTCAGCCATTCGATCACGAAGTGCAGCTCGTCCTTCGTCCGCCCCTTCTTCTCCACCTTCGTGACGTAGTGGGGATAGACGGAGGAGAAGGTCATCCCGGCCATGCGGGCGTCGTGTTCGGGGGTGGTCTTCATGGTGTCGGCAGGTTTCGGTGGATCGTATCGGTGGGCGCCACGGAGCCCACAGGTGCAAATCTCAGCAGATGTCGGCGGTCAACGGTCGGCCGCAGGCCAGTAGAGCATCTCCATGGGTATCCCCATCTCATCGAGGGGTGGAGAGGCAGGGACCGTGACGCACTCGGCAGCGTGGACCGCGCAGACCGCAGCCACCAGGGCATCCACAATATCGTCCCGCTGGGCCTCGAACCCGCCATGCTCCAGGTACGCCTCTCCCACGATCCGGCGGACCCCGGGGATGTGCCGCTCCAGTGCGTCCAGACGTGCGTTGATCCCTGCCCGTGTCTTCTTCGAATCGGCCATGGGCGACCCCACCAGTCCCCGGAAGCACACCTCCGGATGCACCTCGCGGATCTGTCCCCTGAAGCCGGGCGAGGCGTTCAGCAGTTCGTCCACCTCCCGGATCCTGGGGACAATCCCCCAGCTCTGCTTCGAGAGTCCCTTCCCCAGCGCCTCCCGATTCCGTTGCTGGGCCTCCTCATAGGAGCCGGCATGGACGGCTGGACGGGAGGGAGTCGGAAAGACGCTGGAGCTCCGCCCGGGGCTGAGGAGCCGCCTCGCCTCCAGATCACACCTGCGTTCCCCGCGGCCCTGCGAGAGGAGTCCGATGGGGATGTCCACGAAGACGGGGACGGACGGCTCCACCCGCTCCATGAGCTCCCCCAGGGTGGAGACCACTCCGTACTCGGGGGGGCCATCCCCCAGGCCGAAGTAGAACCACCCCTTCCAGCACCCGTCCACACCCCACCCCCTCATGGATGGCGCACCGGGAGGCCGGCTTCCCACGCTCCGGTATCGCTCCCGATGTCCCCCCGGTGCTGGGGATTCGTCTCGAGGGCCTCGAGCTGCGGGTCTGCGAGGATCTGGGCGATGCACTCCCGGGATCCCGCCACGTAGGTCCACCGGAAGTCGATCTCCGTCGCCACGCACCAGGTGCGGTCCGCCGGCCACCACACGCTGGGCCCCGCCACCTCCCCGGCGCCCGGTCCGGAGACGAGTGGGCCTGCGAGGACCTCCAGCGGAGCCTCGAAGAGGGCGTACTCCCGGTTCGGGGTGCGGACCCTCG
>CAYQVI010000459.1:0-2071 GCA_964420725.1 uncultured Gemmatimonadaceae bacterium | reverse complement strand
CTGGCGCCACGGGTGATGGCGGCCCGGAAGATCTCGACCATGACGACTGGCTCCGTGGAGGAGGAAGGCCCTGCGCTCAAGTATAGGGTCGGACGATGGAACGGCGCCACGAGCCCCTGGGGGCGATCCCCCTACCAGGAACCCCTCATCCAGACGTTCACGGCCCCACAGGGAGCCACGAGGAGCCGCAGATCCTCGGGGACCTCCCGGGCCTCCCGGTACACCTCGATCCCCATCACCGCCGAGGGAGGGATCTCGTCCAGCGACATCCCCTGGATGGGGAAGTCGTTCAGCAGGACCCGGAGGCACCCCTGCCCCCGATTCGCACGGAGTTCGCCGGTTCCTGTGAGCATGAAGCCCTCCACCGTCCGGACCATGTCGGAGACGGCGGCGGGATCCCGGTCCAGCATGTGGACCCGGGTGAGGAACACCCCTCCCAGATCCAGGGAGGCCCGGTGGGAGAACTTCTCCTGCCCCGGGGCCCGGGCCCCGGGGCGCCGGGCCCCGGCCACCACCAGCGAATCCAGCACGAAGGGGCGGAGCGCCAGGCTGACGAAGACCCGCTCCGTCTGCCCCGCCTCCACGGCGACGGAATCGGTGACGGAGAAGTTGTAGCCCGCACGGGAGGCCCGGAGCCGATAGGTCCCCGGGCCCGGGGTCTCCAGCCGGAAGGCTCCCTGATCGTCGGTGAGGGTGCGGCTCAGGGAGATGCCCCCGCTCCCCAGCAGTTCCACCCACGCCTCCGCCACGGGGACCCCTTCCCCCTCCTCCAGCACCCGTCCCTGGAAGAGTTGGGCCTCAATCGGAACAGCGCCGGCGGCCACGAGAAGGGCCGTGATCAGGAATCTCTTCATCCGACCCTGTACGCCCCTGCCCCCCGGCCGGGTTCCCCCGGGAGAACGGTGGGGAGCCGGATCATGGGGCCACGGGGGAGGACGCCTCGCTTCCGGTCCGCCAGTCCAGACCCATGCGCCGGCGGACCTCCTCCATGGTCTCCCGGGCCAGCTCCCGGGCCCGCCGGGCCCCGGCGGTAAGGATCTCCCCCACCTCTCCGCCGTGGGCCCGGTAGTGGGCCCCCCTCTCCCGGAGCGGGGCAAAGGCCGCCGCCATGTTCTCCGCCAGGATCCTCTTGCAGTCCACGCACCCCCGCTGGGCGGTGCGGCACTGGACAGCGATGTCCTCCAGTTCCGCGGCGTCCCGGACGAAGTGGTGGTGCAGCGCGTACACGTTGCACACCTCGGGGCGCCCGGGGTCGGTGCGCCGGACCCGCTGGGGGTCGGTGACGGCGGTGCGCACCCTCTGCCAGATCTCCTCGGGCTCCGCCAGGATGGCCACGGTGTTCCCCAGCGACTTGGACATCTTCGCCTCGCCGTCCAGCCCCATGATGCGGCCGGCGTTCCCCATGATGGCCCGGGGCTCGGGGAAGAAGTCCCCGAAGCGGGAATTCCACTTCCGGGCGATCTCCCGGGTGAGCTCCAGGTGCTGGAGCTGGTCCTCCCCCACGGGAACCCCTCCGGCCCGGTAGAGGAGGATGTCGGCGGCCTGGAGGATGGGATAGTTCAGGAGCCCGGCGGGGACCGATTCCCGGAGCGCCGCCTTGTCCTTGAACTGCGTCATCCGCTCCAGCTCCCCCAGGGGGGTGAGCGTATTGAAGAGCCACGCCAGCTCGGTGTGCTCCGGCACGTCGGACTGGACGAAGATGGTGCATCGGTCCGGGTCCAACCCCGCCGCCAGGAAGCTCACCGCCAGGTCGTGGACCTTCCGGGGGAGATCCCCGGCGTCATACTCGCCGGTGAGGGCGTGCTGGTCCACGATGCAGAAGAGGCACTCGTAGTCCTGCTGCAGCCGGACCCACTGGCGCAGCGCTCCCAGGTAGTTCCCGAGGTGGGCCTCGCCGGACGGCTGCATTCCGCTGAACACCCGGGAACCCGGCACCGGGGCCCCCTCCTCCTGCCTCTCCTCCGTCATCGTGTCGCCATTCCGTGTCGAAGTCGTATCCCGCTCCCCACACCCCGGGGGCAGCGGTCCCGGCCCTGCCGCAGGGGCGGTAAGTTAGCGTGGTGGCGGAACC
>CAYQVI010000458.1:0-2075 GCA_964420725.1 uncultured Gemmatimonadaceae bacterium | reverse complement strand
AGCCCGGACCGGCCGATGGCGGTCCGCAACTGGAGGGTGGAGAGGAGCGAGCTGTCCCAACCCGCCCGGTCACTGGGGATCAGGGAGAGGCTCACCTTCGGGTAGATGGCACCGTCGGCCTGCTCCCCGAAGGCGCTGTGCTTGTCGTAGCGGACGCCGGCGGTGAGGTAGGCCACGTCGTCGAAGCCCAGGGTGGCCTGTCCCAGCACGCCCCCGTTCACCGTCTCGAGGATCGACTCCGCCGCCACCTGGATCTCGGCGGCGCCCGTCACACCCAGCCCGGGGGCCGGGAAGTCGGTTCCCGTGGAGCCGATGGTGTGCCGGCGGCTGAAGAGCGCCTGGGTCCCCACGATGAACTGACCGGAGATCCGGTCGGTGAGATCCTCGTCCCAGCTGGCCTTCAGGTCGAAGGTCAGGTCACGGTCGTTCCGGTCGTTGGCCGACCGGGAACCCAGCGGGGTGGAGTTGGTGAAGTTGTCCACGTTGTAGCCGAAGGGGACGTCCGTGAACCGACGCTGGTTCACGATGTCCACCCCCATGGTGGCGTCCAGGATCAGCCCCGGGAGGACCGTGTAGTTGGCGTTGAAGCTGCCGCCGAACCGCTCGGCCTCGGACCACTGCCGCCGCTGGTTGAACTCACGGATGCTCCCGAAGGCCCCCGCCCCGGAGGGGTTGGTGGGGGTGGCCCGGTGGAGCTGGCTCAGGATGAGCATGCTGTAGGGGCAGGTGGTGCAGTTCCCCGTTCCCACCGACTCCACGTACCGCTCGGAGTAGTTCCCCTGCACCCGGAGCCGGAGGTCCGGATACGGGAAGATGGAGAGGCTTCCCGTGAGGTTGTTCAGCTCGTTGATGTCCTGGGCGTTCTGGAATCCGGGGACGATGAGCGACTGGCCCGCCGCCCTCTCGAAGCCCAGGGGTCCATTCTCCCGCTGCATCCGGCCGGAGAACATGTAGGTGATCAGGTCGGTTCCGCCGGAAACGGTGAGGCTGGCGGTGTTGGCAGACCCGGTCTCGAAGACCTCGTCCCAGTAGTTGTGCTCGAACACCTGGTAGGGGCGGATGTCCCGCCCGAACAGGTCGCTGAGGATCTGGGCCTGGGCGTCGCTCCGGGCGAAGCCGGCGTGGGGCTCATACCGGTCGGTCTTGTGCTGCGTGAAGGCCTGCTCCAGGGAGAGGGTGAACTCGGGAGCCCCGGTCCGCCCCGCCTTGGTGAAGATCTGGATCACGCCGCTGGAGGCCTCGGTGCCGTACAGGGTGGCCGCGGCGGCTCCCTTCAGGACCTCGATGCGCTCGATGGCCTCGGGATTGAGGTCGTCCAGGCGGCTCAGCCGGAGGTTGTCGCTCCCGCTCCCGGAATTGTCGATCCGGACACCATCCACGTAGATGATGGGCTCGTTGGACTGGGCCAGGGAGGCGTTCCCCCGGATCCGGATCCGGGCGCCTTCCCCGGTGTTCCCCCCCGTGGGGAGGGCCGAGAGGCCCGGCTCACGACCGGAGAGGAGCTCGCTCACATTCAGCGTGGGCGCGTCCTGCAGCCGGTCGGTATTGATGGTGGCCAGCGTGTGTCCCAGCGTCCGCTGGGCCGTGGGGGCCCCCGTACCCGTCACCACGATCCGGTCCAGGTCGATGGCGGTGCGCACCAGGGCGAAGTCCAGGACCGCAGAGCCACCGGGCTCCACCGTCACCGACTGCTCCTGGCGGGCGAATCCGATGAACTGGACCTGCACCGTCTGCTGCCCTGCCGGAACGTTCAGCAGGGTGTAGCGACCCTGGGCGTTGGTCACGCCCCCGATCTGGGTTCCCGCGATGACGATCTGGGCTCCGCCCAGGGGCTGCGAGGATGTCTGGTCGACGATGCGCCCCGACACCGATCCTGCCTGCTGTGCCTGTGCTTCTGCAGCCATGAACATCATGACTGACGCCAGGATCAACGACATCCTGGTCCATGCTCGAACATGAAGCGACATGCTCTCCCTCCGTGCCATGGGTACCCGGGACCCCGAGGGGTGGCGTGGAGACACGCCAGCCTCGAGGACTCTTCCGACAGCACCGGGAATTCGACGCTGTCCGAAAGC
>CAYQVI010000457.1:0-2093 GCA_964420725.1 uncultured Gemmatimonadaceae bacterium | reverse complement strand
GGAAGAGGACGGAGTGGAGGACGCGCATCGGAAGGAGCCCGTAGGGCGAGTGAAGGTGCGCCTGGCATGGGCGAGCAATTGGAGGTGAGAGTCCTCTACGGACCAACTGGAGGGAACCGTGAGTCGGAGGCAACTGCACGAGGTCGGAGGGTCGGGAAACTTCGGTGGAAGTTTGCTTCTCCCGTGTGGCCCGACCATTGCCGCGAGGACGTGTGGGATGGAAGCCCGAGGCGAACCGCAGCACCGAACGAAAGTGAAGCCTCGTAAGGCCGGCCTGATCTGGGTGAGTGCGCCTAGCAGCACGACGCCCGAAATCCAGTCGAGACAGGACGGTATTGAGGACGGGGGCGGCGGGACATTGCTCATCCTTACCCAGGGAGATCTCCGAGGGTCCGCGCAAGCGGTAGACGGGAAGGAGGTACGCGACGACCTGTCAAAGCCCACGGAGAAGTCGGATCTTCTCATAGTAGCGAGGAAGGCGGTGAAAGCCGCTGGAGCGAAGGGGAAGATGGAATGAAAAGGACGAGAGACAGGCAACTGACCTTCGCGTTTGCCGACAGCCCGCAAGGGGGCAAGGGCGGGAGCCGCCGGGACGTATCCCGGGGGCGAGCGTACCTGCTGCTCACAGTGGAGGCCATGACACCGGTGGATCTCGTCGCCAGAGGGGCCGACCACGAGGGGCTCATGGTGCAAGTAGCTGCACCATGGAACCTCGCGCAGGCTCTGTTGAACGTCGCGCGAAACAAGGGCGCGCCCGGCATCGACGGCCAGAGCGTGACGGAAGTGGTCGAGGCATCACCGCGACTGCTGCCGGAGCTTAGCCGGATGCTGCTCGACGGGAGCTACCAGCCAGGAGACATCCGCCGGGTTTGGATTCCAAAACCCGGTGGAGGTCAGAGAGGACTGGGAATTCCCAACGTGGTGGACCGGTGGGTACAGCAGGCAATGCTTCAGATCCTGCAACCCATCTATGAGCCCACGTTTCACCCGAGCAGTCATGGGTTCCGGCCGATGAGAGGGGCGCACACGGCCATCGCGCAAGCAAAGCAGTACCTGGAGGGAGGCAAGCAGTGGGTGGTGGATCTCGACCTGTCCAAGTTCTTCGACCGGGTGAATCACCAACGACTCCTGGATCGGATGGGACAGCGAGTGGATGACCGCCGAGTGCTGAAGCTGATCAAGAGGATGCTGAAGGCGAAGGTCGTACTGCCCGAGGGCACGCGAGTAGAAACGGAGGAAGGAACGCCCCAAGGCGGTCCGCTGAGCCCCCTGCTGTCGAATATCGTCCTGGACGAGCTCGACTGGGAGCTGGACCGGCGCGGGCTGCACTTCGTCCGCTACGCCGACGACTGCAACATATTCGTCGGCAGCGAGCGTGCCGGAATGAGGGTGATGGCGGCGACTCGGAACTTCATCGAGAAGAGGCTCCGCCTCGTGGTCAATGAAGAGAAGAGCGCCGTGGCAAGACCCGACCAGCGTCACTTCCTTGGATTCCGGCTATGCCGCAAGGAGGATGGCAAGGTGGAGGTGCACATCTCGCAACGCACCAAAGATCGAATCGACGCACGGATCCGGGATCTTACGCCGGCGAGGTGGGGACGTTCGATCGACGCGTGCTTTGCCAGAGTCAACCAATACCTGAAGGGATGGTCGGCGTACTTCCGAGTGTGTACGGAAGAGGGGGCAGCGCTGTTTGCACGCTTCGACGCGCACATCCGCCGGAGAATCCGGCAAATCATTGCGTGTCAAAAGAAGCGGCCCCGATTTCTCTTTCGCCACCTACTCAAGCGTGGCGTTTCTCGTGGGGCAGCCTACAAGGCGGCGTACTGCCGCCGTGGCAAATGGAACCTCAGCAACCGCCCGGGAATGACGCAAGCCTACCCGAACAAGTGGTTTCAGGGGAAGCTCGTTTCCTTGGCAACGCAGTGGATCCTACTCAACCCGCCCCGCGATCTGGTCTCCGAACCGAAGCAAGGCTTTCTGTTCGATATCGAGACACTCGTTCCAAAGAGCCGGATGTGAGGCCCACAAGTCCGGTTCCGTGAGAGGGGTGGCGGGGAGACCCGCCGCCCCTACTCGACTCCTTGACGCGC
>CAYQVI010000456.1:0-2097 GCA_964420725.1 uncultured Gemmatimonadaceae bacterium | reverse complement strand
GATGACGATGTCCACGGGGGCCGCCCGGTTGAAGCCGATCTCCACCTGCACCGGTTCACCCACCAGGAGGCGATCCCGGTCCACCATCATCCCCTCCAGGATCAGCCCACCCACGAACAGGGTCCCGGTGGCCGAGCCGCCGGCCCCCGTGGCGATGATGGCCACGTTCCGGTCCACGGGGAGGAGTACGGTAGAGACGGGGAAGGCGGCTGTCCCACGACCATCCGGACCGGCCACCACCGAGATCGATGCAGGGACCTGCACCAGCGACACGTCATTCGACTGGAGGGTCACCTGGACCGGGGACCCGGGGGCCATGTCCTCCACCCAGAGCGTCCCCTGGGCGGTGGCCCCGCCGATGACCGTGGCCGGCGCCACCACCACCGAGACCACACGGGGGAGGGGTGCGGTGACGCGGAAGGTCCGGGTCTCCTCATGGTCGTTGGGGAGCCCCGGAGGCGGCTGGTCCACCGACAGGCGCAGCACCCAGTCCCCCTGGGCATCGGGGATGAAGGTGGCGGATCCCCCGGTTTCCGGGAGCGGGATCCATGCACCCCCCGAAGGCCTCCGAACCTCCCAACCCCAGGTCAGCGGCTGGGCGCCGTGGGAGGCGGTGGCGGAGAAGGTCACCGCGCTTCCCAGGGGGAGGCTCGCGGGGCTCACCTGCAAGGGGGTCACCACCAGGGGGCGCACCAGCAGCCCCGAGGTGGGGTGGATGCAGCACCGGGCCAGATCCCCCAGGATCTCCACGGCGCGATCATTTGCCTCCTGCTCCATCACCATCTGGTCGTGGATGACGCCCCACCCCCCCGTCTCGATGAGGGACATGAGTTCCGTCTCGCTGAGATGATCCCACCACATGCGGGCGAAGGCATCCCTCCCCCCCACCACCCGACACTGCTCGTAGTGGGCGATCTCGTGCAGCAACCAGTAGAACCCCCTGGACACCCCGTTCTCGGCCAAGGTCCCGCTCTGGATCTCGTTCACGTAGCCGATATCGTTGTACCAGGTGCGGTCGCAGTCGGTGGTGGCATTCCCCGGGGGCTGGCGGTTCGAATAGCCGTAGAAGTACCCCATGAGGGGAGCCTGCGTGAACAGTGGATCCAGCACCTCCCGGTAGAGGGGTGGCAGGGTCAGCGGGGTCACCCCCGCCCCCATCTGCTTCAGATAGGCATCGTAGGCCATGAACTTCGTCTGGCACGATGCCTGGTCCGCCTGGCAGGTGGCCACCTGCTGATTGTGCCGCTGGCAGGCCCGGTCCGTGGGACTGCAGACGCGGGGGGCCGCACACCGGAGGTTGCACGCCGGCGTCAAGGGCTGGGCTGAAGCGGGGGTGGCCAGAACCGAGGCCAGAAGGAGAAGGATCGCCGTCACGGGGGCGGGCGGGGTCGCGGAAGGCAGGGCCATGGGGATCCCTCGGGGTCCGGGGGGATGCCCCAGCGCCGCAGCGCCGGGACCGGTCTCACCCCATGGATCGCACAACGACCCCGAAACGGATCATCGCCCCCCCCCCCGCCAGGCCCGATCAGCCCCAGTGGTAGAGGTAGAAGGCCAGCGCCAGCAGGAGCACCCCAGCTCCCACTTCGGCCACCTTTCTCCAGCTTCTCCGGATGGTGCGGCCCAGGATCAGACCCATCCATGCGAAGAGCATGGAGCAGACGGATATGGTGGAAGCCACCAGCAGGGGGGGAAGATCGCGCGCCCCCAGACCGAAGCCGATGACCAGGTTGTCCACACTGAGCCCCGCCGACAGCAGGATCAGCCCCCGCCAGGAGGTGAGACGCCGGGCCAGCTCTTTCTCGTCCACACGCTTCGTTGCCGATGCAACGAGCGTCATGACTCCCAGCCCGGCGATGAGTGCCACCGGGAGCCACGCCATGAGATCCGTGACCTGGAACGCCCAGCGCCTTCCCAGCCAGAGGCCCACCAGAGGAATGGAGAACTCGAACACCCCGAACACCGGGACGATCACCCACTTCCGGCGCGCCTGCCCCAGAGAGCCCAGGGTGAGGGAGACGGCGAGATTGTTGGCACCGATGGCGACGCCTACCACCAGGAGGGTCAGCCACATGGGGGCTGCCCCTCTCCTGAAGCCCC
>CAYQVI010000455.1:0-2099 GCA_964420725.1 uncultured Gemmatimonadaceae bacterium | reverse complement strand
TGTGCTTTGCCTTGTCGGGTCTGGTGGTCGCTTCTGGTCAGGCCCAGGCCGTCGGCTCGCAGGTACCCGTCCCGATAGCGGTAGTCACCCAGGACGCCTTCCGTGCCCTGCTGTCGGAGGAATCGAGGCTTGCTGCCGATGGGGGTTCGCTTCTGGCCTCCTTAGGGGTTGGAGGGATGGTTGAGTTTCGCCTTGATGGGCAGCCGGTGGACCCGAGAGAGCTCTCGGCCGTGCGCCCGGGTGATGTGGTGGCCCTGAACCCATCGGTTGACGGGATGATCGTGGATGTTCTCCGAGCGTCGGCGGACTCCGGAGCCTTCCCTACCGGGAGCATCAGGATCGTGGCCGGACGGCGGCCTGATCGATCCTCCGGGGAGGTCCGCGTGGCGCAGACGGTCTATCTGGTCAATGACCACCTCCTCAGCGGAGACGAACTGTTGGGATTGCCATCTGATGAGCGGGTGCTTCTGGAGCGCAGGTCCACCGGTGTGATCATCGGGTGGCCCGATCGGGTGGGCGGACCTGGGGGACCTCCGGAGATCACGCTGGTGCGGCTTGAGGTGCGCGGCGAGGTCGGTCCGCTCCTGCTGGGCGGATCCGGTTGATGGGAGGGCCCGTGGCGAGGTGTCCCCACCCCCTGTGGCACATCACCTGGGCCGCCCTCCTGGTGGCGTGCCACGAAGGGCCTTCAGGGACCCCCCAGACCTCGGTTCGCGACAGCGCCGGCGTGGAGATCATTCACCTCCCGGCCTTTCCGGACGATACGGAGGCTGTGTTGGTGGACCCCGAACCGGCCCTGGTGGTCGGTGGCGCCGATGGATCGGAGGATGACCTCTTCCACGAGGTGGTCGGAGTCCATTCCGAGGGCGGTCGGATCCTGGTATCCCAGCCGACGGAACTCCGTGTGTATTCGCCGACGGGTGAGCAGCTTTCCAGACACGGTCGCAGGGGAGATGGCCCGGGCGAGTTTCGCCGCGTCGCGTCCGCTCGGATCTGTGGGGACCACTCCCTGGTGGCTTCGGACCTCGGGAGTTCGTCGTTGACGATCTTCGACGCGGACGGGGAGGCCCGGACAGTTCCGATCCCCCGTCCAGAGGGTGCGGGCCCGGGGTGGCTTGCCGCACCGCAGCTCGAGCAGTGCGTCCCCGGTGCAGTGCTCGCGCAGGTAACGGGTGCTCCTGCTGCCGGCCCGGACGTCCAACGGCCCCGACGCGAGGTGGTTCGGATCGACGTTGTGGACGGGTCCGTTGCGAGTATCCTGACCTTTGACGGGACTGAGGTCATGAGCGGTCTTGCTGTCCCTTTCGGGCGCAGCGGCCTCATGTCGGCAACGCAGACCGAGATCATTGTGGTGGACACAGGAGCCCCCGAGTTCCGCGTCCACGGGCCAGACGGTGGCTTGCGACGGATCGTCCGGCTGGCACTCACGCCCACGGCCGTGACGTCCGAGGACATCACTCGAATCCGGGAACAGTACCTTGGGTCCGCACCTCCCGGAGCGCGAGAGGAGATCGAGCCCATTCTCGACCGGATCCCGATTCCGCGCACCCTCCCCCTCTTCTCGGAGCTGAAGATCGGGGGCGACGGCGCGGTCTGGTTGCGAGGTCCCAGGAGATTCCGGGACGAGGAGGTCCGGGAGTGGCTGGTGGTGCCACGGGGAGGGGGAACCCCATCATGGGTCACCCTCCCGGCGGGCTTCACCCTCCATGATGTCTCGGAGGATCTGTTGCTGGGGATCTGGCGGGACCAGAACGGCACCGAGGTGCTTCACGGATACCGGTTGCCACGTCTCTGAGCGCAGACTTCAACCGTACTTCACGGAGAACTGGCTGACTTGCGCAAGAGCGGAGGCAGGATCCCGGCTGGCAGGAGGTCTGTCCTCCGCCTCCTCGTGACGGCGGCGCTGGGCGCGTCAGCTTGTGGCGACAACTCCGGAGAGAACACTCCTCCGGGGGTGGGTGCCCCGGGGGTGGACGCCGCCTTCGAACTCTCGGAGTCACCGGACTTCACCGTGGGTGTTGGACCCGAGATCGTGCTGCATCGGGTCGCCGGCGCCCTGTTCCACGGTCCTGGGATCGCCATCGCCGATCAGAGTGCCA
>CAYQVI010000454.1:0-2101 GCA_964420725.1 uncultured Gemmatimonadaceae bacterium | reverse complement strand
CGCCGGGAGGGGTGGAGCGTCAGCTACGAGATCTTCGTGCCCCGCTCCATGGACCTGGAGCTGGAGACGACGAATGGGGGGATCCTGGTTGCAGACGTCACCGGGGACATCCGCTTCGACGCCACCAACGGCGGGGTGACGCTGGACCGGCTGGGGGGGGACGTCCGGGGGCGCACCACCAATGGGGGCCTCCAGGTGAGCCTGGCCGGGGACCGGTGGCAGGGAGACGGGATGGATGTGGAGACCACCAACGGGGGGGTCACGGTGCGGGTCCCCGAGGGCTATTCCGCAGTGCTGGAGGCCGGGACCACCAACGGCGGCATGGAGGTGGACTTCCCCGTCACCATCCAGGGGCGTGTGGGGCGGAGGCTGAACGCCACCCTGGGGGACGGCGGCCCCCCCATCCGGATCACCACCACCAACGGCCGGGTCCGCCTGGTGCGGCCCTAGTGTAGTGCCGTAGCCCGGGCCCTCAGACCTCGGGGGGGGGCGCGGGTGCGGCCCGGAAGGGCTCCACCCGCCGCCCCCCGCTCCCGTCCTGGTGGCGGCCCAGGGCGTCCACCTTCGGCTCCGGCACCCTGAGCCACACGATGATCCCCATTCCCAGCACCGCCACCGCTCCCAGGATGGTGTTGCTCGCATAGCCGGGCCCCGCGAAGAGGGGTCCGGCGATGGCCCCCCCCACCGCAAACCCCACCTGCCCCAGTGCCACGCTGAAGCTCATCAGCACCCCCCGGCGATTGTCCGGCACCAGCGCCGTCAGCAGCGCCGAGAAGGGGCTGATCCGCATGGCCACCAGAACCATCACCGCGAAGAACACCGGGTAGGCCAGCGTCATGTTCCGCACCAGGACCGTGGTGAGGAGCATCACCAGCGACAGCCCCACGCAGGAGAAGAGGATGATGGGCTTTCGCCCCACCCGGTCCGACCACTTCCCCGCCTGGGGCCCGGAGAGGACGTTGGCTACCCCCCCCACCAGGAAGAGGGTGGCGATGTCGGTGGCGGAGGCCTGGAACTCCATCTCGAGCCAGGTGGGGAGGTAGACCACGTAGAACGACACCCCCAGGAACATCATGAAGAAGGCCAGCGCTCCCGCCCGCACCCCGGGTAGCGCCATGATCTCCCGGTATCCCCGGATGCTTCCTGCCAGGCTCAGCCGCTCCCCGTGCAAGTCCACCTGGGGCTGGGGGACCTTCGCCCAGAGCAGCCCGAAGGTCATGGCCATGGTCACCGCGAAGACGTAGAACGGCGCCTTGAAGCCGTAGCTCCCTGCCAGGATGACCCCCAGCGGGATCCCGGCGATCTGCCCGAAGGCATTTCCGCTCATCACCCAGCCGGTGGCCCACCCCCGTTTGTGGTAGGGGAAGTAGTCCCCGATGTACGACACCGCGGCGCCGCTGAGCACCCCCCCGGCGATCCCGGCGAAGACCCGCACCGCCAGGAAGGAGGCGTAGCCGTCCACCAGCCCGTGGAGGAGGAGGGCCAACGTCATGATCCCCGTGCCCAGGAGGAGGATGCGCCGGCGCCCGATGCGGTCGGAGATCGGCCCCGAGATCAGGGCGAAGACCCCCACCATCAGCGAATAGGCGGAGACCAACGTTCCCAGGAGGCCTTCCCGGATGGCCAGCTCCTCGCCGATGCGGGGGAGGATGGGAGAGATGATCATGATCTGGCTGCTGGCCGAGAAGACCAGGAGCCAGAGGGCGAAGACGACCAGGAAGGGACTCGGGCGGGACTCGCTCACCGGTTCCCGGGACATCGCTGATCGCTACATCGCTGGGCGAACATGTTCACGGTCTCTCCGCCGGAGGCGGGCACGAGGGGGCCGGGCGGTCGCTGGACCCCGGCACGCCGGCGGAGGTCGCGGTCTGCGGGGGGAGGGGGAAGGTTACGACGGAGCAGGAGGGCGGGGCAACCGGAGGAGGGTGCGGCCTCCGGTCCTGTCCTTCGATGGTCACCGCCGAAGGCGGCCCCCGAAAGGATCCCGCTGACCTCGAATCACCCGAACAAGGATTGAGACTCCGGGGCCTCGCTCACCTACTGCGACCGGGATCGCCACACCCCGATCTCCCCCAGGGACCTCCCGATCCCGGCCAGGGCC
>CAYQVI010000453.1:0-2104 GCA_964420725.1 uncultured Gemmatimonadaceae bacterium | reverse complement strand
TGACGGTGGACGGGATCCGGCTGGGGGACCAGAGCGGGGGCCGGAGCACCCGGCTCCGCTACTACCCCGGCGAGATCGTGGGGCAGGTGGAGGTCATCAAGGCGGTGACCCCCGACATGGAGGGGGACGCCATCGGAGGAACGGTGAACCTGGTCTCCCGCCGGGCCATCGAGCAGACCCGCCGGGTCCTCAGCGTCGGCGGCGGGGGGAGCTACAACAACATCCAGGAGAACTTCAACCGGCAGCTGAACCTCACCTACGGGGACCGCTATCTGGAGGGGGGGCGTCTGGGGGTCTTCCTCACGGCGAATCTCTACGAGGTGAGCCAGGGATACCCCCAGTTGAGCACCGCCTATGCCGTGGACGACACGGACCGCTACCGCATCACCAGCGTCACCGCCAACGAGCGGATCGAGAACCGCTCCCGCACCGTGAACTGGGGGCTCACCACGGACTTCCGGGCGGCGGACCACACCCTGATCTCGCTCCGGGGCAGCTACCTACGGGACGCCCGGAAGCTGGAGGATGTCCGCGCGGTCTACACCATGGGAACGCTCCAGAGCTTCGACGAGGACCAGGGGATCTACCGGAATGGCCGCATCGATCTGAACCGGCAGCTCCGCTACCCCGTGAGCGGAAGCACCGTGCTGGGAGCCCAGGTCCAGCACACCCTGGGAAGCACCAGCATCGACTACAGGGCCGCGTACTCCGAGGCCCGGAACTCCTACGACCGCACCTTCTTCCCCGTCGTCCGGGCCAGCGGGGTGGACCTGGCCTATGACCGGACGGAGCGCAACTTCCCCTCGGTGCGGATCACCAACGGCTTCGACCAGAACGACCCCTCCAACTACCAGCATTTCGAGGTGCAGCGGACCCAGGCCCCCTCGAAGGACTCGGAGGTGTCAGGGGACTTCAACCTCCGCAGGGACTTTTCCGCATTCCAGGGCACCGGCTATCTGAAGACCGGGGGGCGGGCCAAGTTCCGGAGCTTCGAAATCGGGGACGATGACGCGGGCTACTACAACTACGCCGGGGACCTCCCCGCCTCGGCGTTCCTGGAGCGTATCCCCGGGGACGGATTCATGCGGCAGTCCGGGGGGAGGATCCTCTTCCCCACCATCAACCCGGGCATCGGCGAGAACAGCTACGAGAGGCTGTTCTTCCAGAACAGGGGGGTCTTCCGCCGGCAGGACAACCGATCCAACGTGCTCCTGGCCAACCGGAACACCACCTTCGAGGAGGACATCCTGGCCGTTTACCTCATGGGTGGGGCCCAGCTCGGGCGGATGGGGGTGCTCACCGGGGTGCGGGTGGAGCACACGGCCTTTGAGGGGCGGGCCAACCAGGTGGCCACCGAGGGGGGAGCGGTGATCTCCACCACCCCGGTGACCAACACCTCGACGTATACCAACGTCCTCCCCGGCATCCACCTCACCTGGAGCCAGACCGAGAACGTCCTCATCCGGGGGAGTGTGAACCGGACCCTGGCCCGCCCCAGCGGGCGGAGCATGCAGCCGGTCCGGACCATCAATGAGGATACCCAGCGGGTCCAGGACGGAAACCCCGACCTTGAGGTCACCACCTCCAACAACCTGGACCTGAGCCTCGAGTACTACATCCGCCCCCTGGGGCTGGCCTCGGTGGGGGTCTTCTACAAGGACATCGAGGGCTTCTACAGCTCCCGGACGGAGGCCATCACCTCAGGGCCGCTGGCGGGCTACGATCTCACCACCCCCGCCATGGGAACCGGAGGGGAGATCTACGGAATCGAGGTGGGGTGGCAGCAGCGGCTGGAATTCCTCCCCCACCCCCTCAGCGACCTGGGGGTGAGCATCAACGCCACCTTCCTGGAGGCGGACGGCCGCTACCCCAACCGCCCCGACGAGGTGCTCCCCTTCCCCAGCACGGCCAAGCGCCTCCTGAACACCAACCTCTACTACGCCCGGGGCGGGGTGGACGCCCGGATCCTGTACAACTGGAGAGACCGATACCTCACCTCGGTGGGGGGGCGCCCTGCGCTGGACCGGTACGAGGACTCCCGGGGGACGCTGGACCTGCTCCTGTCGTACCGCTTCAATGACCGGCTCCGGGCGAACCTGGACTG
>CAYQVI010000452.1:0-2112 GCA_964420725.1 uncultured Gemmatimonadaceae bacterium | reverse complement strand
CCTGCAGCGCCCGGGTGGCGGCCACCATCCGCTCGGTCTGCCACCCCCGGGGGGGACCACCTCGGCGGAGATGTCTCAACCACCCGGATTGGAGTCGAATTCAAGCTATGGGGGGGCTCCCATGGGATCAAGCTGAGGGGTGCGGGGAGGGAGACCCCCGGGATGAACGGGGGGGGGCATCACCGGGTCAGCCCCTGCACCTCGATCCCGTACAGCACCAGGCGAGGGACCAGCTTCACCTCCTCATGGAAGAGCACCACGCCGGGGGAAACGAAGCGAAGCAGGTATCCCGGGATGACCGAGCGGGAGACGAGCCGACGGGTCCGGGGGTCCACAATGTCAAGCACAGACTCGAAGTAGCGGTTGTAGTCGTCGATCTGGGTCACCAGCCCATGCATGTTTCGGATCCTCGAGGTGGCCGCCTGGTAGTCGGGTGTTCGCCGTCTCGACACGATCCAGAGGAGACCATCGCGCTCCTGCACAGCCATCACCCCGGGGGGAGAGGGGGGCGGTCCCCCCACGCCGGCCCAGGCCTCATCCCTCTCCCAGGGGGGCGCCACAAGGAAGGACTCCAGGAGCGCTCCATCGAGGTGAAAGCGGTCCACCCGGTAACCAGACGTGGAGGTCGCCCAGAAGCTGACTCCGTCCTCCCCCATCGCCAGTCGCGTGAGGAGTGCGAACTCATCGCCCGGCCCCGCGGCGGTGGACGGGGTCGGATAGGTCAGGAGGAGCTCGCCGTCCGGTCCGATTCGGTGGAGTGGAAACCCGATCCGGTCCGCCGACCCCACCGTGGCGTTCACCACGTAGCTCCCATCGTCCAAGGGGAGGAAGCCGATGTCGATGGGGCGAGGGGAGAAGGGGATCACCCTCTCCACGGTGAGGCCGGGGGCGTAGACGGTCATGCGCCCGAGCCCCCGATCCATCACATGGAGCCGGCCATCGGCGGAGGTCATGATGTCGTTGATGACGCCAAACTCCCCAGGGCCTGCCCCGGGTCGACCCATCCGACGGAGGAACCGCCCGTCTCGACCGAAGACCATCATCTGGTGTCGGGCGGTCAGGTTGACCACCACCACCTCCTCCCCGAGGAAGACCACCCGGGAGGTGAGATCCACCCACCCCTCGTCATCGGCATCCCCGAAGCTCCCCAGGCGCTCCATCCGGACCGAGCAGGCGCTGCAGGTCGGGGCGTTGCGAATCACCTCTTCCTGCGCGGCTCCCGTCACCGGTAGAAAGGCCAGAACACCGAGCAGAAGCGGAACAGACCCACGCCACCCCTCTCGCCCCCCGGCCCGAAGCACCCCGTTCATCGGGTCTGGGGAGGGGAGGAGGTTTCCTCTGGGAGGAGTCCTACCTCCAGATCCGTCATCGGGAAGTTCCCGACGAAGGATACGCCATCGCACGAGAGGACCTGAAGTGACCTCCGCTCGGCGTTATAGACCACACCATGCCCCACCAACGGGATGAGATCCAGGACGGTGACGTCATGTCTCATCGCAAGCTCGACATTGGAACAACCGGCGTCGTGATAGAATAGGCACAAGCCAGGTTGGGAGGAGAAGTGAAACGGTCCGAAGTATCCGAAAACGATGAGCGGGGACTCCCCATTGGTATGCCTCACGGCGTGGTAGTCTGAAATGCAGTCCCCACACCACTGCCCCTCCACCGAGTCAGGGTGGCTGGCGAGGGGTAGAAGCAGTAGCGCCACCACCACGGCTGTCGCTCTCATGACGAACCTCCTGGGCTGTTAAGGTCTGCGAGTCCCGCCCCTTGTAGTCGGGATAGGGATAGCTCACACTCTATAACGCCTCAGCCGCTCGTTTTCCCCCCCCCGCGTCGTGTGGTCGTCTTTCGCCCACCGTGGCTCGCGGGACTGGAACGCTTCAGTTCCGGTCGACCCCTTCACTCCCCGGCTTTTCGCCTCCTCGGCGGGCCACTTCCTCCGAGCAATGGGCCAGGCAAGCTCACCGGGAGCCTCCGGGGACCATGGCGGCTCGGGCTTTGGCCTCCTCCACCATCCGGGCCACATCCTCCAGGAGTCGGCGGGCGTCGTAGATGATCCCATCCTTGATGGTGTATCGGACCCCACCCACCCGAACCACCTCCCCATCC
>CAYQVI010000451.1:0-2113 GCA_964420725.1 uncultured Gemmatimonadaceae bacterium | reverse complement strand
AAGCGCCCCGCCACCGTGCTCCAGGCGATCCAGGCATAGGCGAAGTAGTAGGCCACGGTCCCCACGGCGGCCAGGAGCCCGCCCCAACCGGCCCGGCGCAGCGCCAGCCGCCGGTTGTCCTTGTAGAAGGCCTCTGCCAGGCGGTGGTAGCGGTCCATGAGGAAGTCGTTGAGGCCAAAGATCTTGACCTCCTTCGCCGTGTCCACCCCCGCCCCGGTGTAGCGCACGTAGTCCAGCTCCCGCCGCTCCGGGGTGCGGCGGTAGTTCAGTGAGTAGCTCAGGGCGTTGAAGTGGGCCTCCCCCAGGAAGGCGGGGATCAGCGCCACCGCCAGCAGCAGCACCAGCCAGGGGGCGTAGATCACCAGCCCCACGCCGAAGGTGGCGATGGTGACCACGTCCTGGGCCTGCCCCAGGAGCTGACCCAGGAGCGCCGAACGGCCCATGGTCTGCCGGCGGGCCCGCTCCATCCGGTCCTGGAGCTCCGGGTTCTCGAAGTGCTCCAGGTCCAGGGTGGCGGCGTGGGCCATGAGGCGGAGGCTCGTGACGTTGGTCAGCCGCTCCGACAGCAGCGAATCCAGGAGCCCCACGAAGCGGCCCAGTACGTCCGACACGATAGCCAGCGCCAGCTCCACCAGGAGGAGCCACCCCAGGGTGGAGAGGAGCCCCGAGTGGAGCCACTCCCCCAGGGTGTCGGGGGTGCCGGGGATCCCCACCAGGCGGATCACCTCGTCGATGATGAGCTTCCCCACGTAGAGCGTCGCCACCGGGAGGAGGGCCCGGATCAGGCGGAGCCCCACGTTCCCCAGGGTGAGTGCCGGGCTGGTTCGCCAGACCAGCTTCATGAAGGGAGGCACGTTCCGGAGGGCCCCCAACCGGTCCCGGAGGCTGGTGGCGGCCGGGTTGGATGGGGGTGTTGTCCCCACCATCAGAAAGGGTGGGGGAGGGAGTTGGCCGCCAGCCGGACCGGGAGGCGTGTGTTGGGGTGGCTCATCTGCGGCCTGGATGCGGGAACGGCCCCCTGCCGGGAGCAGGGAGCCGTTCCAGAGTGGTCCAGCGGCGGGTCCGGGTCAACCGGGTCCCCGCAGTGGGAGGGGCTCAGCGCTTCCGAACGGGCTTCCGTCCTTCCCGGGCCCCCAGGTCCACCTCGAACAGCTCTCCGTCCACGGTGAGGGTGGCCATCTGCGTGCCGTTGAAGGTCAGCACCGTGGTCCGGCTCCGGGTCTGCACCGCGCCGTCGGCGTCGGTGCGGGTGGCCTCCACCATCCGGGTGATGGTCCCGGACAGCGGCCAGGGCTGGGCCTGCCGGTCCACCGCCCGGACCACGTCGGACATCTCGGAGGTGTAGCTCATCTCGTAGCTCCGGCTCCCCTTCCCGTCCACGTGGCGGCTGCCGCTGACCTCGCCGCTCCCGGAACCGTTCCAGGTCCGCTGCGTCTCCTCCCCCAGGAGCCCCGTGACGGTGAGGCTCCGGCTCCTCTCCACGGAGGCACTCCACCCCTCCCGGGTGGCGGAGCGACTGAAGGAGGCCTCGATCTGCCCGGAGGCGGTGAGGAGCGCGTCATACCGGGACATGGGGGCGCCCCCCTCGTCGAACCAGGTCACCGTCCGGTCCCGCATGGGTTCCACCATCTGGGGCCCCGGGGTACCGAACACGAGGGCCGGCGTCGTCATCACCTCCAGATCCGCCAGTGCCCCGTCGGCGGCGATCACCGCCACATCCTCGTTCAGCGCTTCATCCAGGAGCGGGTCGGGTCCGGTGGACTCGGAACAGGCGGTCAGGGCAAACACCCCGGCCAGCAGCATCGCGCCCGTCAGGCGGAGGGACCGGCTCCCCATCGGTTCGAAGGCACTCATGACACGTCTCCGTTGGTGTGGATCGGACCGGGGTGGGGAGTTCCGCCCGCGCCGGGTCCTATGGTGGCTTCCAGGAGCATAGAGCGCACCAGCGCGGAAAACGTTAAGCGGCATCGTCGACCCCCTCACTCCCGTGGGGACGCAAGGACAACATAGGCCTCCATGGCAAAATACTCCGCCAGCCCCAGCCGGTCCGCCCGGGCCGCCGTCTCCAGGTTCCGGTCCCGGACCCGCTGCCAGAACTCCCGGTCGTCGTGCC
>CAYQVI010000450.1:0-2119 GCA_964420725.1 uncultured Gemmatimonadaceae bacterium | reverse complement strand
TGGAGATCGAGAGCTGACGGGTTTCCCTTGCTGAAGTGCCCAGGGGGTGGCCCGGGATGGTCCGGGTCACCCCCCGTCTTGCGTCCACGTCTCAACAGAAGAGCAACCCGTTCCAGAACCATGACTCAGGCCGCAGGATATCTCCTGGAATCATAGGAGTTCGTGCACAGAACTCTGTCCGAATGACCGTGTAATGGTCCTGGTTGTGCATCGCCTTGATGGGGGATCCGCGTCCCGGAGCGTCCTGCACCAGCAGGCTCCCTTATGTCCGCTCTTTCCCGTCGCCCCATGCATCCTTCCGCATCCCCCACCCGGAGTCCGGTCCCGCTGTCGAGACGTGGCTCCGCGGTTCCGCTCCAGGGTTTCTGTCCTGCAGGCCTCCCGCTGCCTGCGGAGCGGGGGGAACGGGCGTGGATGCCCCGGCCGCCCCGGGTGCTGGCCGGGCTGCTGCTCCTCCTGGGCCTCCCCCTGGCCGCCTGCGAAGACCCGTCTCCGGCAGAGCCCGCTCCCGAGCCCGACTCCGGCACGGCGTGGGCGTTCGAGGAGACCTTCACCGGCAATCCCGCCTCGCCGTCCCAGGGTCTGCTGCCGCGGACCTTCGAATACGTGGTCACCCATCGCAGCCATCCCGGGGACCACTTCACCAAGCGCTACACACCGTTCCCGGTGGACCATGGCGAGGACTGCGGGGGACCGGATCCCGCCCTGTCTCCGTTGCCGCAGCACACGGTCCACACCACCCAGCACTCCACCGGGTCGAACCCCGATCCCAGCTTCTTCGTCTGCCGGGACCACATGATGTCGTCCATGGGGGATGTGGAGGGGTATTCGGTCTCTTCGTTCTGGCCACGCCAGGAGTTCGACTTCGCCAACGGCGGGACGCTGGAGTTTGACGTCAGCATCGCCGGGGCCCATGGCAACCGGAGCTGGTGGGAGGTGATGATCGTCCCCCGGGACGAACTCAAGGTGGCGCCGGGCCCCGACGATTCGCCGATCAGCGAGAAGTACCCGGAGAACCGCATCGTCCTCGACTTCCGTCGCAACGTCCGGAGCATCCGGGTGGGAACGGGCCGTACGGCCCCGGATGGCTGGGTGGCCAACCGGACCCAGCAGGGGCGGTTCGACTTCGCCTGGTGGCGTGACCTGCACCCCGACGATCCAGCGCTGGACGATCGCCGGGTCCGTCGCACCATGCGGGTTCGCCTGGATCGGGAGCGGATCGTCTGGGGGATCGAGACACCGGAGGGCAGCTTCGACGAATGGAGCGTCGACGTGCCTGGTGGGCTCCCCTTCACCCGGGGGCTGATACTGTTCAAGACCCACGCCTACAACCCCACCAAGGACGGCAACCACAACAGCTACACCTTCCACTGGGACAACATCCGGTTCGATGGTCCGGTGGTGGGACGCTACGACGTGTCTGAAGCCAGCGACGTCGTCTACCTGCAGCGCAATGGACATCGCCCCATCGGGGACCGTCAGACCGTGACCATCGACCTGGACCGGGTGGGGCCCAACCCGGTGCTGTTCGGCCAGATCCACCAGCCCAAGCGGGGGCAGGTGCGGCTCAGCATCAACGGCGGGCCCGACATCGAGATGGCGCCCTACGAATACGATCTCGAGAGCTGTCTGAGCACCGACTGGAAGAGCTTCCGCTACGCCCTCGATCCGGCTCGGCTCAGAGTCGGCCGCAACACCCTGACCTGGACCGTCGGCCCCCGCCCGGCGTGTTCCTATCGCCAGGACCATCACTGGGATGGCTTCTCGGTGAAGTTCCTCCAGATCCAGACCGACGTCCGCTGACCCCGGTGGAGGGGGGCTGAGCGGGTTCCGGCGCCCGCTGACCCCGGTGAGCGGGTTCCGGCGCCCGCTTGCAGGGAGCTTCGGCCATGCCCGGTTCCTGCGGAAGGCCGGGAACCTCCGGGGCGCCATCTGAATTGACTCCGCTGGGCGGTCCATCCCAGCCCCGGGCGGTTCATTCCTTCCCCGGCGGACCATCCCTTCCCCGGGCGGACGATCCCATCATGGCCGGTCGCACCACGAACCCCGACTCGCCGGGTCCCCGCGAGCCCCTTGCCGTGGTCGGAGTTGCCGGGGTCTACCCCGGGGCGGTGGGGAT
>CAYQVI010000449.1:0-2127 GCA_964420725.1 uncultured Gemmatimonadaceae bacterium | reverse complement strand
GACCGACGCCGCCCACCTCCTCCTCACCAACGCCCGGGTCTACACCCTGGACTGGACGCAGCCCGACCCGGCGGGGAATCCCGCCGCCGACGCCCCCTGGTCGGACGCGGAGGGGTGGAGCCCGGACGCCGGCGCAGTGGCCATCCGGGACGGACGCATCATCTTCGTGGGCTCCCCGGCGGAGGCGGAGGCGTACCGGGGGAGCGACACCCGGGTCATGGATCTGGCCGGCGCCACCGTGATCCCCGGGTTGGTGGAGTCCCACTCCCACCTCCTGAGCCTGGGAAACACCCTCTTCCAGGTGGATCTGGTGGGGGTGCAGACCCACGAGGAGGCCATCCGCCGGGTGGAGGAGCGGGCGGCCACGGTCCCCCCGGGCTCCTGGATCGTGGGGCGGGGGTGGGATGAGGGGGCCTGGGCGAACCAGTATCCGGATCGGGTCCTCCTGAGCCAGCGCATCCCGGACCACCCGGTTTGGCTCCGGGGACTCCACGGCTTCGCTGGGTGGGCCAACGACCGGGCCATGGAGGAGGCGGGGATCACCCGGGACACGGAGCCGCCGGTGGGCGGCGAGATCCGCAGGGGCCCCGATGGAGAACCCACCGGGCTCTTCCTGAACCGGGCGGTGGCCCTGATGGACGGGAAGGTGCCCCCCCTCACCCCGGACGAGGTGGATGCCCGGGTGGCGGGAGCGCTGGAGACGCTGGGCGCCTCCGGGTACACCTCCATCCACGACGCCGGAACCTCCGCCGAGGTCATGGACGCCCTGCAGCGGCTGGCGGCCCGGGATGCCCTTCCGGTGCGGGTCTACGCCATGCTGAACGCCCGGGACGAAGAGCTGTCCCGACGCTGGATCGCCCGTGGCCCGCTGGACGATCCGGAAGCGCTCCTCCGGGTCCGTTCGGTGAAGGCCTACTACGATGCGGCGCTGGGATCCCGGGGCGCCCGCCTCCTGGCGGACTACGCCGACCTGCCGGGGCACCGGGGGATCAGCGGCGAGGGGTACGGCTTCGACCAGGCGCTGGTGGCGCAGCTCATCCGGGCGGGGTTCCAGGTGGGGGTCCACGCCATCGGCGATGCCGGGAACCGGGAGGTGCTGGACTTCTTCCAGGGGATGGCCGACGAGGACCCCCGGCTCATGGACCACCGCCACCGGGTGGAGCACGCCCAGGTGGTGCACCCCGACGACTTCCCCCGCTTCGGGGCGCTGGGGCTCACCGCCTCCATGGAGCCCCCCCACGCGGTGGAGGACAAGGGGTGGGCGGGAGCCCGCCTGGGCCCGGCCCGGCTCCGGGGGGCCTACGCATGGCGCACCCTCCGGGAGGCGGGGTCCCACCTGATCTTCAATGCGGATCTCCCGGGGTCGGACCACGACATCTTCTACGGGCTCCACGCCGCAGTGACCCGTCGGGACCGGGGGCTGGAGCCGGCGGGGGGATGGCTTCCCGAACAGCGGGTGACCCCGGAGGAGGCGGTCTTCGCCTACACCCGGTGGCCCGCCCGGTCCGCCTTCGTGGAGGATCGCACCGGGGTCCTCCGGGCGGGAATGTGGGGGGATCTCACGGTCCTGGACCTGGATCCCTTCCAGGTGGGAAGCCAGCGCCCCGAAGAACTCCTGTCCGGCCGGATCCTGGCCACCATCGTGGGAGGAAGGGTGATCCATGAAGCACGCTGACGTCTTGCCGGGACGTGCGTGGACCGAGGGGAGCAGGGCGGACGTCAGGCGCCCGGCTACGCCCCCACGCCGCCGCCACCACTTCGCCCTCCTGGCCGCCCTCACCCTGTCCGCCTCCGCCTGCGCCACCGGCGGAGCATCGGGCTCCCCCGCCCCCGCCCCCGGCGCCCCCTACGACCTGGTCCTCCTGAACGGACGCATCGTGGATGGCACCGGCGCCGCCTGGTTCCACGGGGACCTGGCCATCCGGGGAGACCGCATCGCCCGCATCACCCCCCGGGGCCTTCTGGCCAATGCCCCCGCCCGGGAGCGCATCGACGTGGGCGGCCAGGTCATCGCCCCCGGCTTCATCGACATCCAGAGCCACTCCCGCCAGAACTTCATGCCCGGCGGCGACGGCCGGGTGGTGAGCAAGGTCACCCAGGGGGTCACCACCGAGATCATGGGGGAGG
>CAYQVI010000448.1:0-2130 GCA_964420725.1 uncultured Gemmatimonadaceae bacterium | reverse complement strand
TGGCCCGCCCCTGCATGGTGAAGTAGTTCCGCCGGGCCAGGATATCGATGGCGTATACGTTCACGAAACCACCGTTGTTGTGCCGCACGTCCACCACCACCCCGTCCTTCATGTGGTTGAGCTGGTCCAGGTCGAAGACGAGCTGATCCAGCGCCCCCTCCGACATCGACGCGATGTGGACATACCCCAGCCGCCCCCCGCTGATGGAGTCCACGTAGGCCCGGCGGCTCTCCACCCAGTTGCGGTAGACCAGTTGCCCCTCCGCCCCAGCGGAGGTGGCCAGGAGCTCCACCTCCCGGGGGGCGGCGCTCCCCCGCTGCACACGGAGCATGACCTTCTTCCCCGGGGTGTCCCGGAGGAGCCGGTCCAGGTCGCTGGTGCCGTCCAGGGGGACCCCGTCCACCGCCAGCACCCGGTCGCCGGGCTGGATGGCATCGGAGATGTCGGCGGGGCCCAACTCCACAACCTCCTCCACCACGAAGCGCCCCTCGTTCTCGTAGGCGAAGCGGTCGAAGCGGAGCCCCAGTCGGCCGGTGGAGGCCCCGTCCCCCCCCTGGGGAGGGGCGGTCCGCCCGGAATGCCCCAGATGCGAGGCGTTCAGCTCCCCCAGCATGAGGTTCATCAGACGGCTGAACTCCGCCCGGGTGCGGGCCCCCTCGATCTGTGGGCGGAAGGCGTCCCGCACCCCCTCCCAGTCCACCCCGTGGTAGCCCACGTCGTAGAAGCCGTCCCGCATCTCCCACCACCCCTGCTCGAAGGCCGCCACCTTCGTGGCGTCGAAGTCATCCTCCAGCCGGACGGTGGTGGAGACGGTGCGGGTGGCGCCCCCCGGGAGCGTCACCACCCGGAGCTCCCCGTTCAGGGAGACGTAGAGGCGATTTCCGTCGGCGTTGAAGACCAGGGGCGTGCCACGGACATCCAGGCGGTCCAGCTCCACATCCCCGTTGGGGCCGAAGGTGATCCGGTGGAGCAGGCTGTCCCCCGACACGATGCCGCTCTCCCCGTCGGGGCTCAGGAGGACGGTCCCCACCGAGAAGGGGATCTCCACGAAGGCGCCCCTCCGGCGGATCCCCTCGAACTCGATCGCGATCTCCTCGGGAACCTCCGCCGCGCCCCGAGCCCCCCGGGACGCCCCGGCTCCAGCACCTTCCGCCGGCGGCGCACCCGGCGATCCAGGGGCGGGCTCCTCATCGGGCTGGTTGAAGAGATCCCGGAACCGGTCCTCGTCGAAGGTGGGGGGGAGCGGGATCATGTCCACCTTCACAAGCCGGTTGGGCTCCGTTCGCTGCCCGCTCCGGTACACCAGGTAGTCCCCCTTCGCACTCCACTGCAGCGATCCGAAGTTGCTGTTGGCCACGAAGCTCACCTGCCGGGGATCCCCCCCCGCCACCGGCACCACCATCACGTTGGTGAACTCGTCGGTCTCGGCGCCGTAGGCGATCCACCGGCTGTCCGGGGACCAGGCGATGGAGGTGCCCACCACGTCGATGGCCAGGCGCCGGTCCTCCCCGGTGGTCCACTCCATCACCCGGAGCTCCGACTCCTCGTCCACCACCCGGAACCAGGCCAGCCAGCGGCCATCCGGAGAGAAGCTCCCCACCTGGTCCCGCCCCTCCCCCCGGGTGAGCGCCCGCTCCTGATCCGTCCCGAAGTCATGGGCGTGGATCTTCGGCGTCCCGGATCTCCAGGAGGTGTAGACCACCTGCCGGGAATCGGGGCTCCACAGCACCCCTCCCTCCGCAGCGGGGGTCCGGGTCACCCGGGTGGCGGGGACATCCCCCTCCAGGGTGGTGGCGAAGACCTCGCCCCCCCGGGTGAAGGCCCACTTCTCCCCGTCGGGGGAAACCACGATGTCGCTCCATCCCCGGGACTCCTCCGACACCTCGGCGGTGGGGCCTTCCACGGCTCCCAGCAGCCGGATGTCCAGGCGCCGGGCCGTCCCCGTTGCCACGTCGTAGCGCCAGATCCCGAAGTCCCGCTCGAAGGCAATGGTGGCCCCATCGGCGGTGATGGAGGGCCAGAGGAGGCGCCCCCGGGGGAAGTTGGTGAGCTGCTCCTCGCCGGAACCGTCCACCCCGGCCTTCCAGAGGTTCTCGCTCCCGCTCCGGTCCGACATGAAGTAGAGGGTGG
>CAYQVI010000447.1:1708-2141 GCA_964420725.1 uncultured Gemmatimonadaceae bacterium | reverse complement strand
TTGACCTTGACGTAACGTCAACCTTTATCGTGGAATCGACGTCGCACTCCGCGCCGTCGGTGGACCCAGGCACGGAGGACCCGGTGGAGTGGTCGATCCAGGAGATCGCGCGGCTGGCCGGGACCACATCCCGGACGCTCCGACACTATGGCACGATGGGCCTTCTGGCCCCGAGCCGGGTGGGGCCCAACGGCTACCGTTACTACGACGCCCAGGCGCTTGTGCAACTCCAGCGGATCCTTCTCCTCCGGGAGATGGGGCTGGGACTGGAGGCCATCGCCGAGGTGCTGGCCGGACAGCAGGATCAGGTGGACGCGCTGGCCCGGCACCTGGAGCTGCTGTGGCAGGAGCGGCACCGTCTGGACCAGCGGATCGGGAGTGTCGAGACCACCATTGCCCGACTGAAACGAGGGGAGGTTCTGATGGCGGAAGA
>CAYQVI010000447.1:0-1698 GCA_964420725.1 uncultured Gemmatimonadaceae bacterium | reverse complement strand
GAAGAGATGCTGAGGGGCTTCGATCACACGAAGCACCGCGACGAGGTGGTGGAGCGCTGGGGGCAGGACAGCTACGACCAGAGCGACCGCTGGTGGCGAGGGATGTCGTCCGGGGAGCAGTCGGACTGGAAGGCCAGGGCCGGCGAGCTGAGCCGGGCCTGGACCCAGGGGGCCACCCGGGGGCTGGATCCCGCCGGGGAGGAGGCCCAGGAGCTGGCCCGGCGCCAGGCGGAGTGGTTGGCGGCGGTCCCCGGGACCCCCCGCTCCGGCAAGGGCCCCTCGAGGGAGTATTTCGAAGGGCTGGCCGACATGTACGTGGCCGACGAGCGGTTTGCGGCCAACTACGGTGGCACGGAGGGGGCTGCCTTCGTGCGGGACGCGATGCGGATCTACGCGGAGCGGCACCTGTAGGGCTCCGGGCCAGAGGGTGGGAGGGGGTGGGACGCCACCCCCTCCCACCTTTCCCCGGGGAGGACCGTACGCTCGTCCGCTAGGACAGGATCGTGCAGGAGCTCTGAACACTGTTGTTCGTGCTGTCCGACTCCTCGAAGGCCATGGTGGCGTTGGCTGTGATCCGGAACCGGACCTGTTCCCCGGTCCAGCACCCCTCGGGGATCTGCACGGTGAGCGGGGCGGACTCGGATCCGGCCGCCACCGGCGGTGTGGGCACGTCCACGGTCTGCTGGCACTGGACGAACTCCACCCGCAGCGTGGACGCCGGGGCGTCTCCCTCGCCCTGGTTCCTCACCACCACCGCAAGCTCCCTGCGGGACCGGCAGAAGAGGAACGGAAGCGGCCCCGGATCCCCCGGGAACGGGGGTACCGGCAGGAGGTCGGGACGCTTCCGGGGCTCCTCCTCGCCAGGATCGTCGGGCACCTCCTCCACCCGCCCGGGGACCCGCTCGGTATGGATGGACTCCACCTCCCCGTCGGCCCCCGTGGCCGTGTAGACCGCCACCACCTCCAGGGGACTGGCACTCTCCAGGATCAGGAACCCCTTCACCAGGCAGCATCCCTGCTGCTTCAGGTAGTGCTGCAGGTCGGGGCAGTCGATCTCGAAGGACTCCAGCGGACCCAGGACCGCTCGGCCGGCATCCACCACCCGTCCGGCACGCTCCCCGGGGAGGGCCGTGGAGATGGTCTTCCGCAGCACGGCGCGCCCCCGGCCGGGATTGTGGATGTTCACGGCGGTGTAGTACCTGCCCCTGGAAAGGATCTCCCCGTCGGACTTCCCGCACACCACCTTCACGGCATAGGTCCACCGCTGCCGGACCGGCTTGTCGGGTTTGCAGGGCTTCTCGGGCTTCATGCGGATCACCTCCTGGATGGCGGATGCGATGTCGACCCGGCCGTGGCCGTACCACTGGCTGAAGACCGGAGGATGTCCCGTGACGACGGATGGATTCCCATCCTCGTCGAGCCACTGACCGGTTGGGTCCACGTTGGCGGGATCGAGCTTCACCGCAGTGTTCCGGAGCACCTCACGGGCTGCCGTGAAGGTGAGGCCGGGATCGGCGGAGAGGAGGAGCGCGGCGGCTCCGGCGGTGAGGGGTGTGGCGGATGAGGTGCCGCCGAAGTTGTTCCGGTAGTCGTTGGCCCCCGACGCTACCGCCGTCCCGGCGGGATGGGGATTCATCAGGGCGCTCACCGGAATGGTGCCCGCCACCACGTTGGGGGGCCCGGTGATGGTGGCGGGTT
>CAYQVI010000446.1:0-2144 GCA_964420725.1 uncultured Gemmatimonadaceae bacterium | reverse complement strand
GGAGCGGGTGCCGGCCTCCACCACGCTCACGTTCGGGGTGCGGGTGAGGTTCTAGCGGGGGTGCGTCCCGCCTACCTCTTCCTGCGTCGCTCCCGCACCATCATGGGGCCGGCCGCGGACTCGACGACCTTCGTGAGCCATGTGTTGAGGCTCTCTCCTTCGGCAGCGGCGGCGACGGCTGCGGCGCGGTGCAGATCGGGCCCCAGGCGGAGATTCAGCTTTCCGGAGAAGGGGCGCTCCGGCTCCTCTCCCCGGGCCTGGCACACGGTAAGGTAGTGGTCCACCGCCCGGCGCATGGAGGCCGTGAGGTCCTCAACGGATGCGCCCTCGAAGTAGATCTGGTCCCGGAGGTCGATCACATGCCCCGTGAACAGCGACAGTTCGGGGTCGAACTCCACGACGCCGGTATATCCCTTGTAATCAATCATCGGTGTCCTCTTCGCCGGCAGCCGCCAGGCAGCTCATCCAGCCAGGGGGCCTGATGGGGCTTCGGGAGGCGGAGGATGGGACGCAGGCCGTGTTCGTGGCGCGGTGGCCCTCGTCTGTCGGTGGTTGAGGGCTACCGCGAGGCTGCCTCGACCCCGGGGCCGTCGTCGTCCCAGGTGGCCACCCCCCCTTCGCCGATCACCGGCCGCTGCTGCCGGATCAGGATTACGCCCAGGGCCACGAGACAGATGTCCAGGATTCCGATCCAGCGGGGGAAGCCCGGCATGAAGAGGAGGAACACCCCCATGGGGAACAGGGAGAGGCCCCCGCAGATGGCCATCACCATGGGCTCGTCCCGGAGCGCCGCCACCCCAGCCGAGATCGCCAGGCTGAAGAAGAGGAGGGGGAGCATGAGCACGGCCGGGGCCGGCTGCCCTCCAGCCTGCTGGAAGATGTAGCGCACCAGGAAGAACCAGAGGACCAGCAGGGCGAGGGCGATGAGGACGCCCAGCATCCGCAGGGTCTTTCGTCCCACCAGCGGCCTCCGCTGGGCGCCGTCCACGGGCACGGGCCCCATGTCCATGGTGCCGCTTGCTCGGGAGGGGGGATCCCCCGCGGAGGGTGTTGAGTCGGACGTCACGGACAGCTGACCCGGGAGGCGGATGGTGGCGAAGCGGCCCCGTCGGGGTTGCCTGGGGCGGGTCCTGCATCACCCGAACGTCCGCCGGGGGAATCTAGCGGAGTGTAGCAGAAGACGAATGAGCCTCGGGGGGATGATGCATCCGGCGCCCTCCGAATGCCAAGGGACTTCTGCGCCACTATACTGGCCCAGGGAGGGCGGCCAGGCCGTTGGGCGGCCCCATCCTGAGGGGCTCCCCCTGCACGGCACCTGCGCAACCCAAGGCGGCGTTGATGCACGCTCCAGTATCGATGCGAATGATCCTGTGTCTTTTCATCGGTCATTCGATCCTGTTTCTGACGACGGGTGCTGGCCGACTCCAGGGGCAGGCACCCCCCGGCGTCCCCCCCGGCCACTCCCCCTCCCCATCCAGGGATCAGGACAGAGAGATGAACGACTGGTTCTTCGTCTACAATCAGGATCTGGGAATGGGCTCGGTGGCTGTGACGGTTCATCCGGCGGGGCAGAGCACTGTCCGCATTACCGGCAACCTGGGGCCAAGGGATGAGATCGGCTTCTATGGAGTCGCGGTGGATGAGGAGGAAATCGCCGGGATCCGCGGTGCAATTGATCGGGCCGGCTACCAGGAGATCCCGGCCGCCAACACGCTCCCCCCCGGGACCGTCACGCTGACGCTGGGGGAAGGGCGGACGGGAGAGGTTCCCCAGCTCAGGACCTTCGCCCTGAGCGGTCTCCCCGAGCCCCTTCGGGAGCTGGTCACCGCCATGGACGCCTTCATCGAGGAGGTCCGGGCCCATCCCCTCCGGGTCGTCCGGGGGGCGGCGAGTGTGGAGTCACCGACGGTGCACCGGGGGGCGCCGCTGGCCCTGGATGTGACCCTGACGAATGTGGGGACGCAGACGGTCAACGTGGGCAATCTGGTTCGTGCCGACCAGGAGGGGCGGGTCCGGCTGTCGCTGCGGAGGTCGGGGGCGGGCGGGGATGAGGAAGGAGGGGAGGGCGTGGTGATTCAGGTGCCGCGGTCCGCCGTCCGGTTCGGGGCGCTGGGGGAGGAGAGGCGAGGGCCGGTCCCTGAGGT
>CAYQVI010000445.1:0-2145 GCA_964420725.1 uncultured Gemmatimonadaceae bacterium | reverse complement strand
GCGTTGGAACGGTTCGCCTACGAGGACAGCAGCGTCGCCGTCCACACCGACCCCCGCCTGGCCCCCCGGGACCGTCGCCGGTGGGCGCCGGTGAACCTGGTGGTCAGCCCGGATCATGACAAACCCATGGCCACCATCTGGATGAATCGGGTGCAGCCCGCCCTGCGAGGACTCTCCCCGGTCTTCCAGACCTGGAATCCGATTCTCGAGCCCAGGCCGGAGACCCTCTGCACGCAGGCGCGATTCCAGCGCCCGGTGGTGAATGCCGCCTCCCTGGAGGGTGCCCGGGAGGTGGAGCGGATGCACCTGCAGGCCGGCCGTCGCCTCTGGTTCTGCGGCTCGTACCTGGGGCCCGGGATTCCGCTCCTGGAGAGCGCCACCTCCACCGCCGCCCGGGTGGCGGAAGCCATCGAAGCCGGGGCTGGGGTGGAGGTCACGCCTCCGAACCGGGTCCGTTCGGCCTGATCGAGCGGGGGTGGGGCGGGGCGGGGACTGGCACCGGAAGATCCTCCAGCTCCAGCACCCCCAGTTCAACCAACTCCCCCACCATGTCCAGGAAACGATCCAGGGGGAGATCGGCGGGCACCTGACCCTCCCGGCGCATCCGTTCCATGTGGGCTCCTACAGGAGTCCGCCCATCGCATCGCCCCAGGAACTGGGCCACCGCCAGGGTGGTGTCCCCTCCCTGCACGAAGGGGTGGGTCACCTGGACGTAGCCCCCTTCCGCCTCCCACGGGTCCTGCGTCCCCGCTGCTCCCCGGTAGCGGAGGTGCAGCCGGGCGTGGGGGGAGAGGCGGGGGGATGAGGCAGCCAGCCAGGCGCCCCCCCGGTGGGGTGCGGCCAGCCGGGCCCCCATCTCCAGCGCCCACTCCACCTGGGGCCAGCGGGTTCCGGGGCCCCGGGTCAGGACCAGGGTCAACGGGGGATGTGCCCCCCGGTTCTGCCGCACCACGATGGTGGAGAAGACCATGGCCTCCACCCCCATCTCCTGGAAGGCCTGGATCTGCTCCACGATCTCCGCCGCTCGATCTCCCCGAGCCTGCGCGAGGCGGGAGGTGAGGTCCGACCAGGGGTCCCCCCGGTGGTTCTCCAGCACGAGGAGGTCCAGCTCTCCGCTGTCTGGCCCCAGCATCTCCCGGATCCTCTCCCCCAGGCTCGTCCCTTTCCGATCGGTGAGCATGCAGGTGCACTGGAGGACGCCCCCGGGGGCCAGGTGGCGCGACGCCCCCTCCAGGATTCGGCGGGTGACCTGTTCCCCGTCCTCCCCCCCGTCCCGGTAGATGAACATCGATCTCCGCACCGCCACATAGGGGGGGTGTGCGGCAATGCAGTCGAAGGTCCTCCCCGCCACCGGCTCCCAGAGATCCCCCTGAAGGGCCGTCACGTTGTCCAGCCCGTTCAGCGCGATGTTGAAGCGGGCGAAGATCGTGGCCCGGGGGGTGATGTCCACCGCCACCGCTTCGTCGGCGTACTCCCCCCCTGCGATGAGGGCTGCGATCCCCGTCCCCGAACAGAGCTCCAGGAAGGTGCGGCAGCGCCGGGTGGGGAGGGTGGCCAGGAAGGCCATGGTGGAGCGGGTGATGGCGGGATAGACCATGTCCACCGTGTAGCCATCCCGCTCCGGGTCGGCCCCCCGCTCGTCCGTGAGGTCGGACACCACCCACGGTCCCTCGGTGGGATAGAGGATCACGCTCGCCTCCGCGGCCGTCCGCACCTCCCCGGTGCGGAGGAGCCCCAGGTCGTCCATGAGCTCCAGCGCCCCGGGCCCCAGCAGCTCCTCCACCACCTCCACGGGGACCGGCTCGGCGTCCATGAAGAGGCGGATCAGGACGTCCAGTCCCGACTCCAGCTCGACCCCCGTCGCCCGGCCATTGATCCGGGTCTGGAAGGCGTAGATGGAGGAGGCGCCCGTCCGCTTCGATACCTCCCCGGCCGTGAACCCAAGGTCCCTGAGGAGGGAGCGGAAGTCGGCGAAGCGGGCGGGGGAGGGGAAGCGGAGGGGGACCAAAGGGAGGGCTCCGTGTGGGGGTTCGGGGATCGTCTGGCCGGAGGGGGGCTGCTCAGTTCCCGCCGCCGTCCAGGAGGAGGAAGAGCTGCTCCTCCAGGGTCAGCACATCGGGGAGGAGGGAGAGGATCAGGACGTGG
>CAYQVI010000444.1:0-2160 GCA_964420725.1 uncultured Gemmatimonadaceae bacterium | reverse complement strand
CCTGGTCCATCCTGCAGCATGTGGAGGTGTTCCACCCCATTGCCCGGATGGCCAGCGTGCACCACGAGCGGCTGGACGGCACCGGATACCCCTGGGGGATCGGAGCCCGGCAACTGGATCAACTGGACCGGGTGCTCTCGGTGTGCGACGTCTTCGAGGCCCTCACCGCCGACCGCCCCTACCGGGCGGGGATGGAGCTGGACCGGGCCTTCGGGATCCTGAAATCGCTGGAGGGGACGGCGCTGGATCCGGAGCTGGTGCGGGTGCTGGAGGACCTCGAGACGGGGAACCCGGCGGCGGCTTGAGGACTCTCACCCCAGCGTGCCGGGGCGCTCCACCGTCCGCTGGTTCCGGATGTTCCCGGTGTTCAGGGTGTCGGCTGGCTCGAAGAGCACCAGGTGGACCTCCTCGTCCGCCACCGGCCGGTGCTCCACCCCCCGGGGCACGATGAGGAACTGCCCCGGCCCCACCACCAGTTGCCGGTGGGGGGGATCCCGCTCCGCGTCCACGGCCGGCGTGTCCCGCAGCTCCATCCGCAGCGTCCCCGCCACCACCAGGAAGAGCTCGTCCTCCTCCCTGTGGTGGTGCCACACGAAGGGCCCCTGCAGCTTGGCCACCTTCACCTCCTGACCATTCAGCGCCCCCACCACCCGGGGGGACCAGTGGTCGTGGAAGGAGGCGAAGGCCGCCGTCAGGTCGACCACCCTGAGGGGGGTGGGACCAGGAGCAGGACGGGCTCCGGGGCCAGGGGAACTCATGCCCCCGCGGGGACCTTCACGGGAGGTAGCGGGCGGATGGGCTTCCCCCGCTCCCAGGCGGTGACGTAGCCGGCCACGGCGCTGGCCACCACCGAGTAGGGGGAGGCCAGGTAGAGCTGACCGGGGCCCGAGCGACCGGGGAAGTTCCGGTTCTGCGACGAGATGGACACCTCATCCGGGGACGCCGTGACCCCGGGGCCCGCATTGATGCACGCCCCGCACCCCGGCTCGATGACCTCGGCTCCCATCCGCTGGAAGAGGTCCACGTACCCCTGGGCTCGGCTGTACTCCCGGACCTCGATGGAGCCGTACTGGATGTAGCACCGCACATCCGGGTGGACCTTCAGCCCCTGGGCCTCCACATCCCGGAAGACGGCGGCGTACATATCCATGTCCTCCTTCTTCCCCGCAGTGCACGACCCCGCGTAGGCGATGTCGATCCGCACCGGCTCGTCCCCCAGCTCGTCCAGCAGGAGACCGTTTCCGGGGTCGTTGGGGAGGGCCACCATGGGGCGGATGGTGGACGCGTCGATCTCGATGACCTTCACGTATTCCGCCCCGGGATCGGACTGCATCCCCTCACACAGTGCCTCGGCCCGGTCCCGGTCCATTCCCCGCTCCGACACCAGGTACTCCACCGTCCGTTGGTCCGCCGCCACGATCCCCGTGAACGCCCCCACTTCGGCGGCCATGTTGGTCATGGTGGCCCGCTCGTCCACCGAGAGGGCCTCCACGGCGGGCCCGGCGTACTCGATGATCTGCCCGATGGCGTGTCCGTCCTTCACATACGGGTGCCGGAGGATCTCCAGCATGTAGTCCTTGGCGGTGACGTTGGCCGGGGGGGTCCCGGTGATCACCACCTTGAAGGACTTCGGCACCCCCACCCGGACGTCTTTCGTGATCCAGGAGTTGAAGATGGCGGTGGTCCCCACCCCGAAGGCCACGCACCCGATGGCACCGGCGTGGGGGGTGTGGGAATCGGACCCGATGATGAGCATCCCGGGCTCCGCGTACTCCTCCAGGATCTTGGAGTGGCAGATGGCCTCGGAGCCCAGCTGGTGCCCCTTCTGCTCGCCGTAGAGCCGGATCCCCTGCCGCTCGGCGAACTCCCGCTGCTTCACCTCGAGCTGGTTCGCCACCGCCAGCAGCCCGTCCTCGATCCGCTCCTGGCTCATGGCCTTGTGGAGGAAGGTGAGGTGGTCCCGGAAGAAGAGGACGCTGTCGGAATCCACCACCCTGCCGTCCCGCCCCACCTTCTCCTCGAAGAAGATGGCCGACATGGGGGTGACGTACTCGTGTGAGAAGCGGATGTCGGTGCGGAAGAAGCCCGCCTCCCCGGGGGACACCCAGGGTACCCCGGCGCGACCGGCGGCGGCGTCCACCACCCAGTGGCTGGCGAAGA
>CAYQVI010000443.1:0-2188 GCA_964420725.1 uncultured Gemmatimonadaceae bacterium | reverse complement strand
GAAGGCGGCGGAGTTCCGGGAGGGGGGTGGGGAGATCTATGTGCGGGGGTGAGGGCTCAACCCACGCAAGCTACCCGCCGTCTTCCCCATGGGGAGACGGGCGAACATCCAGCCCCGCGGGCCAGGGCGCCACAAAGGGCTGGATGACGCCGGACGGGTCCTCCCGGGCGCCGATCAGCGTGTCACCGTGGACCCGGAAGATCTCCACGTTGGCATCGAAGCGAAGAAAGCCGGCGAACGTGCCGTCCTCACGGAATACCCACCAGGTCGGCCCTCCTCGCCCCTCCGAGCGCATCGTGGAAAGCACCCGCTGGTCCATGTCGCCGGTGGGCCGTACCTGCTGCACCAGCATCGAGCCGTCAGGGCCCCAGCGGACAGCCGCCACCGGGGGCATCCAGGCCGGAGCCGCCATGGATGCACGGATCTCGGGGGGCACGTGGTCGGCGCTCCCCGCACCCCGGGCGGCCACCAGAAGGAGCGCCTCCACCTCCTCTCGGGTGGGAGGCACCCGCGGTGCATCCCAGGACAGGGCACGGACAGCACGTCCCCCCTGGTAGACCTGAATGCTTGCCTCGCTGGTTCGGGCGACCACCACCCGTCCCTGCGGATCCGCGTCCCAACTCCGCCAATCCGCCAGGAGCGGCCACCGACCGTCGCCGCTCTCCGGCCCGTGTACGATCCGGGGAAGTGAGACGACCTCTGACTGATCCCCTCCGTGCAAGGAACCGTGGACGATCATTTCGCGGGAGGCCATCACCCTTCGGAAGGTGATCACCCCTCCGGTCACCCCCGCCACTCGGGCGCGAAGCCATCGTCCATGGACAGGGGGAGGCTCTGCTCCACCACCCCGTCCTTGTCGAAGACGGTGATGCGCCCATTCCCCGCATCCGGAACCGCAAATCCCCCTCCTGAAAGAGGGAGGACCGCCAGTGTCAGCGCGCCGCTGAACTCAGCTGGGCCCTCCCCCTGCCGGCCAATGCAGTAGTCCAGACTCCCGGACGCGAAGAACAGGCAGATCCGGGCGTTTCCCCGGTCCAGTACCGCGATGCGCCCATCTTCCAGGAACCCGGCATCGCCGATGGAGGCGAACTCCACGCCCCCTTGCCCTGGCCCGTCCCCGAGGAGGAGCAGGGATTCGACCGGCACCCCAGGACCCCTGTCCGCCAACACGCCGTGCCGGACGATCTCCACGCCGGCGCTGTCTCCGCGTGCGGGGCCATCATCGAAGCGGGGACTCCCCTCGCACGCGGACAGGACGAGGAGCAGTAGCGCAGTTCCCCGGGGTGCACGGCGCAGGCTACGGCGCCGTGGTCGCCCTGATGTGGGATCGATCTCAGGCAACCGCAGGATCGCCACGGTGCCGTGTGAATCCGGGGAGGGTGGACCGTGTTTCACTTCGAGGAGGGCGTACGGGGCACATACGAACCGCACTTCGCACGGCAGACACCTGGGCGGGGGGTTCGGCTGGGGCGAGACGTCGTCATGGATCGCTCCGGGCGGGTGCGGAGGAACTTATTCACCTCTACGAGCCCTGTGCATTGGCGGCAAGTGAAGAGCCCGGGCCGTTGATCGCAGAGGGCTGGCTAGTGTTACTTTAATCTCATATGCAACTCGGGTCACACTCTCAGCAGGAACACGGAAATGGGGAGCCTGAAGAGTAAGGTGAGGGCCCAGGGCGCTTCTGTGGTCACGACCCTGCCCGCCGAGGTGGCTCGGCGCCTGGGGATCGAGGCTGGGGCGGAGGTGGAGTGGATCGAGGACGGCCTGGGTGGGTTCCGGATGGTCCGCAGCGAGCCGCGTCTCGATGAGGTGATGAAGGTCCATGACCGCATCATGGAGGAGTATGGCTCGGTCTTCCGGGCCCTGGCCCGCTGACCTGCGGCCAGACCCATCCATATGCGCGAACCGCGCTGGCTTGAGGAGGACGAGCTCCTGGCCATCCACGCCCGGCAGATCGAGCGGTTCGGAGGCAGCCACGGTCTCCTTGACCGGAACGTAGTTCTCTCCGCGCTCGCTCGCCCACACCATCGTTTCGCATACGACGGTGGGGCGGACCTGGCCGACCTGGCCGCATCCTACCTCGTGGGCTTCGCTCGAGCACAGGGGTTCGCCGACGGAAACAAGCGTACGGGACTGGCCGCTGCCCTCGTGTTCCTCGCCCTGAACGGCATCGACCTCCACGTTCGTC
>CAYQVI010000442.1:0-2200 GCA_964420725.1 uncultured Gemmatimonadaceae bacterium | reverse complement strand
GGGGCCTGGCAGGAGACCATTGCGCTCCTGGGCGTCCCCCACCCGTCTCTGGACACCCCCTTCCGGATCCATCTCTACGCTTCGCTGGAGGCGTGGCTCCAGGTGGAGGAAGAGCTCACCGGTGGACGATTCTCCACCCATCGGAGCTTTGCCCACGGGCCCACCCGGAGTGCCCACGTGGCTCTCCATCCGGACATCCCGCCGGCGCTGCTGGCCCGGTTCGGCCCCACTCCCCGCACCCTCCGCCTGGTGGCCCACGAAGCCTTCCATCTGGTGTCCACCCTGGCCCTCCCCGCCTCACCCCTCCTTCCGGAGTGGCTGGCGGAGGGGGCCGCCACCTGGATCGAACAGAGGGTATTGGAACGACTGGGGTGGAGCCGGGGCCTCTCCGATGATCCCATCCCCTCCACCTACCTGTGGACCGCCCGGCGCCTCCTCCAGGAGGGGCGCCTCCCCCCTGTCCGGAGGCTGCTGGAGGAGGAGGACCACCACTCGGGCCCTGGCACCGATTACGCCCTTCCCATGCTTCTGGTGACGCACCTGCGGGAGGAGCGCCCGGAAGACCTCGATGCGATCCTGGAAGTGGCTTCCACCCTCCGCCCGGGAGACCCCGAGGCGGAGCCCCTCCTGGCCCGGGCCATCCACACGGCCCTGGGGGGCCCCGACTTCGATGGCCTCGACCGCTCATTCCGGGCCTTCCTGGCCGCCCGACGACCCCTCTGGGTGGAGTTCTCCCGTACCCTGGAGACGGTGGGGAACAGCTGGGTGCAGGTGGGCTCGGCCCAGGGGGCCCTGGCCTGGCGCACCGATCCGGTGCCCGGCATCGACCTCGTGCTGGACGGAGTGGTGGAGTTCCCGGGTGGGGGGACCGGGGACTGGATGAGGGTGGTCCTGGGGGAGACAGGAGGAGGGCGAGCCGAACTCCGGGTGGATCCCCTGGGCGGGGTGCGCCTCCTCCGCTTCCCCCCCGGAAGCGGTATCGGGGGAGAGGGGGTCCCCATCCCCCCGGATACCCTGAGCCCCGATGGGGGGCCGCGGGGGCCGGGAGATCGCCCGGGAGCGGATCCGGCGGAGCCGGAGCGCACGGCGCGGCGGGCTCCCGAGGTCCTCCCCTTCCGGATTGCCGTATCGGAGGGGGGGGTGGCGGTGGAGTCCCGGGGGGTGACCCTCTTCCGGGTGGGCACCGGGACGCTGACCCCCGATGGGAGTTGGGGATTGGGCACCGGGCCGGGGGCAGCGGTGGTGTGGCACAACCTCCGTGTGTCGCCTGGGGGAGTCTCCGCGGCAGCCCAGGCTCGCTGAGGTCCCGCCACCGTACGGGTCCCCGGCCCCGGCTATCCGGGGGGATCCACACCGGTCCGATGCGTCAGCCCGAGCGCTCCGGCCCCGGCCCGGCCCTCTCCTTCAGCCGCTCCAGCGCATCCTCGGTCCCCTCCGGAAGGAGGAGCGTGTCGGAGATCGCCGCGATCTCCTCGGCATCCTTCCAGGCCTGCTCCAGAAGGAAGAGTTCCCCCTCCAGCGCCCTCCGCTCCTGCTCCTCGTGGATGGCCATCTCCACCGCCAGCCGGGTGGGGTTGTCCAGCCGGGCGATGGAGCCGGGGATCTCCTTCGCCGGGATCTTCTTCGGGTCCTTCGGACGCCCGAAGAAGCCGATGGGGGGAACCATGGGGCCGGTGCCATGGCTCTCGATGGTGGAGCGGAGGAAGGCCTCCGGGTGCTTCGCCACCTCGATGCGCCGGACGGCATCCTGGATGGTGGCCTTCTTCCCGCCGCTCCGGTTCACCCGGGCCATGACCCGCCCCGCCATCCGCTCAGCCTGTTCTCCCGTGAAGAGGGTCTCCCCTCCGGTGTGGTGCACCTGGATGTCGAACCCGGGGCCGTCTTCCCGCCGGTGGAAGGAGGCCCGTTCCAACTGGTGCCCCTTCACCTTCAGGAGCGATCCGTCACCGGTTCGCAGCCTGGCCACCGTCCGGTTCTGGGTGTAGAGGTTGTAGAAGTTCCCGAACTGCCCCAGGACGACCCCGGAGACCACCCCGGTCACCATCCCCGCCACCGCCACCACCCCGATCACCCCGGTGGCCGCCGCCCCCACGATGATGGCCTTCTTCCGGCGCCGCCCGAACTGGTCCCCGTAGCGCCAGGCGGCGAACTCCGGGCGCTGCGGCTCCCCGATGCGGATCAGCTCCAGCCCCTCGTGGAG
>CAYQVI010000441.1:0-2201 GCA_964420725.1 uncultured Gemmatimonadaceae bacterium | reverse complement strand
TCTACGACAACTCCCGGCACGCGGCCCCTGGCACCCGGGTCGACCCCATCCGGATCGCCTCCCTGCAGCGCCGCCGCCTGACGCTCCACCTTCCCCCTCCGGACGTGCCGATCTGGTCGCGTCCCCTGGTGGCGGCCATGGTCAATCTCCTGAGGTAGAACCTTGCCCCCCGCCCTCCCCTGAGGCATGGTGGCAGGATGGAGTCATTGTCCGGCCACACTCCGCCGCCCGGCACGCCTCCCCACTCCAGGAGAACAAGTTGATGCCCCATCCCCCCGAGGGACACCGATCCCGCGCCTTCGTTCGTTCCCTGCCGGTCCTCCCCGTCTTCCTTCTGGCAGCCTGCGGAACCCCCGATGCCCCCGGCGCTTCGTCAGACTCCTCCTCTTCTTCCTCCACCGATCCCCACGCCCTCTTCCTGGCAAACCTGGGGGAAGCCTGCGGACAGGCCTTTCCCGGGGTGGTGACCTCGGCGCCGGAGGGGGACGCCTACTTCGCCCCCGGGAACGAACTCGTCCTGGAGTTCCGGGTCTGTTCCGATGACGAGGTGAGTGTTCCGGTCTGGGCGGGGGACAACGGGTCCCGGACCTGGGTCTTCACCCGGACGGGGGGCGGCCTGGACCTGCGGCACGACCACAGGCATGCCGACGGCCGATCCGAGCCCAACACCTTCTACGGTTCCTTCGTGGCCTACCCCCCCCTGGCCACCGAGCCCCCCTCGGGGAATCGCCATGAGTTCAAGCGCTTCAACGAGGAAGGGATGAGCACCGGGTGGGTGGTGGAGATCCTCCCTGGCGAGCGCTACACCTACGGGACCCAGCGGGACGGGGAGTGGCGCCACCGGTTCGACTTCGATCTCACGCAGCCGGTGGCTTCTCCGGGCGATCCCTGGGGGCATCCCCCCGTCGGGCAGATGGCGCAGATTGCTGCCCCCCAGGCCGCCTTCCTGGACAACCTGGCGGAGCACTGCGGCCAGGCCTTCGCCGGACGCCTCAGCATCGTCCCCGAAGGAAACCAGAACTTCACCGGAAATGAGGATCTCATCGTCCACTTCAGGGAGTGCAGCGACAGCCGCCTGAAGCTCCCGTTCCATGCCGACGACGACCATTCCCGGACCTGGATCTTCACCCGGACCACCGCCGGCATCGATCTGCGTCATGATCACCGGCTGGAGAATGGAGCCCCCGACCCGGTGAGCACCTGGTACGGAGCCCACACCCAGGCCGAGGGAAGCGCCACCCGGCAGGAGTTCCTCCGGGAGGAGCTCCGGGAAGGGGTTCAGACGGGGTGGCGGGTGGAGATCCTCCCCAACGAGCGCTACACCTACGGCACCATCCGGGACGGCGAGTGGGCCTTCCGGGCCGACTTCGACCTGACCCAGCCGATCCAGACCCCTGCGGCGCCCTGGGGTCACTGAGGCTTGGGGGGCAGTCCGGGATCCCCCCCGGGCTGCCCAGCCCCGCCGGACCGCGGTGATGATTCCGGGGCGGCGGCGCGTATTGTGAAGGGACCTGACGGAGCGATCTCGAGAGCGCGGTCTTCCGCGACACCCACAACCCCCAGGGGGATTCCAACCATGCATCACAAGCGCGGACGCCCCCGGAACCGCCGTGCGGGGTGCAAGCTTTGCAAGCCCTGGAAGGTGAACGGATTCCGGACCGAGCGGGCCGAGGGGGAGCGCTTCAGCGACCACCGTCGGCGCCTCCGTGCCCGGGAAGCGCTGCGTGCGGTGGGATCCGGGGGGAGCGGGGGCCCGTAGCCTGGGATGCGCTGCCTTCCCGGGGGATGACCTCCTGGCCACTGTGACCGTCAACTTCTCCAGTGCTTCCCGTGAATGATCTTCTGCAGGCACAGGCTGAACTCCGGCACTCCTACGTCCGTGGCGGCCCCGGGGCCTTCGTCTCCGGCCTGGTGTGGCTGGTGGCTGCCATCACCGCCGATTCCCGGGGTGTGGCGACCGGCTTCACCGTGCTCTTCTTCGGGGGAATGGCCATCTTCCCGCTGGGGGCCCTGGCCGTCCGGGGGATCTTTCGTCGGCCGTCGCCCTCGGCGGGGAATCCCGGACCCGGGGTGGTGATCGAGACCGTCTTCCCGATGATCGGGGGCCTCCTGGCGGCGTGGCTCCTGCTTCCCCATCGACCGGAGCTCGTCTTCCCGGTGGCGGCCATCGCGGTGGGGAGTCACTACTTCGGCTTCAGGAC
>CAYQVI010000440.1:0-2204 GCA_964420725.1 uncultured Gemmatimonadaceae bacterium | reverse complement strand
CGTTCCCGTAGCGGGTGAGCACCGGGAGGTTCCTCCGGATCCAGGCCCACACCTCGGGCCAGGCCAGCGGCTGGAGGCGGATCACCCGGCGGCAGGCATTGGGGAGGTCCCCCCCCAGGGAGCTGAGTTCCCGGGCGGTGGCCAGCGCCAGCCGGGTCTCGCTCCGACGCTGCACCAGCGCCCCCAGCGCCTCCCGGATGGGGAGCGCCGCATCCTCGGCCAGCTTCTCGGCGTCGTCCACCGCGATGGCCAGCCGCACCTCCGCCAGGTCCTCCAGGAGGCGCTCCCACCAGGCGTTGCTGTCCCGGCGTCCCCGGGCGGCGGTCCGGCGCCCCGCCAGCCGCATCACCTCGTCCACCAGGAGACAGAGCGCCTCCACCGGATCCTCGGCCTCCAGGAGGCGATCCGCATTCAACGAGAGCCGGGCCACCCCGTCGTCCAGCTCCTCCACCGCCCGCTCCAGGAGCCGGCTCTTCCCCACCCCTGAACCCCCGACGACCTGCAGCAGCCGCACCCGGTTGTGTCCCTCCAGGACGTCGATGGCCTCCCGGAGTTCGGTCTGCCGGGCGAAGAAGGCGAGATCTCCCTGACGGGCATCCAGCCGCAGCGACACCCGCCGCCGGGGAGGGGGAGGCGTGGTCCGGGCGGTGGGCTCCAGGAGGGCCCCCGGATCGCCGCCCCCCACCACCAGGCAGGGCACCGCCCAGTCCAGCAGCCCGCCCCCCACCTGGTCGTCTCCCGCCACCGCCAGCCGGGCCAGCCGCATCGCCTCCGCAATCGTCCGTCCGGCGGTCAGCGACTGGTAGAAGAAGCGGGTGAAGATCTTCTCGGTGGCGAAGGGGAGCACCGCCTGCATCCCTACCACGGCGGGGCTGGCGTCCCGGACGCAGTGGTCGGTGGTGGAGAGCTGTCCAGGCCACAGATCCGCCGCCGTGGTGGTGGGGGCCCGGGCCGTCTCGCAGCCCGCAAAGACCGCCAGCCTCAGGTCCGGAAGCTCCTGGAGAAGGCGACTGAAGTCCCCCGACCGCACCAGTCGGCCCCGCCCCTGGGGGTCCTCCAGCTTGAGTCCGGTGGGCTGGGCATGCCCCAGGTAGTGGACCACGTGGAAGCCGTGGCGCTGTCGGGCCATCCGGCTCCGGAGCCGCTCCACCGACGGCCGCTCCTCCACCTCCACCATCAGGAGCCCCCGCTCCACCAGAGGGCGCAGCTCCGACAGGAGCGCCCGCTTCTCCCCGTAGAGGTCGAAGACCGCCTCATCTCCACCGTCACCCGACAGGAGGGGGCTGGAGAGGACCAGGAGCACCTGCAGCGGCGGGGCCACCGGGGTCTGCCGGGCCGGGTAGGTCCGGGCCCGGGGGGTGCGCACCAGATGGGCATCCCGGGCCATGGCCAGGAAACGATGGGGGTTCTGGGGATCCACCAGGAGCTCCCAGGGCCAGGCGGCGATGTCGCTGGGAGCCACCAGGAGGCGCACCAGGAGCTGGGCCCCCCGGGCCGCCGCCACCCCACGGGTCTGCTCCAGGAGCGACGCAATTTCGGGAACGCCGAACACCAGATCCCGGAGGACGGCCCCGATGGCCAGCGCCTCCTCCCTCCGCCGTTGGGCCTGCCGGATGGCGGTGCCGAACCACCCCTGCAATGCGCCGTTTCCAGGGAGGTCCGGGAAGGCGGGGATGGGCCGGGGCACTCCGTGCACCTCCCCCTGGCGGGAGTGGGCAGAAACCCAGAGCTGCCGGTCGCCGGCCCCCAGCACACTCAGGTCCAGCGGCTCGAAGCCCCGACCGGCCAGCTCCATCATGCCCCCAGCCTTCACCCGTCCCCCCCGGCCTCGAGGGAGGCCAGATCCACCACCCCGGCGATGGCGGTCACGGGGCGCACCCCTGCACCGCCGACATGCACCCGGTAGTCCCCCTCCGGCAGACCGGGGACCTCGGCGCGGAACCAGCCGTCGGCCCCCTCCACCAGCCGAACCGTCTGCCTGGACCCGTCCCCCACCGACTCCACCTGTGCCTCCAGCCTCGGGAGTGGGTCCCGGGGAAGGGCCCGGATCTCCAGGGGCTCGGCGGTGGTCACGTCGTCCACATCCAGCGCCACCGGGGTGTCCCCCGCGGGGAAGACGTCCCGGGTCTCCAGTGGGATGATCCTCAGCACCCCCGACAGGTGCTCGAACACCGCCTCGTCGTTCTGGAGCGACCCGTGCTTCT
>CAYQVI010000439.1:0-2206 GCA_964420725.1 uncultured Gemmatimonadaceae bacterium | reverse complement strand
CCTCGCCGGCCATCTCGATGGACTGGAAGGCGATGATCATCCCGATCACCGTTCCGAGGAAGCCCAGGAGGGGCGCCACGTTGGTGAGGGTGGCCAGGATCACCAGACCCTTCTCGAGCTTGGACAGCTCGATGAGCCCCTGATTCTCGATGGCCTTCATGACGCGCTCCGTGCCCTCATTGTGCCGCTCGAGACCGGCGAAGAGGATCCGGGCCGCGGGCGCATCGGAGTTCCGGCAGACCTCAAGGGCGTCCTTGATCCGGTGCTGGGCCAGGAGCTCATCGACCTCGCTCAGGATGCGCTTCGTCTTCCCGCCCTTGGCGAGGAGGTCGAAGAACTTCCAGATGATGACGATGATTCCGATGACGAGACACAGCGCCAGAGGCCAGCGCATGAACCCCATCCCGTCCCAGTTGGTGGAGAGCTGCTCACTCATGGTGAGCTGAGGGGCGTCCATTCCGGGGACCTGAAGGAGTGAACCGTAGAGGTGCATCAAACCGCCCAAAAGGACCTCCCGCCGTAGGGAACTTGTTCAGGTGATACATCCGGACCCGACCACCCGGCCGGGCCCGCCGTTCAGGAAGGGAGCATTATGGACCGGCCTCAGAGCCCTGTCAAGGGTGCGGTGAAGGCACCCGGGGCGACCTTGATGCACGCTGCGAAGTGACCCGGGGCCACCTCTTCCAGGGGCGGTCGAAGCCTCGTGCAGGCCTCATCCCTGGCGGGGTGCGGGCATCGTGGGTGGAAGGGGCAGCCGCCGGGGGGGTGCATCGGGGAGGGCACATCCCCCCCCAGGACGATCCTCTCCCGGGTGTGTCTCGCCGCCGGGTCCGGCACCGGAATCGACGACAGCAGCGCCCGCGTGTACGGATGGTGCGGAGCCTCGTAGAGGCGGGCCGCCGGCGCCAACTCCACGATATGGCCCAGGTACATCACCGCCACCCGATCGCTCACATGCTCCACCAGCCCCAGGTCGTGGGCGATGAAGAGATACGTGAGTCCCAGTTCGTCCTGGAGATCCTCCAGGAGGTTCACCACCTGGGCCTGGACCGACACGTCCAGGGCGCTGACGGGCTCGTCCAGGATCAGGAGGTCCGGCTCCACCGAGAGGGCCCGGGCGATCCCCACCCGCTGCCGCTGCCCGCCGCTGAACTCGTGGGGGAAGCGGTCGGCATGCTCCGGGAGGAGCCCCACCCGCTGCAGCAGGTCCCGGGCCCGCTGCCGGCGGCCGGCCTTTCCACCCCCCAGCCCATGCACCACCAGCACCTCCTCGAGGGTGGCCCCCACCGTCATCCGGGGGTTCAGCGAGCTGAAGGGGTCCTGGAAGACCATCTGGGCCTGGCGGCGAAGCCCCCTGAGACGCTCCCGGTCCATCGTCCCCACATCCTCTCCCCGGAAGTGCACCGAGCCCCCCGTGGGCTCCACCAGCCGCAGCACCGAGCGTCCGGTGGTGGACTTCCCACACCCGGACTCCCCCACCAGCCCCAGCGTCTCGCCGGGGTACAGGTCGAAGCTGATCCCGTCCACGGCGAAGACGTGGCCGGTGACCCGGCTCAGGAAGCCGGAGCGCACCGGGAAGTGGACCTTCAGATCACGGACCCGGAGGAGGGGCTCCCGGGGATGAGGCTCCGCCGGGGAGGAAGGGGTCGCCGTCCGGGGGTCCGGGGCGCTCATTCCGACACCCCCGTGGAGGAGGGAGCCCCGGCCCGCTGCACGTCCTCCTCCAGCCAGCAGCGGGAGCCCCGGGCCTCCGGGTGGTCCCCCACCCCCAGAAGGGGGGGCGGCTCGATGCGGCAGCGCTCCCAGGCGAAGCGGCAGCGGGGGGCGAAGCGGCACCCCGTCGGCCAGGCCGTGGGGCTGGGCACCACCCCGGGGATGGGCTGGAGCCGCCCCCCCCGGTTGTCCAGCCGGGGAAGGGAGGCCAGGAGCCCCCGGGTGTAGGGGTGCCGGGGGTCGCCGAAGATCTGGTGGACGTCCCCCGTCTCCACCACCTGCCCCGCGTACATCACCGCCACCCGGTCGCACACCTCCGCCACCACACCCAGGTCGTGGGTGATGAGGAGGACCGCCATTCCCCGGCGACGCTGCAGCTCCGCCAGAAGCGCCAGGATCTGCGCCTGGATCGTTACATCCAACGCCGTGGTGGGCTCGTCGGCGATGAGGAGGGCCGGCTCGCAGGCCAGCGCCATGGCGATCATCACCCGCT
>CAYQVI010000438.1:0-2211 GCA_964420725.1 uncultured Gemmatimonadaceae bacterium | reverse complement strand
ATGTAGGGAGCCCCCAGGTCGGTCAGCGCCAGCGGCACCTGCCCGAAGGAGTGGGCCGCATCCACGATGACATCGATCCCCCGGGCGGTGGCCAGGTCGTAGAGCGCCCGCACCGGGTGGATGAGCCCCGTCTTGTTGTTGGCGTGGGTCAGGAGGAGGAGTCGCGTGCGGGGGTGGGCGTCCAGCGCCCGGGTGTAGGCCGCCATGATGTTGTCGTGGGACGCGGGCTCGGGGATATCCAGCGTGGCCACCCGGGCCCCCTTCCGCTCCGCCAGCGCCCGCATGGCGTCCTGCATGGCAGGGTAGTCCAGGTCGGCATACATCACCGTTTCCCCCGCCTGGAGCCGGTTGTACTGGCCGATGAGGGCCTGGAGGGCCTCCGTGGCGTTCCGGGAAAAGGCGATCTCGCCAGGAGCCACCCCCAGCGCCGCCGCCACCCGCTCCCGGGCCGTCCGGGCGAAGGCCCCGTACTCGGTCCGGGCAAAGAAGGAGCTCTCCCGGTTCACCCGGTCGATGTTCCGGTGGTACGCCTCCAGGACCGGGGTTGGCATCATCCCGAAGAAGCCCGCCTCCAGATTCGTGACCCGGTCCGTCACCCGGTACTGCGCCGCCACAGCACGCCAGTAGGCCTCGTCCCGGGCAACGTCCTGGGGGGGTGCATCGGTCGAAGGGAGGATGGGTGCGCCCCGGTCCCCTGCGCCCTCCAGCGCCCGGAGGGAGGCGGGGACACCCAGCGAAGCGGCCGACGCCAGGGCGGCGCTGCGGAGGAAGGTGCGGCGGGTGGTCATCGATGGGCTCCAGGGTAGGCCGGCTCGGCTTCCGGGTCTGCTGCCGGGCCGGTGCCGGGAGGTGCGAAACCGGGCTCCAGATGCCAAGATGCGGCATCGGGACAGGTCCGGCCACCGCGTCATCGAACCGTTGCCTGGCGGTGGCACCAGAGGGTCACCCCTGGGTGGCCTCGCCCCCCCCGGCCCGGACGGTCCCGGCTCCTCGCTCAGCGGGGTTGCGGCCGCTCCGGCCCTTCGCCAGGCTCAACGGAGCGCAGCTTCCCTGACCCGTGGAGCCCAGACGATGCCCGTCCACAACGTCTTCGACGCCCATGAGCGCGACGCGCTCGTCGCCAGGATCGACACGCTGCAGGCCGAGACGCCCCCGCGCTGGGGGAAGATGAACGCGGCGCAGATGCTGGCCCACAACTCGCTGATCTTCGAAGGCGCGCTCAACGACACCTACCCCACGATGAATCCGGTGCTGCGCTGGATCGTGAGCCGGATGATCCGCGGGATGGTGATCGGGGATCGCCCGTACATGAAGAACGCCCGTACGGTGCCGGCCTGGGTGGTGGCGGATCCGCGGGACTTCGAGAAGGAGAAGGACCGGATCCTCGGCAACATCGCCCGGGTCCACGAGCTCGGACCGGGTCACTTCGAAGGGAAGCACAACCCGACCTTCGGTCGCCTCACCGCGGCGGAGTGGAACCGCGTCTTGATCAAGCACCTCGACTACCACCTGGACCAGTTCGGGGTGTAGGCTTCGGTCGCCAGCGCCGACTGCACCCCCTGCCGGAGGATCCGGGTGCGACCCGGCGCCGTGGGCCACCGGCGGGAGACGTCGAGCAGGGCGCTGCAGTCGCACGTCAGCGGCTTCCCCCGGACGCCCCCCCTGCGGAGCGGGCCCGTCCGCAGCCCCTGCATCCGCCCTCTGGGGGTGCACCCCTCCCACCCACCTCCCACCGGCTCCCCCAGTGAGCAACGATCGCCGCATCAACTACGTGGAGTTCTTCGCCTCTGACCTGGACGCCACCGAAGCCTTCTACTCGCAGGTCTTCGGCTGGACGTTCGTGGACTATGGCCCCGAGTACCGGGCCTTCAACGACGGGGCACTGGACGGCGGCTTTGCCCGGGGCGATGGGACCTCCCGCACCGCGGAGGGCGGCGCGCTGATCATCCTCTACGCCGACGACCTGGAGGCCACCCGGGACCGGGTCCAGGCCCACGGCGGCACCATCCACCAGGACATCTTCTCGTTCCCGGGCGGGCGGCGGTTCCACTTCCTGGATCCGAATGGGAACGAGCTGGCGGTCTGGACGGTGGAGTGACCACGCGGGCCATACAGCGGTCTGGAATGAGAGGCGGACGGAGCGCCAAGCGGTTAACTTTGGGCCAGAGTCCACTCCCGGAGGATGTCATGACCACGAACCTCACCGATCGG
>CAYQVI010000437.1:0-2213 GCA_964420725.1 uncultured Gemmatimonadaceae bacterium | reverse complement strand
CTCCGCTTCTCCCACTTCTTCTCCCGGGCGGCTTCCGCCACCTCCCGGGCCTCGAGTTCACTGGCGGGGGTGTGCTGCGGATCCTGGGCGTTCTGGGCGGACATGGGGACCTCCTGGCTGCACCATCCGGGGCCCGGCAGTGATGGAGCGGTCCGGGCGGAATCGATTATCCAAAGATACCCTGGTCCCGGAGCTCTGTCCCCTTGTCGGGGAGGCGATCACCCCAGGACCAGGTCCGGGTGGGAGACGGGTTCCCCATCCAGGAAGGCCAACAGCTCCCCCATTCGGGCTTCCGCATCCGCCTCCCCCTGATCCATGAGGGCCCGGAGGTAGTCCGGCTGGAACATGAGGATGCTCAGCACGTCGGACGAGCGGCTGGGACGGGTCCCCAGCCCCCGGGTCAGGAACCGGAAGGTCCGGGGGAGCCGGGGTTCGAAGCGGGTGGCGATCCGCGACAGATCGGTGGAGGGACGGATCACCTGCAGGGAGATGGGCCTGAGACTCCCCCATTCCTCGGGGGGGAGGCGGGAGAGGAGCTGGTTCAGCCGGTGCATCCGGTGGGCGTCCTGGTCCAGGAGGTCCAGGAAGATGGCGTTGAAGAGGGCCCCCACGACCTGGGCCGGGGGGGGATAGCCCCGCACCACCGGCAGGTCCGCCTCTCCGGGCTCCGGCTGGTGCCGGGTGGAGATGGCCAGGATCCGGGTGGCCCCCAGGTGGAGCGCCGGTGACAGGGGGGCCGCCAGCCGGATCCCCCCGTCCCCCAGCCACTGCCCTTCCACCTCCACGGCGGGAAAGAAGATGGGGAGGGCCGCCGACGCCATGATGTGGTCGATGGTGAGGATGGTCTGGCGGGAACGCCGCATGGGTCGCTCCCAGTCCCTGATGTCACGCCCCTGCACCCAGGTGATGGACTGCCCGGTGGTGTAGCTGGAGGTGGAGAGGGCCAGGGCCCGGAGGCGCCCCCGGGCCAGGTTCGCCCCGATCCCGGTGATCTCCCCGTCGATGGGGTGGAGCGCCTCGGTGAGGAACTCCCGGAGCGGCTGGGTATCCACGAAGCCCCGGGCGCCGGATTCTCCGGCTCCCCCCGACGTCAACTGACGGCCCCAGCGGGTGAGGATCCTCATCAGCGACCAGGGATCGGTCCGGAACACATGCTCGATCTCGAGATTCCCCCAGAGTTCCGAGAGCTCGGCCACGGCCTGCTGGAAGGTGCCGTGATGGGCCGCCATGTGGGCGGCGTTGATGGCTCCGGCCGAGACCCCGGTGAGGACCGGAACGGCCAGATGGGGCCGCTCCCGGGCAATGGCCCGGAGCACCCCCACCTGGAAGGCCGCTCGGGCACCGCCGCCCCCCATCACCAGCCCCAGTTCGGGGACGACTGCGGCGGGGAAGGACGGCTCCTGCAGTTCCGGCGGTGGGCTCATCGAGCAGGACCTCTTCGGGGAGATGGGCTCCTGGGCGCCGGGATTGTGTCGCCCTTCCCCCCTCCGGGCAACGTCCAGAGGGGGCGACCGGTTCCGCCGGGGGGGCATCGGGGCACTGGCGGGGACGTCTACGGCAACGGCAGAAGGCCCGGACGGCAGAACGGCCTGCAAGAGGCCTCCTTCCACGACCTGTCCGCTCCGTCGTACCCCTGACAGACATGTCATCTCCGGGTCAACGGACCGGCACACTTCCCCCGGAGTGTGCAGCGCAGTTTGCCTTCCGCCGTGACGGAAAGGTCCGGGCCTCGGGGGGGCGCGGGGCCCGGCATCCGGTTCCCCGGGACTCCATCCCCGGGTCCCGTGGCTGCCACAAGACGTTGATGTCCGAAAGTCCTCGCTTGACAGGGATTGCCGACCCCCCGTAGTCTCCACGGAATCGACCAGCCTCATCCGGGATCTCCGTCAGAGCGTGGGGTCCACAAAGGAAAGGATCAGCGGGGCCCCAGGGTCCGGCTGCATTCGTGTCTGGTCAACCCCTCGTCACTGTGGACTACGTCGAGCCCGACCGGGTGCGGCAGGCTGCAGTGGCGTGTGTTCCCACTCTCGACAGGAGCCATCTATGTCGTGTCAATCGTCAGGAAACCTCGGGCTGCCGCGCCCCTGGTTCCGGCGGACCGCGCTGCTGGGGGCCTTCGTGGCCCTCTTCGCGGTCTTCACCGGACCGGTGGCGGCGCAGGAGCTCGGGCGGGTCACCGGTCAGGTGACCGCCCGCTCCATGCAGCCCCTCGG
>CAYQVI010000436.1:0-2216 GCA_964420725.1 uncultured Gemmatimonadaceae bacterium | reverse complement strand
CCCCTCCCCCCCCGCCAACCACCTCCTCCAGTCGGGCCACCACCTATCCGCCACGACCGGCAGCCCCTGGTCCAGGAGCCCCACCAGGGCGGCGAAGTCTCCCTCCACCCGCCCCGCCTGGGGACCACCACCCCCCCTGAAACGGGATCCTCCGGGCGGACCGGAGGAGCGGTTGGAGGCGGGGAGGTGGGGGAAGGGCGGGGAGGGTATCCGGAGCCCGCAGCGGATCTCCTGGAGGGCAGGATCGGGATGTTTCGCACCGGTTACCGGTACGTGTCCGGGTGCCCTGGGAGTCTGTGACCGGCCGGGGCGATCCTGGTCCATGTCGACACCCACCCAACTCGCCTCCGGGCCCGCCAGGCGCCTCGTCGCCAGTCCCCTGTTCCTCGCCCTCCTTCTGGCAGGGCTGCCCGCTCCCCACGTCCTCGAGGCACAGTTGTCCCCCCGGGGACAGGTTGTGGGGACCGTCTTCCACGACCGGAATGGGGATGGAGTCCGTCAGGAGGGCGAGCCGGGAGTGCCTGCCGTGCTGGTCTCCAACGGTCTGGATGTGGTCCGGACCGACGCCGGGGGGCGCTACGCACTCCCGGTCCGGGAGGACATGAACCTGTTCGTGGTGCAGCCTGCCGGATGGTCCGTTCCCCTGGACCACCGGGGGGTGCCCCGGTTTGCCTACATCCACAAGCCCGGCGGCTCCACCGAGCCCCTTCGCTTCGGGGGGCTTCCAGACACCGGACCCCTCCCGGCCGCCGTGGATTTCGCCCTGCTCCCGGCCCGAGAGGCGGACGATACCTTCGCCTGTGCCATCATCGGCGACAGCCAGACCTATTCGGGGCACGAGATCCAGCAGTTCCGGGACAGTGCCATCACCGACCTGGTGGAGCGTGGGCTGGGCCCCGACGGATGCATGCTCTACGTGGGAGATGTGGTGGGGGATGACCTGGGACTCCTGGACCGACTCCTGGAGGTGGGATCTGCCGTGGGCGTCCCCCAGTGGGCCACCATCGGGAACCACGACATCGACCTGGATGCCACCGATCCCCGGAACGCCGCGGACTCCTGGCGCCGGATCTGGGGCCCCAACTACTACGCCTTCGAGATGGGGCAGGTCACCTTCATCGTCCTGGACAACATCCGGTTCCCCTGCGGTCCGGAGGACGCGGTGCAGCCCGGCCGGGAAAGCTGCGTGGAGGGGGCCCCCACCTACAACGCCCGGGTGGATGATACCCAGATGACGTGGCTGGCCAATCTGCTGGCCGAAATCCCCATGGAGCGCCTCGTGGTGCTGTCGCATCACGCACCGCTGGTCTCCTTCGTGGACGCCTGGAGCGGCATCCATCAGACGGACAATACCCCGGCCATCCACGAGCTCCTGCGGGGGCGAGAGGCCCTCTCGTTGTCCGGGCATACCCACACCACCGAGAACCACGCCCCGGGTCAGCACTTCCAGGGATGGAAGGAGCGGGTGGGGGTGGGCCCCCTTCCGTTCCGGCACATCGTGGCGGGCGCGGCATCGGGGAACTGGTGGCACGGCGACTACAACGTGGATGGCGATGCCCAGTCCCTCCAGCGGCTGGGCGCACCCAAGGGAGTGCTCCTGCTGCAGTTCGAAGGAGCCGACTACAGGGAGCGGTACTTCGGTTCGCGCCTGGGGGACCGGGGGCAGTGGGTGGATCTCAACACCCCGGGCTTCCGCCGGTGGTTCGACCAGTTGACCGAATGGAGGCGGACCCCGAAGGACACCAGGGACAGGATTCCCCCGGTCACCGTCAACGACCTCCCCGACACCCGGGTGATCACCCCCCAGGAGCTGGCGGAGGGTGTGTGGATCAGCGCGAACGTGTGGCTGGGGTCGGCAGAGACCCGGGTGGAGGCCACCATCGGGGAAGGATCCCCCTTCCCCCTGGTCCGCACGCAGGAAGGGGCCGGGGAGGAAACCCGCTGGGGAGCGGCCTTCGCCGATCCCTTCGCGGTGAAGCGGCAGGCCACGGTGGGGCGCTTCGCCTGGCAGAGCGCCTCGGGTGACCCCCGGAACCAGGGGTACGAGGCAGTGCGTGGGGAGTCCTTTTTCGGGAGTCCGCAGCCCCAGACCAACATCGCCGAACGGAACATGCACCTCTGGACCGCCCGGCTCCCCGCCGATCTCCCGGCTGGCGTGCATACCATCCGGGTCCGGAGCACCGATCGCCACGGCGCCACGCTGGAGGACCGGATCA
>CAYQVI010000435.1:0-2218 GCA_964420725.1 uncultured Gemmatimonadaceae bacterium | reverse complement strand
ACGTTCGCCGTCCCGGCCTCCCGCCCGAAGGGATCCGTCCCGGGACTTCGCTCCATCGCCTTTCCTGGTGAACGCTCCATGCGCATGAAGACGCTCCTCCCGAAATCCCTGTTCCTGGCTCTGGGCCTCTCGCTGGTCGGAGCGGTTCCCGCCCTCTCCCAGGCGACGGACGCCACCATCCGCGGGATCGTGACGAACACGGCCGGGGATCCGCTCCCCGGCTCCGCCATTCAGCTCCGGAACCAGTCCACGGGCTTCACCGCCCGTGCCGTGGTGGACCCCTCGGGGCTCTTCGTGCTCCGGCAGCTCCCCCTGGGTGGCCCCTACGAGCTGGAGGTGTCCAACCTGGGCTACACCTCGGAGCGGCGGACCGGATTCGAACTCGGATTGGGGGATCGCCTGGAATTCACCTTCCGGTTGCAGCAGGGAGCCATCGAGCTGGAGGGTGTGGTGGTCACCGCCCCCGAAGCCCAGATCCGCATTGACCGGCTGGGAGCCTCCCGGACCCTCTCCCAGGAGGAGATCGCCCGGATCCCCACTCCGGACCGGAACTTCACCAACCTTGCGGCGCTCTCTCCGCAGATGGGTCGAGGGGTGTCCATCGGCGGGAGCCGGGTCATGTCCACCAACGTGACCATCGACGGGGCCAATGCCCGGCGCTCCCTCACCGGGGGCGTCATTGCCGGCGGCCCCTTCGCCCTCTCCATGGAGGCCATCCGGGAGTTCGAGGTCTCCACCAACAACTACGACGTGACCCAGGGGAGGCAGGGGGGTGGGGGGATCAACGCCGTGACCCGCTCGGGGTCCAACACCTTCGAGGGGTCGGTGTTCACCTACCATCGGGACAACTCGCTGCGGGCCACGGAGGACTTCCAGGGGCGTTCCCTGGCGGACTTCTCCACCACCCAGTGGGGCTTCTCCGTGGGTGGCCCCGTCATCCGGGACCGCCTGCACTTCTTCGCCGCGCTGGATCGGCAGGATCAGACGATCCCCCGCTTCATCAACGATCTGAGCACGCCCGACCAGGAGAGGCAGTTCCGCATCAGTCGTCAGAACTTCGAGCGGGTCATCGACATCGTGGAGCGGCAGTACGGGATGCCCGAACTGGAGCACTCCGGGGAGTTCCTCCGGAAGACCACCGCCAATGCCTTCTTCGCCCGGCTGGACTACCAGATCAGCGACAACCACACGCTGACCTTCCGGAACAACTACACCGACTGGCTGAACCCCCTGAACGGGAGTGGCGACCAGTCCCTGAGCCTCCGGGAGTCCATCTGGAACTTCAACTCCCGGGAGAACAGTGCCCTTCTCTCCCTGCGGTCGTCGCTGGGGCCCAACTTCACCAACGAGCTGAAGCTGCAGTACCAGTACGGGTACCGGGAGTTCGAGTTGCCGGCGGGGAAGATTCCCCGGGCCTTCGTCCGGGTGGAGTCGGTGCTGGACGACGGGACCCCGGTGACCACCCAGGTGCAGTTCGGCGGACATCGCTGGGCTCCCGAGGTGAATGAGGAGCAGTACGTCCAGCTGGCCAACACCTCGTACCTCAACCGGGGGAACCACGCCCTGGTGTTCGGCTTCGACGTCATGCCCATGTACATGGAGAACTGGATCTCCAATGAGCAGGGGGGGCTCTTCCGCTTCGACAGCCTGGAAGACCTGGAACAGCGTCGTCCCTCGGCCTACTTCCGCCAGCAGGTGCTGAATCCGGATCCGTTCCAGCGCTACTGGGTCCTGGACTCCGGGATCTTCGGGCAGGTGGAGTTCCGCCCCCTCCCCAATGTCCGGGCCGAGCTGGGGGCTCGCTGGGACGTGACCAGCTTCCTGACCCGGCCGGAGTACAACCCCCTGGTGGAGCAGGAGCTGGGCTTCCGCACGGACGTGGCCCCCACGGACTTCACCGGCCTCCAGCCCCGGGCCCAGTTCACATGGGACGTGGGCGGCCGCGGGAGGGACATCCTCCGGATCGGCGGGGGGGCGTTCAAGTCGCACCCCCACTACTTCATCCACATGAACAACACCCTGAACACCGGCCTCCAGGTGGCCACGCTGAACCTGGACCGGCGTCGGGGGGATGCCATCCCGGATCCGGACTTCGACGCCTTCCGGAGGGACATCGCCAACAACCCCGGCATCGCCCCGGGGACCTCCACCGACGATCTGCCGCCCCCCTTCATCCACAGCATCCGGGACGACTACAAGACCCCGATGACCTGGAAGG
>CAYQVI010000434.1:0-2223 GCA_964420725.1 uncultured Gemmatimonadaceae bacterium | reverse complement strand
TCCCCCCCGGACCCCAGGGCGATGAGGAGCACGCTCATCAGCAGGATGGCCCCCACCTTCAGGACGGTGGTCCAGTTCTGGAGGGCGGATCCCCGTCGGGTCCCCAGGATGTTCACCGCCGCCACCGTGGCGATCATGGCCACCGGCACGAGCCGTGCGGAGACGTCTCCCAGGGGGACCAGCGCCCCCAGGTATCCCGTGAAGGCCACCGCCAGCGTGGCCACCGAGCCGCTGCTGATGACGAAGAAGAGGGTCCACCCGTAGAGGAAGGCCGGAAAGGGCCCGAAGGCGTCCCGGACATACACGTACAGCCCCCCCGCCTCGGGGTCGGCGGCCCCCAGTTCGCCGTAGGTGAGGGCTCCCAGCAGCGACAGGACCCCCGCCATGAACCAGACCCCCAGGGCCAGCCCCAGCCGCCCGTCCGTCTGGGTGAGGACCGTGGCGGGGACGATGAAGATCCCCGAGCCGATGACGGTCCCCACCACGATGAGGACCAGGTCCCGGAGCCCCAGCGTACGGGCCAGGATGGGGTGGGCCGGCTCGGCCGGCTGGGTCGCGGATGCGGTCCCGGGGATGCTCACGGGGTCGCCGTGAATAGGAAATAGTCGTAGACCGCCCGGGTCACCTGCGCGATGGCCCGCTCCCGGGTGGGGATGTCGCTGGTGGCCTCCCTCACGAACACCGCCACCGCCACATGCCCTGCGCCGTCGGGAAGGGTGAGGATCCCCACGTCATTGGTGGTCCCCCCGATGGTCCCCGTCTTGTGCGCCACATCGGCGTCCGGGGGGAGGAGCCCCCGGATCCTGCCGGGGCCGGTGCTGGTGCGGCTCATGATGTCCAGGAGTTCCCCCCGGCTCCCCGGGGAGACGAGCTCCCCCCGGTGAAGCGCCGCCAGGAGTCCGGCCATGGCCCGGGGGGAGGAGGTGTCCCGGGGGTCTGCGTCGAAGATGCGCGCAGCCGCCGCCCGGTCCTCAGGGCTCACCGCCCCCGCCAGTGACTCGAAGGTGTCGGGATCCACATCATCGGAGGGGAGGGAGGGGATCCCCACGAAGTCCGCGATGAGGCGCACGGTGGGACGGTCGACCCGGATGTCCACCCCCAGCTCCTGCATATGGGCCGTCACCGCCGCTGCCCCGCCGGCGGCCTTCAGGACCAGGTCCGTGGCGGAGTTGTCGCTGATGATGAGCATGAGCTCCACCAGCGTGATCATGGGGAGGGTGACGCCGGGCTGGTGGAAGAGCTCCGTGAGGGTCCCGCTCCCTGGGTGGAGGTCTCCCGGGGCCAGGGTGACCAGCGAGTCCAGCCGGAGTTCTCCCCGGTCCACCTGCTGGAAGATCCGGACGGCGATGGGGACCTTGTAGGTGCTGGCCATGGGGAAGCGCTCATCCCCCCGGACCGACACCTCCACACCGCTTTCCAGGTGGATGGCGGTGATCCCCAGCGTCCCCCCGGAGGTCCCCGCCAGGCGCTCCAACTCGGCCTGGAGCCGGTCCAGGGGGGCATTCTGCGCAGCCCCCGGGGCGGTGAGCACCGCCAGGAGGAGCAGGGGAACGAAGATGGTTCTGCGTCGGACAGGCCTCATCGGACGGTCTCCGGGGCTCGGGGGAGCGCAGGGCCGGATGTGGCCGGGCGCGTTCTCCTTCTGCGTCACACTCAGGCCGACCAGGACTCCGTGGCCACGGTCAGCGCCTCGATCCGGTCCACATCCACCTCCACCCCCAGCCCGGGAGCGGAGCGGGGCACCTCCACCATCCCGTCGGCGTCCATGGTCCACTCCGGGCGCACCACGTCCTGCTCCCAGTAGCGGGAGCTGGGGGAGAGGTCGCCGGGCATGGTGAATCCCGGAAGGGAGGCCAGCGCCACATTGTAGGCCCGTCCCACCCCGCTCTCCAGCATCCCGCCGCACCACACCGGAACGCCCTGTTGCACGCAGTAGTCGTGGATGGCCAGCGACGAGCGAAAGCCCGCCACCCGCCCCGGCTTGATGTTGATGATCCGACCGCTTCCCAGGGTCACCATGTCCTCGGCCCGGTCCACGCCGGTGATGGACTCGTCCAGGCAGACGGGGGTGCGGATCCGTCTCTGCAGGGCCGCGTGGCGGACGATGTCGTCCGGCGCCAGCGGCTGCTCGATCATCATCAGATCCAGCGGGTCCAGCCGGGCCAGGTGGTCGGCGTCGGCCAGGGTGTAGGCGGAGTTTCCGTCGGCCATGAGGTGCGCCCC
>CAYQVI010000433.1:0-2228 GCA_964420725.1 uncultured Gemmatimonadaceae bacterium | reverse complement strand
GGCACCGGGTTCAGGTAGAGCCACTCGTTGTTCCGGCGGATGGAGCGGCGGAGCTGGAAGCCCCACATCTGGTCCGATCCGGAGCGGTAGCGGAGCGATTTGAAGGGGATGGCCATCTCCATGGTCCACCCCCCGTCGAAGCGGCCCGTGGCCACGTCCCAGACCGGATTCCAGTCGGTGTTGACGCTCCCCTCGTCCACCACCGAGTAGTCCGCCCGGGCTCCCAGCGGGTTCGAATAGAAGGCGAAGCCGCTCCGGCGATCATAGAAGGTGTCCAGCATGATCCCGAAGTGGTCGTTGTTCCGGAGCCCGTTGGTGTCCCGGCGGAGCTCGTTGGCCACCCACTCCTCCGGCGGCGCCGTATCATGGCATCGGCAGACCACGTAGAGGTGCGTGTCGTCGTGGAGGATCCAGACCTCCGAGCGCTGGGAGGGCTCGCCGCCGGGTACCGGGGTCACCTGGACGAACCCCCCGAAGGAGGGGATCTCCCGGTAGACCTCCTCGTCCAGGACGCCGTCCACCAGGAGGGGCGCATCCAGGCGGATGGCCCGCACCGTGGCCCGCCCCAGGTCATCCCGGGTGATGACAGCCGGATGCACGGGGGGAGGGGCGCCGTCCAGCCGCGGGAACTGGGGAAGGGGGGCACTTCCCTGGTCCTGGGCGGCCAGGGGAACGGTGACCACCAGCCCCAGCAGGGCGACGGCGGAAGCGAGGGTTCGGACCATCCGGGACACCAGGTACAGGTAGGCCCCGCGAGGGAGGCGATGCGAGGGTTGGGGAGCAAGAGAGAGTAGAACCAGGGGGGCGGCGGGACAAGGGAATGGCGGGGCGGGGGGGATGGCCTGCGCCGGCCGGAGCCGGCCGAAGCCCAGGTCGCTTTCCGGAGCCGCTGCGGGGTTCCGGGGCGGCGCCGGCCGAAGGCGATGCACTGGGGTTGGAGGTGCCGACCGTGCCCAGCCCCCGCCAATGTGGGGGGCGCGGCCAGATGGGATCCGGTCTGCGGAGCCCACTTGGGGCCCCCCCTCCGGCGCCCACTTCGGCCCCCGTTGCCCCCTGCGGCGCCCCCTGCGCGGAGCCCACTGCGCGGAGCCCACTGCGCCCCTCCCTGAGGCACCTACTGGCCCACCGCGCGGGGAGCCCCCCGTTGCCCCCTGCGGCGCCCCCTGCGGATCCCCTCCACTGCGCCCCCCCCGCAGAGCCCCCTGCGCATCAACCTGTCCCATCCAGCTATGGACACCTTTCGCCGGGGCCGAAGCCAGCTCCTCCCAACCCTCTCCCTGGGCCCTCTCTCCGCGCGGCCCAACCCGTCTCCAGCACCCCCCGAAGGACCACTCCGGCCCGCGTCTTCCGGCGCGTCCTCCCCGTGGCTCCTGCACCCCGTCCAGAGGGCCACCAGACCCCCTCCTATATTTCACAAGTGATTTGCTGACATCTACTTGTGACTCCTGCGGGGCCGCGGTGCGTCCGGGGGGAGGGGGGGGCAATGGTGCGATTCAAGGATGGGACACTGCCGGCGATTCCGGGTGCGCCCGACGGGTTCGAAAACGACTCCGGCCCCTTGGCCGGCCTCGATTGCTTCTCTCGCCCGTGCGCCTACACGAGGCAGGACCGGTTCACCGCCCTGGACCGCCCTTCGGACCCCGGTCCCTCCTTCGACTCCGGCCCCTTCTCCGTCTCCGGCCCCTTCGCCGTCCGCGAGCCCGCCCCGGACTCCACGCGCCACGCCGCCCCGGACCCCTTCTCCGATCTCGATCCCATCGTGGAGCTGGAGGACCGGATCCGGGCCCTGTCGGCGCAGATCCACTCTGCCACCCACCGACTCCTGGTGCTCATCGCCGAGTTCGACCGGCGGCGGGGATGGCAGATGGGCGGGCACCGGTGCTGTGCGGACTGGCTTTCCTTCCGCACCGGGATCGACCGGGGGGCGGCCCGGGAGCGGGTGCGGGCGGCCCGGGCCCTCACCGACCTCCCGGAGATCAGCGACGCCATGGCCCGTGGGGAGCTCTCGTTCTCGCAGGTGCGGGCTCTCACCCGGGTGGCCACTCCCGACAACGAGTCGGAACTCCTTCCCCTGGCGATGCAGACCCCCGCATCCCGGTTGGAGCGGGTGATCCGTGGGTGGCGGCGGGGAAGTCGACAGGACGAGGCCCGGCGGGAAGAGGAGCTGCATCAAAGCCGCTGCCTGTCGGTGTTTCCCGACGAGGACGGCATGTACGTGGTGCGGGGGC
>CAYQVI010000432.1:0-2255 GCA_964420725.1 uncultured Gemmatimonadaceae bacterium | reverse complement strand
GTCCTCCTCCACGGGGGGAACTACTGGGCGGCCTCGTGGGAGAGCGTCATCGACCGGCTGGTGGCCGCCGGTTTCCGGGTGGTGGCCATGGACCAGATCGGCTACGGCCGCTCCTCCAAGCCCGTCATTCCCTACAGCGTGGACATGCATGCCGGGAACATCGCCCGGGTCCTGGACCACCTGGGGGTCCAGCAGGCCGCCATCGTGGGCCACTCCTACGGGGGGATGAAGGCGAGTCGCTTCGCCCTCCTCTACCCCCAGCGGACCACCCACGTGGCGCTGGTGAATGCCATCGGGCTGGCGGACAACCGGGCCGGGCGGGGGTGGCGCCCCTCCGAACCGGCGGCGGGGCGGAGTTATCAGGCCGCCCTGAGCACAATCCGGGGACATGTGGCGAAGTGGGACGACCGCTATCTGGAGTACGTGCGGATCCACTACGGGTGGGGTCTCAGCGGGGATTGGCCCCGCCTGGCCATGGTCCGGGCGCTGAACAGCGACCAGATGGGGTACGCCCCGGTGGTCCATGACTGGCCGCAGATCCAGGCGCCGGCCCTGGTGATCGGAGGGGAGCTGGACGGCCCGAACTTCCCGGAGCTCGCCCGGAACGCCGCCGCCGCCTTCCCGGATGGACACCTGGTCCTCCTTCCGGGGATCGGCCACAATCCCCACTGGGAGGATCCGGAGCGCCTCACCGCAGAGCTGGTCGCCTTCCTGGGGCGGTGATGGCGATGCCCATGCGGTGCCAGATCCGGACGTCCGTGCTCCTTCCGTTCCTCCTGCTGCTGTGGGGGGCACCCCCCCTCGCGGGTCAGGAGGTCACGGCCCGGGGCGTGGTCTACGCCGACATCAACCAGAACGGGAGCCGGGACGCCGGGGAGCCGGGGCTGGCGGGGATCCTGGTGAGCAACCAGCGAGACGTGGTGCGAACCGGCGTGGATGGGTCCTTTGCCCTGCAGGTGGAGCCGGGAATGGTGGTGTACGTCCACCAGCCCCCGGACCACCGGGTTCCGGTGGATGCCCTGAATCTGCCCCGCTTCAGCTACGTCTATGAGCCCCAGGGATCCCCGCCCCTTCTGTACGGAGGGATGTACGCCACGGGCCCCCTGCCGGATCGCCTGGAATTCGGGCTGATCCCGGCGGAGAAGGAGCTGGACTTCCAGGTTGTGGTCTTCGGGGACCCGCAGCCCCGGGACCACCGGGAGGTGGACTTCATCCGGGACGACGCCGTCGGGGAGATCGCCGGGACGGGGGCTGCATTCGCCCTGGTGCTGGGGGACGCCATGTATGACGACCTCTCCCTCTTCCCCCGGTACAACCAGGTGATGGCCGCCATGGGGATGCCGCTCTGGAACGCGGTGGGCAATCACGACATCGACTTCGATGCCGGCGGGAACCGGCATGGCCGGGACACCTTCCGGAGCCACTTCGGAGCCAACCACTACAGCTTCGAGTACGGCGACGTGCTCTTCCTGATGCTGGACAACGTGGACTACCTGGGCTACGACGACGTGGGGCGTCGGAGTTACCGCGGCATGCTCCGGGAGCAGCAGCTCCGGTGGATCGGGAACGTCCTCCGCGAGGTCCCCGAGGACCGACTGGTGGTCCTGGGGATGCATATCCCCCTCTTCGCCTGGAACGGGGAGACCCCCAACGTGAACACGGGAGACCGGGAGGAACTCTTCCGGATCCTCTCGGGGCGAAGGGTGCTGGCCCTCACCGGCCACATCCACATGATCTACCACCACCTGCTGGGGGAGGAGGTGGGGTGGACCGGCCCGGACCCCTTCCACCAGCTCATTACCGCCACCCTGTCCGGCACCTGGTGGGGCGGGCCGGAGGATGACCGGGGCATTCCGGCAGCCACGCAGCGGGACGGCACCCCCAACGGGTACCACCTCCTCAGCTTCCAGGGGAGCCACTACCGGGAGCGCTTCAAGGGGCTGGGGTTCGATGCGGACGCTCAGCTCCGGGTGGAGTCTCCCGCAGGGGAGGTAGCCGCCGACTCGATCCGGGGCCGGGACCTGCTGGTGAACGTCTTCTCGGGAAGCGCCGGGAATGTGGTGGAGGCGCAGGTGAATGGTGGACCGTGGTTCCCGCTGGAGAACACCACCGGACCTTCTCCCTTCTTCGAGGCTCTCCTCACCACCCGACCGGAGACCTTCGGGGAGAACATCACCGCCATCCCCACCAATCACCTCTGGCGGAGCCCGATCCCGGAGGCGCTTCTGGAACCGGGGGTGCATCGGATCCGGGTG
>CAYQVI010000431.1:0-2276 GCA_964420725.1 uncultured Gemmatimonadaceae bacterium | reverse complement strand
CGCCCCACATTCCGGACCTCGTCCTTGAACAGCTCCCGGAGGGGCTCGATGAGCTCGAAGGGCATGTCCTCCGGAAGGCCGCCCACGTTGTGGTGGGTCTTGATGGTGACAGAGGGTCCCCCGGTGGAGACGGACTCGATGACGTCCGGGTAGAGGGTCCCCTGCACCAGGAACTTCGCGTCGGTCCCCTCCTCCAGCGCCACCCGTTCGAACACCCGGATGAAGGTGTTCCCGATGGCCTTCCGCTTGGCCTCCGGCTCCTCCACCCCCTGCAGCGCCGCCAGGAACTCCTCCCGGGCATCCACCACCACCAACTTGATCCCCATGTGCCGGCGGAAGGTGCGCTCCACCGTTTCCCGCTCGTTCTTCCGGAGCAGCCCGTTGTCCACGAAGATGCAGGTGAGCCGGTCCCCGATGGCCCGGTGCACCAGGACCGCCGCCACCGAGGAATCCACTCCTCCGGAGAGTCCGCAGATCACCTGGGCCTCCCCTGCCCTGCCGGTGATGGCCGCCACCGACTCCCCCACGAAGGTCCCGGGGGTCCAGGTGGGCTCGCACCCGGCGATGCGGAAGAGGAAGTTCGAGAGGATCTCCTCCCCCCGCACCGTGTGGGCCACCTCCGGATGGAACTGCACCCCGAAAAGGGGGAGGGTCTCATGGCGGAAGGCGGCCACCGGAAGGGTGGAGGTGGAGGCCAGCGCCCTGAACCCGGGAGGGGGGGTGTCCACATGGTCCCCGTGGGAGCACCAGACCCGGGTGGACTCCGCCGGGTCGAACCCCTCGAACAGGAGGTCCGGGTCGGACACGGTGAGATCTGCTCGACCGTATTCCCGGGTGCCGGGCTCCACCGTCCCGCCGGACTCCCGGGCCATGAGCTGCATCCCGTAGCAGATCCCCAGCACAGGGAACTCCCCCTGGAGGAGGGCCGGGTCGATCCCCGGTACGCCGGGGTCGTACACCGAGGCAGGCCCCCCGGACAGAATGATCCCCTTCGGAGCCCAGGCCCGGATCCACTCCAGGGAGCGGGTGGGGGGGTGGATCTCGCAGAAGACCCGCTCCTCCCGGATCCGCCGGGCGATGAGCTGTGTGAACTGGGACCCGAAGTCCAGGATCAGGATGCGGTCGTGTTCGTGCACGTTGGTCACGGTTGGAGTCGGTCCGGAGCCCCGGACGGGGAGAACCTCAGTACGACCGGGCCCACACCACCTCTGTGGTGGCCGGTCCCTCGCCCCCGACACACCGCTCCGGCGGGGTCTCCGACCGGAACTCGGCGTCGGGAATCACGCGGATGGTGGCCTTGGCCGCCTCCTTCATCCGCTCCTCCACCTTCGGATCCCCACTCCACCCGGTGTAGACGAAGCCGCCCTGGGTCTCGAGGATCTCCACCGCCTCGTCGAAGCTGGACACCCCCCGGTGGGAGTTGGCCTCCCTCCGGGCCAGGGCGGCGGCCAGCAGCTCGTCCTGGAACGATTCCAGGCGCCCCGCCATCTCGGACAACGCCTGTCCCTCCGGGAGGAACTCCTTCCGGGGGGCGTCGGCGGCACGGACCCGCTTCGCCAGAGCCACCTGCCCCTTCGCCAGGTCCTTGGGCCCCACCTCGATGCGGAAGGGCACGCCCTTGCGCTCCCACTCGAAGTACTTGGAGCCGGGGGAGAGCTGGTCCCGGTCGTCCACCTTCACCCGGATCCCATCCTCCTTCAGGCGGGCCGCCACGGCGTGGGACTTCTCCACCACGGCGGTGCGCTCCTCGTCGGTCTTCCAGATGGGGACGATCACCGTCTGGATCGGGGCGAGGCGGGGGGGCACCACGGCTCCGAAGTCGTCCCCGTGGGTCATGATCATCCCTCCCACCATCCGGGTGGACGTTCCCCAGGAGGTGTTCCAGGCGTACTCCTCCTTCCCCTCCACCGACTGGAACTTGAGGTCGAACTGCTTCGCGAAGTTCTGCCCCAGGTTGTGGGAGGTCCCCGCCTGCAGGGCCCGGTTGTCCTGCATCAGCGCCTCGCAGGCGTACGTGCGCAGCGCCCCGGCGAACTTCTCGGACTCGCTCTTGAGCCCCGTGATGACGGGCATGGCGATGTACGACTCCATGAAGGTCCGGTAGACCCCCAGCATGGTGCGGGTCTCCTCCTCCGCCTCGTCATGGGTGGCATGGGCCGTGTGCCCCTCCTGCCAGAGGAACTCGGAGGTCCGGAGGAAGAGCCGGGTGCGGAGCTCCCATCGCATCACGTTGGCCCACTGGTTCATCAGGATGGGCAGGTCCCGGTAGGACTGCA
>CAYQVI010000430.1:883-2277 GCA_964420725.1 uncultured Gemmatimonadaceae bacterium | reverse complement strand
GGAGGGTGAGGAGCTTGAAGGCGGGGACGTAGGCGGCGGTGGAGGGAACCTGGACATTCACCAGGAACCCTTCCTCCCCCCTGAAGACCCCGGTGTCGTTGGCATGCATGTGCCCGCCGAAGTGGAGTTGGAGACCGGTGGCGGCCAGCTCCCGGGAGGCGTCCAGGGAGGGACGGCGGCCAAGGTACAGCCCCTCCGCCCCGAACAGCTCCCGGATATGGGGCGCGGCCCCCCGGTAGTAGTCCACCATCGGGTAGTGGCTGAAGGCCACCAGGCGCTTCCCCTGGGCCCCGGCCCGGCGCACCACATCGGCCGTCCAGGCAAGGAGGTGCCGCTTGTGCCGCACGAAGGCATTGAACCCCGCGTTCCCCGGGGAGTGGTAGGCGTTGGCCTCAGTCGCTCCCTCCGGGTGCCGTCCCTCCACCGGGAGGTACACGTTCCCATCCAGCGCCAGCAGCCAGAGCCCCTCCACCGGCTCCACCAGGTACGATGCGTCCGGGAGGGGTCCGGCGCCGTCGATGGGGGCCTGACGTCGTGCCGGATCCGCCCCCGCGTCCCCCCGGCCCCAGGGGGATTCCCAGTGCAGATCCCCCGGCCCCGGCGCCATCCCGAAGGGGGCCATGGCCTCCATGATCTCCCGGTACCCCAGCTCCTGGAGCTCCGATGACCGGATGACGGGATGGGCCTCAGGGTCCGGGCCGGATCCCGGGTCCGCCCCAGGGCTGAAGATGGGCTGCTCCCGGCCTCCCTCCCCCAGGAAGTCCGGCTTCCCTGCAGGCCGGGTGAAGGGGCGCACCGGGTCGTGGTTCCCCACGGTTGCGAAGAAGCGGACGCCGAACCGTTCCGCATACTCCTCCAGCAGCCCCACCAGCCCCCGCAGGTGGAGGGGCTGGCCGTCGTCGGTGAGGTCCCCGGGGAAGGCGATCAGGCGGACCCCCCGGGCCACCGCCTGGTCCAGGGCAGCCCGGAGCGCAAAGGCGTTCTCGTTGAACAGCCGGGTGGAGGTGAGCTGGGCTCGCATGGTGCGGATGGCCGCCCGCTCCCCACCCGGCAGGGGGAGCCCCTGGAATGCTCCGTCGGAGAACCGCCCATGGACATCGTGGAAATGGGGGTCGGAGATGAAGGCCACACGGAGGGGGTGCTCCGGGCCGGGCGCACCGGATGGGCACGCGGCAATGCCCAGGGGAAGACCACCCACAAGCGCCCCGGCCCCCACCAGGCGCCCCGTGGCCCGGAGGAACTCCCGGCGTGTGGGGTCGGGGCGTGTGGGGTCGGCCGGAGGGGCGGGGGCCGGAAGGGCCCGGGAATCGGGAGCATCATCATGGGTCATGGATCCACGTTGCCGGGTCCCGGGGCGTGGCACCATCGCGATTCGGCCACAGCCGTGTATCGGC
>CAYQVI010000430.1:0-873 GCA_964420725.1 uncultured Gemmatimonadaceae bacterium | reverse complement strand
GCACTGCGCTGATCTGTGACCCGACTGTTGGGGGGTGGAGATCGGGCCTTCACCGCGGGGGGGGAACTTCGGGGTCCGGACCCTCGCCCGGCACCTGTCCCACCTGGTTCCACCTCCGGAGGCCCCTGATGCACCTGCTCCGTCTGACCCTTGCGCTAGGCATCATTGCGCTACTCGCCCTCTCCGCCCCATTCACCGGGGCTTCCGCCCAGGCCACCGATGCATCTGTCCGCGGATTCGTGGTGGGCACCGACGGTGAGCCCATCGCAGGGGCCCGCCTGGTGCTCCGGAATGCCTCTACCGGCTTCCAGACGGAATCGCTTACCGGAGCCTCGGGTCGCTTCACCTTCAGCCAGTTGCCGCTGGGGGGGCCCTACACCCTCACTGCCACCATGCTGGGGTATGCGGAGGGATCTCAGGCCGGCATCGAGTTGAGCCTGGGCGACCGGGTGGACCTCACCGTGGTGCTCACCACCGAAGCGCTGGCGGTCCAGGGGATCGAGGTCACCGCCGAGGCCGGGGGTGGGTTCCAGGCCAGGGATCGTCGCTTGGCCGCCGCCACCTCGGTGACCCAGTCGGACCTCCGGGCGCTCCCCACACCCAGACGGACCTTCACCAACCTGGCGCAGCTCTCCCCCCTGGTGGCTGGCGGGCAGAGCATCTTCGGCCAGTCCGGTCGGAACAACTCCATCCTCATCGACGGGGTGAACGCCCGGGAGGCCCCCTTCGGCGGGGGAGGGGACTCTCCGTACAAGCTGTCCATGGAGGCGCTCCGGGAGTTCGAGGTGGTGACCAATTCCTACGACGTCACCGATGGGCGGGGGGCGTTCGGAGGGATCCGGGCCACCACCCGGTCCGGCACCAACGAGTTCG
>CAYQVI010000429.1:0-2278 GCA_964420725.1 uncultured Gemmatimonadaceae bacterium | reverse complement strand
TCCAGGACCCGCTCCACCGACTCCTCGGTGACCAGGAGCCGGGCCACCACCCGCTGGTGGAAGCGGAGGTCCTGGAGGAAGCGCCGGAGGAGCTCCTGGATGGTGGTCTCGAACCTGTCCCGGGCCGCCGGGTCCTCCAGCATCCGCCCCAGCCGGGCGATGGCCAGCGGCAGGTAGCCGGCGATGGCCCGCTCCAGGGAGCCCACCAGCCCGGCGGGGAGGATCTCCTCGAAGGTCCGCCCCGGCTTCAGGAGGCGGTGGGAGGCCCGCTCCAGCGACTCCTCCACGGTACGGCGGAACTCGTCCCCCTCCCCCACCTGAACCAGCCACTCCTCCACCGCTCCGGTGAGTGCCGCGTCCCGGGCGGGGGTGAGGAGCCCCCCGATGGGTTCGTCGGCGATGGAGTCCAGGAAGCTTGCCGCCCGTTCCTGCACGGCGTCGTGGAAGGCCTCAGAGTCCACCCACCCCTGGAGCCGGTCCATCCCCAGCTCCACCATCCGGGCCAGGAGGGCTTCCACCTCCGGGAGGGCCCGGTCCGGGAGGATCTCCCGGAGGGACCCCCGTTCCTCATGGAGGAGCTTCTCCAGGAAGGAGGCCAGCCGCTGGTCGAAGGCCTCCCGGAACTCCGGGTCGGCAAAGGTCCGGGTCAGGTCCGCCGGGGTGAGGAGCCGCTGGCCCACGGTGCGGCCGATGGCCGCCGCCAGGCGGGCCTGGTTCTTCGGGACGGCCCCCTGGAGGAAGCCCAGCCGCCAGCGCCCGATCCGGGGGGGCTCATAGGGGTGGAAGAGCATCCAGACCGCGATGGCATTGGTGAGCCCACCGGCGATGGAGCCGGCCGCGATGGTGGACACGATACGGATGATCTCTGGATTCACGGACGGCGGGGGCGGAGGGATCGCGGATCCGTCATGGCTGAAGATGGCGCCAGACTCCCCTCACCGGGAACTCCCGACCATCCAGCCGGATGATTCCCTCCACCTCGAAGAGGGCCCGCACCGGCAGGAGGGGGCCCTCTCCTGCTCCCGCTTCCAGGTGGGAGGCGGTGGCCGTCAACTCCCCGGTGAGTTCGCCGTCCAGGGAGGCCAGCGACCAGCTCAGGGGGATGTCCCTCCGGGCCGTTTCGAAGGGGCGCTGGTCGGTCCAGGTCACCACCACCTCGGGCCACTGAAGGGAGCGGAAGTCCAGCCGTCCCCACCCCCGGAACATCCCCGCTGTACCGTCCGCTCCCGGGTCCTCCAGAACCAGCTCCAGGTTGTCCTCACCGGAAAGGAGCACCCAGTCCCGGGCCGCCGGCTCGCCGGTGCCCCTGGAGCGGGAGAGATCCAGGAGAAGGCCGTCCACCACCCGGTTCCCCAGGAGTGCCTCCGCCTCCTGGAGGCGCACCGTCTCGCCGGCGGGGCCGGTCCACTCGGAGAGGGTGGAACCGAACACCAGCTCCAGCTCCCGTCCTCCCTCCCGGTACACGATTCCCTGCAACGCCTCTCCCTCCCCCATCAGGAGCCGGACGGGGCGGCGGGGGAGGATACGCCAGGGGGCCCGGCTGGGGGGAGTCGCCCACTCCAGCCCCACGAAGCGCTCCCATGTCCCGTTCCGGGCCAGGAAGCCACTGACCTCCCGCCCCACCTCGCCGGGACGGACCCGGGAGTCCCAGGCCCAGTGCACCGAGAGGGTGGAGTCCGGGGCCGAGGCCACGAAGGCCACCAGGCGCTCGTAGTGCTGCACCACCGGCAGGTCGGCGGCCGCGGGGGAGTCCAGGGCCGCCGGTTCCGGGGAACGGGGCTCCGGCGCTCCGTCGCCGCATGCCAGAGCGGCCAGGAGCAGGGCGACCAGGGGGACGCCCCGCCGGTGGGTGGGGTCGATAGGCATGATTCGGGAAGGTAGTTGGCGACTTGCCGGGGGTGAAGTCCGGGTCTAGGTTCGGCTGCTCTGCCGGTCTGCCGGCTCCCCCCTCAAGATCGCATGGAACGCTGATGCAGCTGTACACCAAGATCCTCATCGGGCTCGTGGCCGGCGCCGTGGTGGGCGTGGTGGCCAATTTCGGCGAAGTCCTCTGGCTCCGGGATCTCCTGATCGCCCTCGAGCCCATCGGAACCGCCTTCATCCGCCTCATCACCATGGTGGTGATTCCCCTGGTGGTGGCCAGTCTGGTGGTGGGGACCGCATCGCTGGGGGACCTGAGGAAGCTGGGACGCATCGGCGGCAAGACGGTGATCTACTACCTGTGCACCACCGCCATCGCCGTCATCATCGGGCTGGTGATCTCCAACGTGGTCCAGCC
>CAYQVI010000428.1:0-2280 GCA_964420725.1 uncultured Gemmatimonadaceae bacterium | reverse complement strand
GGAGGAGCCAGCTCTTCCCCTGCCGCCGACGCCCGTAGACGATCCCCACCTGGATCGGGGCCCTCCCTCCCAGGAAGTCGACGAGGTCCGACCACTCCCGCTCCCGATCGAACAGGTCATCCGGACGCTCCACCTGGGCGACTCCTGTATAGGCACGAGTAGAATAGCCGTGGCTATACTAAAGGGCGGCCTGATTTCCGGCAAGATTCGCTTGGGGCCACCGCCCGCAGGCGCCCACGGGGCACCGGTGGCCCTTGTGGCCTTCCGGGCGGGCGGGTCTATGGCCGATCCGGCGCACGGTGGGGTGGAGGTGGCTGCTCTGGCGGGGCCTGCTGGAGCGGACCATGCGTCCGTATCTGAGAACCGGAACGGGGGGCGAAGGAGGCGCGATCCAGTGGCTTCTCCGAAAGAACTCTGCGATCTCGGCGTTTTCGGGGAGATCGCAGTGGCAGAGGCAAAGCCCCCACCTCATCTTCGGAGTACCATGCCGCACCGGTGGCCGACTGGACCCGCCCCGGTTCCGGTGGACAGCACTCTCAATCCTCGAGGCTAGCCCCAGGCCGCGGGGCACGGGTGTCGGGGCGACCTTGGGGGGAGGACCATTATGCGAAACGTAATCTCAGTGTTCATGCTCGTCTTAGGCTGCGGACTTCTCTTTGCCAACCCCGGGGCAGGCCAGGGGTGGTGCAACGACTGCCTCGATGATCCGGAAACCACCAGTCACACTGCTCCGCAGTCTCCTCTGATCATCATTGGATACTACGGTCCCACGCACTTCTCTTCATACTTCGGCTCCTGCCTCTTTCATCATGAAGCCGGATGTACGAATGTGGAAGAGGAGATTCTCGAACAGCTTGCGTCTGATGACATCCGGGATCAGATGAACGGCATCAAGCGTGTGGAGCACCGGGTATTGGTGAATGTGGCCCGGAAGTCGCTTCAGGTGATGGGCTGCGACGGCACAACCGTGATCGCAAATATCCCGATGTCTTCCGATCGCCTTCGTAGGGCGGAAGAGATCATTGCCACCCTTATGACTTCGGCGGACGCACCCCATCACGAGGCGTGAAACCCGCATGCGCATCGCACCCGGAGTCGCGCTGATCCTGCTCTTGCCGGCGATCCACCCCACCATCCTCCCGGCGCAGCACCTCCGGACGGTTCCCCCCGAACCGTCGTGTCCCGCCTGCACCATCGTGTTCGAGCGGTTGGCGGAGTTCGGGGAGGCCGAAGGGGACGGCTGGGTCGATCTCACCCCCCGCTTCGCCGTTCAGCGAGACCGGGTGGTCCTGGTCAACCTGCAGGGTCGGGACCGGCTCCGGGTGTTCTCCCGCAGCGGTGCGTTCGAGCGCATCGTGGGGCGGAGGGGCGGCGGCCCGGGGGAGTATGGCCTTATCATGGATGTGGTGGCTTCGCCGGACGGACGGCTGCACGTGGTAGACCGCGAGCACCGTCGGATCACGGTCCTGGATGAGGAGCTGAAGGTGGAGAGGGTCGTCCCGCTTCCGGGGCTCCCGGTGGGCGTGGGTCTGCTTCCCCTGGAGGATGGGGGCTACGTGGCGAATCTCCTCGTGCCGACATCGGAGTCGCTGGGGCGACCACTCCATCGCCTGGCATCCGATGGGACGGCCCTCCTGTCGTACGACGTGCGATCTGAGGAGGTTCGACTGGAGCGGACCCTGGACCAACTCCGGCGGCTGGCAAGCTCGCGAGATGGAACGTTCTGGAGCGCGGTCTCCAGCGGGTACGTCATCGAGCGACACACGATGGATGGACCGCTGCAGGGGTCCTGGGTTCTCCCGCCGCCGTGGGAGGAGGTAGAGGAGTCGCGGATCCGGGCGGGATTCCCCCAGCCTCTACTGATGACCCTGCAGGAAGACCCCGAGGGGCTTCTGTGGGTGGTGTCCCGCCGGGCCGATCCCGGATGGGAGGAGGCGATGTCCTCCAGCTTCGGCGCCCATGGGTGGACCCCGCAGATTGACGTGTTCGAGGGGTACTTCGACTCCGTCGTGGATGTCCTGGACCCGGAGTCTGGGCGGCTGGTGGTGCGGTTTGATTGGCCGGGGTATCTGCTGCGATTCGTGGCCCCATGGATGGTCCTGGCCTACGAGGATGCGGAGGTGGAGCCGAAGCTGGTTCTCTACCGGGTGAGGTTGGAGGGGAGGTGAGGGATGATTGGTCAAACGGACAGAAGACCGTCGGGCCCCGGGCGGTTGGGGAGGGCCATCCCAGCCGGAGCTTTGGCTTTGAGGAGCCGGACGTGGTAGCCATCAGGAACGA
>CAYQVI010000427.1:0-2284 GCA_964420725.1 uncultured Gemmatimonadaceae bacterium | reverse complement strand
CTGAAGGAAGATCGGTCGGTCGGCGCCTCCGGGCGTCGACCGACCGATCCATTTCAGGGATATATTGTCTTCCTGACCGGGGTCTGGGATCGGCCACTCCATCCTCCCGACCCCTTCCGCTCGAGCCCACTCTCCACAGCGCCGGTACGCCCATGTTCAACGTTCCATCGTCGCCCCGGCCTCCCCTGAGGCAGCGGGAGGCTCATGGGGGGGTCGCTCCACGAGTCGTCCTCGTAGCCGCTCACCTTTTGCTGCTGGTGGCCACGGCTGCCTGCGGACCTGCGGGGGACTCCCGTGGGTCAGACGCTCAGTCGGCGGACTCCCTCCCCTACATCGAAGCAGAACTCGCGGCCTTCCGTGGGGGGCTGCCGCCGGTGGATACCCTGACCCATGGGAGCCCGAGCCGGGACGAGCTGGTGGGGCGTTTCATCATGGCCCTCCAGGAGGCCGATACGGCGGCCTTCGCCCCCATGGCCATGAGTCGACAGGAGTTTGCCTGGCTCTACTATCCCCACTCCCGGAACGTGGCTCCTCCCTACGAACTCCCTCCGGATGTGGTGTGGATGAACCTGCAGAACCGGAGTAGCCGGGGGCTGTCCCGTGTGCTGGGGCGCTATGCGGGGGAGCCCCTCGAGGGACTCGGGTATGAATGCCGGGCGGAGCCGGTGATGGAGGGGCCGAACCGGTTCTGGCACGGATGTGAACTGGTCCGGGAGGTCTCTCCGGGTGATACGGTGAGGGAGCGGGCCTTCGGGAGTATCTGGGAGTTGAATGGCCGCTTCAAGCTGGTTTCGTTCGGAAACGAGTACTAGCCGGCCGTCAGCTTCCCCCGCCGACGGCCTCGAGGAGCCTGGGGATGTGGGCCCGGACCTCCTCCACCTCTCCCGGGGGAAGGTCGGTGCGGGCATTGTCCTGGGTCCGGATCCCTCCCAGCACCTCCCCGTCCGGGTCGAAGCTCAGCTGGAGGGTGAGGGGAGCCTCCCGTCCGGTCCCGGAGAGGTCCATCACCCAGCGGGCTCCCTCCTCGGCATATCTGAACACCCTTCCGTTCCTGAGGTGGTAGCGCACCACGGCGTTCCCCTGGCCGCCGTGGTCCACCGTCTCCTCGATCACCGTCGTCAGGCCGTCCTCCATCCAGGCCACCCAGGTGGTGGATGCCGCTCCCCTGCGGCCCGCCCCTTCCACCCGCTGCATCCCGTCCCTTCGCGCATCGAGTTCGGCCGCCATCCGGGTCAGTTCCTGAGGGTCCCACCACAGCGCCAGGGCTTCGGGATGGAGGGTCACCGTCAAGGGGTCTGAGGTGGATTCCTCGAAGAGGCGGATCGGGGTCGATGTCCTGTGGAGGGGTTCGCCCCCGGGGGACTCCAGACGCGCCTCCAGGGCATACACATGGAGATGCCGGATCGAGGAGACTCCGTAGGGGAGTGTGAACCCCACCGGTAGCGTGTCCACGGTCAGGACCAGGGAAGAAAGGGGAATTCCAGGTTCTCCCGGTACGGTGACATCCAGGAGGGAGATGCGAAGGCTACTACCCGGCACAGGCCCGTCCTCCGCAAGCACGACGGTGCCCTGGAGGTTTTCGACGCTTGGCTCCTCGATGGGAGCATCGGTCCCTCCTCCACAACCGAGGGCCGAGAGCGCGAGCCAGGTCGCCACTACGCCTGAAGAAGTGTATCGAGTGATCATCTCTGCCCTGGAAGGTCTGTCTGGGGAGGACCGGCCTGCCGGACTCTAAGCCCTTGGTCCCTCTACCGGAAGTCGCCGGGGACCACCGTTTACCGGACCTTTACCGACCGTCGTGCGTCCAGTGCCCCTCCGCCATCCCTTTTCGCCATGCACCCGTTTCCCCACCGTGGCCGGATCCATACCTTCCGGGGCATGGGTCCTTCGTCCTTCCACCTGCAACGGCTCCGGCGGCTTCCCTTCGTGGAGGAGGCGCTGCGCCAGGTCCTTGTCAGCGACTCCCGCACCCTGGAGGACCAGGTGGCGCTCACGCTGATTCCCGCCCCCCCCTTCGGCGAGGACCAGCGGGCCCGGCGGATGCTGGAGCTCCTCTCCGAGGCCGGGTTGTCCGACGCCACCCTGGACCCCGCCGGGAATGTGGTGGCCCGCTACGATCTGGGTGCGGATCCCGACGAAGCCCCCCTTGTGGTGTCGGCCCATCTGGATACCGCCTTTCCCCCCGGGACGCCGGTGACGCTCCGGCGGGAAGGCAGTCGCCTCCGCGCCCCGGGGATCGCCGACGACGGCCGGGGGCTGGCGGCGCTGGTGGCGCTGGCCCGGG
>CAYQVI010000426.1:0-2286 GCA_964420725.1 uncultured Gemmatimonadaceae bacterium | reverse complement strand
GAGCGGAGCTTCGGCTTCAGGGGGCCCGTCTGCAGCAGGGTGTTGGCCATGCCGTAGGCGTTTCCCTTGAAGGCGCCGTAGTCCGCTTCGAAGTCCCGCATGGCGTAGCTCCGCTTCACCCGGAGACGCTCCCTCAGGGGACGCCCCACGTGGGCCTCCAGCCGCTCCATCACCCCCTGGAAGAGCTGTTCCCGGGCGGCGTCGGGATCCTCCAGCCCGGCGGCCAGGGGAATCAGGAGGAACACGTTGGAGCACCCCTCGGGGGCCACGGTGGGATCGGTCACGGAAGGCGCGCAGGCATAGAAGAGGGGCTCCCGGGGCCAGGAGGGGTGGGTGTACACCGCATCCATGTGGGCATCCAGATCCCGGTCGAAGAAGAGGGTATGGTGGGGGAGCGCGCCCAGGTCCCCCTCGATTCCCAGGTAGTAGAGGAGGCTGGAGGGGCTCATCACCCGGCCGGCCCAGTAGCGGGGGGAGTACTGGCGGTGTGGCGGGTCCAGAAGTTCCTGCTCCACATGGTGATAGTCGGCGGACGCCAGGACGGCGTCGGCCCGGATCGTCTCGCCGGCGGAGGTCCGGACGCCCACGGCCTTCCCCTCCTCCACCAGGATGCGGTCCACCGGCGTATCGAACCGGAACTCCACTTCCAATTCCTCCGCCACCCTCACCATGGCCGCGATGATCTGGTGCATCCCCCCCATGGGATACCAGGTGCCCAGCGCCATGTCTGCGTAGCCCATGAGACCGTACATGGCGGAGGTGCGGTTGGCGGGCGCCCCCAGGAAGAGGACGGGCCACTCCACCAGCCGGGCCAGCCGCTCGTTCCGGAAGAAGCTACGGGCGTAGGTGGACATGGAGCGGAGCATCCGCATCCGGGACAGCTCCAGCACCAGGCGGGGGTCCACGAACTCCAGGAAGGAGAGGCTGGGGCGGAAGAGGTAGTCGGAGAAGGCCGCTTCGTAGATGTACTTCGTCTCGGCGATGAACCGGTCGAACTGCGCTCCGGCCCCCGGCTCCACCCCTTCGAAGAGCTCCCGGAGGGCGGGAAGTCCGGCGGGGATATCCCAGGTGGGATCATCCCCGCCCACCCGCAGCGTGGATGTGGCGTCGGGGCCGGAGCGGGGGGCGCCGGGTCGTGCGGGTGACGCCCCTCCGCCCTCCCCCCACACCACCCGGTAGCTGGGGTCCAGCCGCCGGAGGTCGTACAGATCCACCACCTCATGCCCGAAGCTCCGGAAGAACCGCTCAAAGAGGTCGGGCATCCAGTACCAGCTTGGCCCCATGTCGAAGAGGAAGCCGTCCTGGCTCCAGGTCCGGGCCCTCCCACCGGCCTGTCCGTGGCGTTCCACGACGGTCACCCGGGCTCCACCCCGGGCCAGATGGCAGGCGGCGGAAAGGCCGGCGAATCCGCCTCCGATGACCAGGGTGTGGGGCACGGCAGGGGCTCCGGTGGGGGTGGGGACAAGGGCGGCGCGTCCAACGATCCAGCCTCTACCCTCGTTGGGTTCCCCGGTGCAATGGGAGGGGAGGGACCAGGGCTGTCAGGAGTTGAACAGCAGCGGTGAGTCGGCTATACTCATACCATGAGTCATCGTCTCCAGGTGCTCCTCGACGAGGACGAGATCCGGGCGCTCCGGGCCGCCGCAGGACGGGAGCGGATTACCGTGTCGGAGTATGTCCGGAAGGCCCTTCGGGCCGCCACCATGGAGGGACCGGCCTCCGGGGTGGCGGAGAAGCTGATGGTGGTGCGGGAGGCGGCGAGGCACAGCTACCCGGTGTCCGACCCGGAGGAGATGGAGCGGGAGATCGCGGCCGGGTATCTCCGGGGGATGGACCCCGAGGGGGGACCCTGATCTTCCTCGACTCCAATGTGCCGATGTACCTCGTGGGCGCAGAGCACCCCAACAAGGAGCGGGTGCGGGAGCTGCTGGAGACCCTCATCGCCCGATCCGAGCGGTTGGTCACGGATGCCGAGGTGATCCAGGAGATCCTCCATCGGTACACCGCCATCGGGCGAAGGGAGGCCATCGGACCCTGCATCGATGCCCTTCTGGGGCTGGCCGACGAGGTGTTTCCGGTGGAGGCGGAGGATGTGCTGGGCGCCCGGGATCTCCTCCTCTCCACCCCCGGTCTCTCGGCCCGAGACGCGATCCACGCGGTCATCATGAAACGCTGGGGGATTGTCCGGATCCTCAGTTTCGACCGGGGCTTCGACGCGGTTCCAGGGGTGGAGCGGATCGGGTAGCGACCCTCCCGGCCGGCCGCCGCCCCTTCTCCCCCGCCCCC
>CAYQVI010000425.1:0-2314 GCA_964420725.1 uncultured Gemmatimonadaceae bacterium | reverse complement strand
AAGCACCAGCAGCCCCACCACCAGCACCACCCCGATGACCAGGATGGCCTCCCCCCTCTTCTGGAAGAAGCTGGAGACCTGGTCCATGATGGGGACGGGGGCGTCGCTCATCCCGAGGCTCCCGGGTGGGCGGCGGGCGCACGCATACCGGGCCGCGCCCTGCGGGTCGCCGCCAGTTGCCCATCGTGCCGCGCTGCCTGCCCGCGCTCTTGCATGACCAACCGTACGTGGAAGGAATCAAGGTGTCGTCCGGAGGGGGCGGCCGGGGCGGAGGACCCCTGCGCAGCCGCCCGATCCGGAGCGGAACGTCCACGAGGGGTCGATAGCAGGGGCCGTACCAGGGGGAGAGCGGGGCGGAGTGGGGCGGGTAAGTGCATTCAGATGAATGCGATACGGCGGTGGGTGCGGCGGGTGTGGGACCGTGGGCAGGGGGAGGCCAGGGCGGTGGCGGAAGGTTCTGCCGGGTGGGACCGGTGGGGGTTGCCGGGGGAGGCAGGGGGAGAGGGTGGGTCCGGAGACCGGCCCACCGGGATCCCTCTGATGCCGGCGCCCCGGGGCCGACGATCCGGGTTTCGGGAGACACCGGGCCGGATCCTGGGGGCGGCGAGACGCCTGCTCTCTACCCCGGGATCCACCTGGCCCCCTCCACAACCTGCACCCCCACCACCTCCGGACGAGCCTGGCGAATGGCGAGGTGCTTCCCGGCCCCGCCTCGTCCGCACCCCTCGGGCTCCACACGCGGTCACCGAGCGTCGGAGGGGCCTGGAAGACACCGGACCCTGTTGGTCCGAGATCCGGCCCTGCACCCCCGGTGGTGGGCCAGGGGGGGATCGGGGAGCTGTCCCTCACCGGGCCTCTACGGGCTTCGGGTCGGACGTTCCCGGAGCCCGCAAGCGACCTGTCCCCTTCCAGCATTCCGGTGCCCGCAGGGGGGGGCGATGCTTGTGGCACGCCGGCCTGGATGGGCTCCGCTGCAGGGGAGATGGGCAGGGGGGGGCGGAGCTGGAATCGCACGCCGGGGGGCGGACCTGGAATCGCGCACCGGGGGGGTGGACCTGGAATCGTGCACCGGGGGGGGCGGGGGGGTGGAAGCGAGCCGGACTTGGCGGGTGGCAAACGCTCCACGATCCGGGTGTGCGGAGCCGGTTGCTGCGTTGACCTCCTGTGGGGGCGGGAATCGTACATGCGACCACCTGGGCACGGCCCCGTGCACCCTTGGGACCCTGGCAGGTTGATTGGGGAACAGACGACTGGAGACGGAGGCGGAGTGCTGCGAAAACCACATTCGGCAGGGTGGGACCGGGACAATGGCCTGGGACCCTCGGGGGAAGGGAGGAGCGGCTCATCGGATCGGATCCAGGGGGTGGCAGCGGACGCCTTGATCAACCGCATCGCCGCTGCACAGCATGGTCTACTCTCCATGGCCCAGATGGAGGAGGCCGGGATCTCTGCCCGGATCGTGCAACACCGGGTTCAGAGGGGACAGATGGTCCGGATGCATCGCGGTGTCTATCGCATCGGGCCCATCGTGAGTCCGCGGGCGGCGGAGATGGCGGCTCTGCTCTTGTGCGGGGTCCATGCCTCTCTCAGCCACTGGACAGCGGGAGGCCTGCACGGGCTGCTGGTGCCTCGTCGGGATCCTCCCATCCAGGTCACAGTGGCCTCCGGGGGACCCCGGTCCCGCCCTGGCCTCCGGATCCACCGCAGCGCCCATCTCCCCGAGGACGAGGTGGCGTTGGTGGACGGCCTGCGGGTGACCACGCCCTTCCGGACCCTGGTCGATCTGGCGGGGCACGTCGACCCACGGGACCTGGAGCGCATGGTGGCCCGGGGAGACCGTGACGGGCTGATGGAGGGAGATGTCGTGAGGGTGGGGCTTCACCGACACGCCGGTCGGCCCGGAATCGGAGCGCTCCGCGCATTGCTGGCACCAGGCGTCGGTCCGGCCTTCTCCCGCTCCGAGCTCGAGTCACGTGTTCTGGCCCTGATCCGGGAAGGTCGGCTTCCGGAGCCGGCAGCCAATGTCCGGGTGGCCGGGCTGGAGGTGGACTTCCTCTGGCGCGATGCGGGGCTGGTGGCAGAGGCGGACGGATTCCGCTTTCACGGTGACCGGGCCGCCTTCGAGGTGGATCGCCGACGCGATGCGATCCTGGTGGCCGCCGGATACCGGGTGGTCCGGTTCACGTGGACCGAAGTCACGAGGAACCCCCTCGTCGTGGCGGTCCGTATCGCCCAGGCCCTGGTGTGGGCCAGGCAGGGGCGCCGGGATGGCCCGGTACCCCATCCAGTGTAGTGGCGCAGAAGTCCCGAGGCA
>CAYQVI010000424.1:0-2319 GCA_964420725.1 uncultured Gemmatimonadaceae bacterium | reverse complement strand
CCGCTCCTCCATCAGCCCCACCAGGTTTCCGTCCTGATCCCGGAGGAAGCCGATCCAGAGGTCGTGGTCGGGCATCCGGGCTGCCAGGGCCGGAGCCCGTTCGCTGGTGGCCCCCCGCTGGACCAGGGCCTGATGGGTCCCTTCGATGTCCGTCACGCTGAAGTAGAGGATGGAGTTGGCCCCCACGGCCCCCGCGCCCTGCGGGGTGCTGAGCATGATCCGGACGCCCCCGGCGTCCAGGAACGCCAGCTCCGGTCCTGCGCGGAAGAGGAGGGGCAGTCCCAGGACGTCGCGGTAGAAGCCCAGGGCCTCGTCCACGTTCCCCACCGTGATGGCGATCTGGCGGATCCTCGACAGCGACGGCTCCAGGTGCTCCATGGTCTCCTCCCCTCAGTCGCCCCCGCCCACGATCTCGTAGACGATCACGGTGGGCACCCCCTCCAGATCCGTCTGCACGGCAACCCGGCCCCCCGACACGGCCCTCAGCACGCCATCCATCCCGTCGGGAAGCCCCACCCCGGCCAGGACGCCCCCGTCCGGGCCGATCACATCCCACCGGGGTGCTGCGCCCGCCGCCACCCCCCGCCGGACCCAGATCCGGTCGTCCCCATCCACCAGAACCGCCCCGATGGGGGGCTTCTCGTCGGGCACCCGGGGTTGCCGTTCCGGTGTGCCACCGTTGGACTCCACAAGCTCCCGGAAGTCGGCCAGCACCGAGTCCCGTTCCGCGGCGCTCACCGGCACACCGGGCACCGACACCTCCACGGTCCGGGTCGTATCCCCGTCGAACCCCACGGAGTGCAACCGGTAGCGCCCGCCCTCGCCGATGACGATCCCCTCCGGAGCCGGAGACCACGCGGGCTGCGGCGCGAACGGCTCCAGGACCGACATCATCGGGGTGTCACCCCTCCGGATGAGGATCTGGAATCCCGGGTCCGCCCGGGGGAATGGGAGGGTGTCCCGGGGAACGAAGGAGCCGTCCAGGAGGAGGATCGCGGGATCGCCGTTCCGGTCGAGCCCCACGTCCACCAGCCGCCCCTCTGAAAAGGCCCCCGGCCACGGGATGGCGGCAAAGGACGCCAGACGCTGATGCTCCTGGAACGGCTCTCCGCTCTGGAGATCGAAGGCCGTGTAGCGGGCATTCCTCCAGTTCATCACCCAGACGTTCCCCGCCCGGTCCAGGGTCATCCCCGCCGGGGCATTCAACTCCCCCGGGCCCTGCCCCTGCCGACCCAGCGTGCGAAGGTACGCGCCGTCGCCGGCGAAGACCCGCACCTCCGCCGCCTGCCCGTCCAGGACCACCACCTCGCCCCCGGGGCCCAGCTCCACATCCCGGATCTCCCCGAAGAGGTCGGGGCCGTCCCCCCCCGTAGCCCCGATCCTCACGACCTCGCGGAGTTGCCAGACGGGCGCCCGGTCCACCCCGGCGACCTGCACCATGACCCGCCCGGACTCCAGCGTATCTGCCACCAGTGAGGGGGCGTTCCCGTCGGGGCCGGCCTCCCCGCATCCGGACAGCGAACCAACCAGGACGAGGAACGTCAGAGCACGTCGGCAATCCATTGGCGCATCCCATTCTGGGGGGGGATGCCCGGTCCGTGCTGCGGGGCCGGCTCTGGCGGGATCGGCAGGCGGCCCCGACGGGGGCGCAGTTGCCCCCCCCAGCTCCGTCACCCGGATCCGGGGATTCAACCTCAGCAGGTGGGCGATCAGCTCCTGATTGCTCTCCGGAGCAATGTAGAGCCGACCGTAGCCCCTGTACTGGATGATCATGCCGTTGCGGGCCAGGGCGGGCCTCATTCCCACCCACAGGGTCGTGCCGCTGACGATCTCCTGCATCCCATCGATGGGGATCCGTCCCCGGAGGAAGCCGGAACGGTAGACCAGGTGACCCCCTTCGATGCGGTACACGGTGCTGAGGTAGATCCACCCGAACAGGACCGCGGGCAGCCAGAGGAGGAGCAACGGCACGGCCCGCCCCCACCCGTCTCCCTCCAGGAAGGGGATGGCCGCCAGGGGGGCCAGGATGGAGACGGCCAGCAACCAGGGGAACACCCCCCGCCGATTTGCCCTGTAGATCGTCATCGTCTCCTTGCGCGCCGCCTCCGGAACCGACCAGGGTCCTGCCTCAACCGCCCTTCAGGATCGGTACGGGTTGAACGGAGGCGCCCTTCAGCCGAGTTTCCATGGCTCCCATGGCCCTTCGCCCTGTCCGCGACCCCAGCACCGGGAACGTCTCCCTGATGAACTCCTCCCCTCGCATCACCGTGGCCCGTGGTGATGGTATCGGCCCCGAGATCATGGACGCCACCCTCCGCA
>CAYQVI010000423.1:0-2320 GCA_964420725.1 uncultured Gemmatimonadaceae bacterium | reverse complement strand
GTGCCCGGTCTGAATTGTTACCCATCTGCCAGTCTGTACCGGGCGCCCGCTCACGGGGGGATTGCACCCTCCGACGGTCGAACGATCCCGATGGACTCCACCCCCAGTGAGTCGCCGGAGGCCCGCCTCGTCTACCCGCCACGTTCCTTGTAGACCTTCCGCTTGATCGCGCCCAGCCGAAGGCCCTCCGCCAAGCCGAAGGCATCCCGTCGGTCGTCCTTCGGGCCCCGGCTCTCGCTCACCGCCGCCACCACCACCTTCTCGGCATGGGGCGACAGCACCTCGTACAGCCACTCCGACAACGTCCCCTCCTCCAGGCAGATGTGCCGGGGCTGCGGGATCTGCCGCACTGCCTCGATCAGACACCGTGCGTTCGTCTCCACCACGTGACTTCCAACTCGCTTCCCGCTGGGCATCATGACCCCCAGCGTGCAGCTCGACGCGTGGGCATCCAGCCCGGACACTGAGCCCGAGGCCGACCGCCGCACGGACTGGGTTTCCGCTCTGCGCTGGTGCGTTTCTGACCCTTGCCCGGCCCATCGGCCGAAAAGGCGCTCGTCCATGAAGCGTTGGCTCCTCCGCTTTTTCGGCGCACTCGGGGTCCTGATCGCGCTCCTCGTTCTTCTGGGCGTGACCTACGAGCAGGTGGGAAGGTGGAAGGACCGCCCCTTCCTCGTCCCACCCGGGGCGCTCCTTCAGGTGAACGGGCGCACGATGCACCTCTACTGCACCGGGAGCGGGAACCCCGCCGTGATCCTCGAATCGGGGCTTGGGGGAACCGCCGATTCGTGGGCCAGTGTGCAACCGGAACTCGCCGCAAATACCCGGGTCTGCAGCTACGACCGAGCCGGCCTTGGCGGGAGCGAGAGGCGCCCCGGCCCCACTACGGGCGAGGATGTGGTGGCCGACCTCCGTGCGCTCCTCGAGGTCGGGGGTGTTGCGCCTCCGTGGATCCTCGTGGGGTTTTCCGCCGGTGGGCTCACGGCCCGCCTCCACGCCACCCGGACCGGGCAGGTCTCGACCGCCTGGCCCGGTTCGTACCACCGCCTCGCATCCATCGGCACCGCTACCACGGGGTTCTGGCTCCCAACGCGCGCCTTCGGTCCACCGCGGTCTCGATGGGTCGGCCCGAGCCCGACGAGTCTCCGGCCGATGCGGAGCCCCCACCGTCGCCCGACCCTGCCTCTGGCCGCCGAATCACCCGCCCTCCGGCTCTACCTCGCGGAGCGGGCTCGGGAACTGCTCGCCGAGGATCTGGTCGAAGAGGGCAGCTGGATTCGGGGTGCGGTCCCCCTCCAGCTGATCACGGCCGAACGGTCTTCCCAGTCCTTGCCGCAGAACCAGCGCCCCTGCACCTTCACCGGTGGGCTCCGAGGGCTGGCTCAAAGGCTTTCCATCGGTGTAGAGGAGTAGAGGAATTCTGCCACATGCTGGAGGCGCAATGAGGAAGTTCAACGCGGTTGTCGAGCGAGATACGGACACCGGCTTCTACGTGGGGTACGTCCCGGGCTTCCCCGGCGCCCACTCGCAGGGAGAATCGCTCGATGAGCTGCGCGCCAACCTCGCCGAGGTGATCGCCATGCTCCTCGAGGACGGGGAACCGACGTTCGAGACCGAGTTCGTCGGCATTCAGACCATCTCTACCTGACGGTGGGAAAGCTCCCCGTCCTCAGCCCGCGGGAAGTCATCGCGGTTCTTCAGGCTCTGGACTTCGTCGAGGTCCGCCAGCGCGGGTCGCACAAGCAGTTTCGGCACGAGGACGGCCGTGCGACGACCGTACCGGTTCATGGGAGCCGGGACATCTCGCCATCTCTGCTTCGTCAGATCATCAAGGACGTGGGGGTCACCCGGGAGGAGTTCCTTCGGCACCGTTGAGGATCATCTCAGCGCTGAAATGGATCCTCCGCGTGCACATCCCGCGTCTCCCGGCGCGAGCGACTGCTCCACCGCCTCATCAGTTCGCCGCCCCCCGGTTGGTCCGCCCCCAACACCGTCCACGATCGTAGTATGTCCCCGCATATCCTATCCCCCTCCCGTACCCACCGCCGATGGTCGGCCTCCACCGCAGCGCCCGAGTATCGCCCAGCCGGTGCCGTCTACCGCCCCCGCCGCCCCACCGAGACGCCCCTCTACCCGGTCGTCCAGCATCACCTGGAGACCTTCCTCGCCCAGGCGCAGGACACCGACCCCCTGGGCTGGGGCGTCCCCAGATGGGTGGAGCACGACTTCCGAAGCTATCTGCGGTGCGGCATCCTGGCCCATGGCTTCGCGCGGGTGCGGTGCACGGACTGCGGGCATGACCGGCTTCTGGCCTTCTCCT
>CAYQVI010000422.1:0-2325 GCA_964420725.1 uncultured Gemmatimonadaceae bacterium | reverse complement strand
AGAAGAGACGGAACGAACGATGTCGAGAATCGGGAAGCTGCCGGTGGAGATCCCCGCGGGGGTCGATGTCCGGCTGGAAGGGAAGGCCCTCCATGTGAAGGGCCCAAAGGGTGATCTCAATCTCCAGGTGCATCCGGAGATCGATGTGATCATGGAAGGGCGCGAGCTCCAGGTAAAGCGGCCCAGCGATGCGCGGAACCATCGCGCACTCCACGGGCTGACCCGGGCTCTCGTGGCCAATATGGTCCACGGGGTGCATACGGGGTTCCAGAAGACGCTGGAGATCGTGGGCGTTGGATACCGGGCGGAGAAGAAGGGTCAGGACCTGGTCCTCAACCTGGGCTACTCCCACCAGATCCACTACCCGGCGCCTGACGGCATCACCCTGGAGACACCCAATGCCACAACGGTGACGGTCTTCGGAGCCGACAAGGCGGTGGTGGGCCAGGTGGCCGCAGAGATCCGTGGATTCCGCCCCCCGGAGCCCTACAAGGGCAAGGGGGTCCGGTACCAGGGCGAACAGGTCCGACGCAAGGCCGGAAAGGCCGCCGGGAAGTAGCAGCTCCCGATCACAGTGCACGTTCGTCGTATCCCCGCAGGGGCGACGGCATGAGGATGGATCGATGACGTACATCAAGCGTTCGCGGTTGAAGAAGAGCCGCAGCCTCCAGCGCCGCCGCAGGCACCTCCGGGTCCGCAGGCGTGTGAGCGGTACCGCCCAGCGCCCGCGTCTGGTGGTCTTCCGGTCGCTCAAGAACATGGAGGGGCAGTTGGTGGATGATGTGACGGGGACCACCATCGCCGGCCTCTCCACGCTGGACGCGGCCCTCAGGGGTTTCACCGCCGAGGGCTCGAATCGGCGTACGGAGCAGGCGTTCGCAGCGGGAAAGCTTCTGGCTGAGCGGGCGCGAGAGAAGGGTGTGGACCGGGTCGTCTTCGATCGTGGTGGCTACCAGTATCACGGTCGGGTCAAGGCATTTGCCGATGGTGCTCGTGAGGGAGGTCTGACGTTCTGATGGCCAAGGATTCCAGGGATCAGCGTGGTGGCGGAGGCGATCGTCGGGGCCGTGAGTCCGAGTTCGTCGAGAATGTCATCCATATCAACCGCGTGGCGAAGGTGGTCAAGGGGGGGCGCCGCTTCTCCTTCAGTGCACTCGTGGCAGTGGGCGACCAGGCGGGGAAGGTGTCCATCTCGGTGGCCAAGGCCAACGAGGTTGCCGAGGCCATCCGGAAGGCCCTCGAGCGCGGCCGGCGGCACATGCAGACCGTCCCGGTGTCCAATGGGACCATTCCGCATGATGTCATCGGGCACTGGGGGGCTGGTCGGGTCCTTCTCCGCCCTGCAGCTCCGGGAACCGGGGTGATTGCAGGTGGTGCAGTCCGGGCCATCCTTGAGGCGGCAGGGATCACCGACGTCCTGACCAAGAGTATGGGCTCGAACAATCCGATCAACGTTGCACGGGCCACGATGGATGCCCTGGAGCAGCTGGTCACTCCGGCTCAGGTGGCCATGGAGCGGGGAATCAGTGTCGAATCCCTGGGGGTGCGCCGTGGGTGATGCAACGAAGGGTCAGCTCGAAATCACACAGGTCCGCAGTGGGATCGGTCGTCCCGGGAACCACCGCAGGACTCTCCGGGCTCTGGGGCTGAAGAGGCACCAGCAGTCCGTCATTCACGACGACACGCCGGCGATCCGTGGCATGGTCAACCAGGTGACACACCTGGTGTCCGTCCGCGTGATCGACTGAGCTTCGAGAGGGACGATTCGATGGAGCTTCACGATCTCAAGCCGCCCCAGGGGTCCCACCGTGCCCGGAAGCGGGTCGGTCGGGGACCGGGGTCGGGTCTCGGGAAGACGAGTGGACGGGGACAGAAGGGTCAGAAGGCGCGCTCAGGCGGGGCTGTGGCCCGGGGCTTCGAGGGTGGTCAGATGCCCCTCCAGCGCCGTATCCCCAAGCGTGGGTTCGCTCCCCTGAACCGGGTGGAGTACGCGGTGGTGAACCTCCGGGACCTGGATCGCCTGGAGGTACAGGATATCACTCCTGAGTCCCTGCGGGCGGTGGGTCTGGTGGGGAAGAAGGCCCTCCCGGTGAAGGTGCTCGGGACGGGTGAGGTGTCCAGGGCGTTCACCGTGAAGGTCCATGCGGTGAGTGCCGGTGCTCGCGCCAAGATCGAAGCCGCCGGCGGCACCGTTGCCCTGGTGGGCGACGAGTCCACCGAGGGCTGACGGGGCGGAGATGGCAAACCCGATTCCGAATCTGTTCCGGGTCCCGGAGCTGAAGGAGAAGATCCTCTTCACGCTCTTCATCCTGTTGATCTACAGGA
>CAYQVI010000421.1:0-2326 GCA_964420725.1 uncultured Gemmatimonadaceae bacterium | reverse complement strand
GGGGGGGGGGGGAGGGGGTGAGGGGGAGTCCTCCTCCGGGGGGAGGGGCGGAGCGCCGGGTATTCCCTCCATCAGCGCCCCGGATCCATCAGAAGGTGATGCGCCCCAGAAGGCTCACGAAGAGCATTCCGTCGGATCCCGGGATCACCCCGGCGGACCCGGCGTCCACCGGATCGAAGCCCGACGCCCACCCCAGTTCTCCGCTGATCTGCGCCACCAGAACCGTGTAGACGCCCCCGGCAAAGAGGGAGTTCCGCCGGGCGGGGAGGGAGCCGGAGCCGTAGTCCAGCCCCGTGGGATAGATGGGGGGCGTGGGGCCGGTGGAGGGAGGGGAGGACACGGTGAAGCGCCCCTGTCCCCGGTCCTGCCCCACCCCGGCATAGAGGCCGATCCCCGCCAGGTCCTTCCCCACGATCCCCCGGAGGCTCCAGCCGGTGGTGGAGATGCGGGTGGACCCCTCCGGGTCGGTCTCCAGCTCCACCGACGAGACCGAGTGGCGGACGGCAGACACCGTGATCCCGGGCAGCGTGAAGGACTCCCGGAGCAACCCCACCCGGGCCCCTACCCCCCATGCCGGCACCCCGCTGGTCCATCCGGCGGAGGCAGGGAGGAAGAGGTAGCTGGCGGCCCCCACCAGATCCACGGAGAGGATCCCCCCCACGGTGGGCCGGGGGGAGAAGCCGTGGAAGACCCCCACCGCCCCGGCTCCCCGCAGGGCCACCACGGAGCCCTCCCGCTGGGCATCGGTGCGGGGACGTGCAGTGGAAACCAGGTCCAGGAGGCTGACCTGCTGGAGCTGGACCGTGCCGCCGAAGGCGTAGCGGGCACTGCCGGGGAAGCGTCGGCCCAGGGTGCTGGCGGTCCCGGGCATGGGGGTTCCCCCCGAGACGGCGGTGAGGAGCCCTGCCCGGGCTCCCCGGACCGCTCCCAGCAGCACGGGGCAGATCCCGTCTGCCTGGATCTCCGGGGAGGCGGCACACGCCTGGGCTGCTCCGGCAAAGCCCCCCTGGGCCTTCACCGACTGCGGCATCCCCGCGAAAAGCGCCGGAAGGAGAACCCCGAGCCCCAGGAGACGCGACAGGCCGCTCATCCTGCGTACCGGACCCCTTCTCCAGCCTCCACCCGCCCCAGCTCCCACGGCGTCTCTCCCGCCGCCGAGAGGAGTTCCATCACCGTCTCCCGATCCTCCGGGGCGCAGATCACGATCATCCCCACCCCCATGTTGAAGACCCGGCGCATCTCCTCCTCTTCCACCCCCCCGGCCTGCTGGAGGGTCCGGAAGAGGGGGGGAACCACCCAGCTCGCCGCATCGATCAAGGCCCCGCACCCTGCAGGGAGGACCCGGGGAAGATTCCCCGGGATCCCGCCACCGGTGATGTGGGCCAGTCCACGGACCAGCCCCCTCTCCAGGAGCGGCCAGATCCCCCGGAGGTAGCTCCGGTGGATCCGGAGCAGAACGTCGGCCACACTTCCCTCCTCACCGGGGAACGGATCGTCCACCGTGAGCCCCATCCGCTCGAAGACGATGCGCCGGGCCAGGGAGTAGCCGTTGGTGTGCAGCCCGGAGGAGGCCAGGCCCAGGAGGATGTCCCCGGGGCGGGTCCTGGAGCCATCCACGATCCGGTCCCGCTCCACGGTCCCCACGATGAAGCCCGCGAGGTCATATTCCCCGGCGGCGTAGAAATCCCCCATCTGGGCGGTCTCGCCCCCCAGAAGGGCGCAGCCGTTCTCCAGGCACCCCTCCGCCACGCCCCGCACCACCTCGGTGACGACCCCCTCCCGGAGGGGGCCGTGGGCCAGGTAGTCCAGGAAGAAGAGGGGACGGGCCCCCTGCACCAGGATGTCGTTGACGCAGTGGTTCACCAGGTCCCGTCCCACCGTGTCATGCCGCTCGGCCTGGAAGGCCACCTTCAGCTTGGTTCCCACCCCGTCGGCGCTGGAGACCAGTACAGGCGCCCGGGAATCCCGGGGGACGGCATACAGCCCCCCGAAGCTCCCCATCTCCGACAGGGTGTTGGAATCCCGGGTGGCGGCCACCAGTGCCTTGAGGGAGTTCTTCGCCCTCTCGGCGGCATCGAGGTCGACGCCACTGCTGCGGTAGTCCAGACCGGCGGAATCAGCCATGGGTTCGGGCCAGGGGTTGCAGTTCGAAGGTGGTCATGGCCCGGAAGTCCCGGACCCGGTCCATCACCTCCTGGATGTCCAGCGTCCTGAATCGGTCCACACTGAAGGCCTCCACGGCATACGAGCCCATCACCGAGCCGTACACCATGGCCCGGCGGAGGTCGTCGGGGTCCATGGACCCGGTGTGGGCCAGGTAGCCCAG
>CAYQVI010000420.1:0-2326 GCA_964420725.1 uncultured Gemmatimonadaceae bacterium | reverse complement strand
AAAAGACCCGAGCCGTCGAGGCCCAGGTCCAACTCGTCACCGGGCTCCGGGAAAATCGCCGGAGCGTTCTCGCCTCACACAATGTATTGAAATGTGCTGCTCGTGGGAAGGGGTAGGGTGGCCCCGATGAAGGGACACCCCTAACGTGGGGGATCCTGAGTCGATTGTCTCCCCCGGCCCTCCGGGATTCCATCCGATGTACCCACCGGTCCAGCGCTCCCTCTCCCGTCCCCCGGGAACCCTTCCACGTCCTGCACTTCTGCTCCTCTGTGCCCTACTCCCGATGTACGCCTGCGCCCCCCCTGCGGACCGGGTTTCCGGAGAGGGGGACCCGGGTGCGTCGCCGTCGCCGGCGGAGTCGGGGGCGGGGTTCGAGAATCCGGTGAGCCCCTCGGGGGCCCATGACCTCCTGGTCACCGGGGCGCTGGTGCTGGACGGGGGGGGAGGCGCCGGCCGCATCGCCGACGTGCTGGTCCAGGAGGGGAGGATCTCCTGGGTGGGGCAGGTGGACCCGGACACACTGGAGGTAGCGGAGCTCGTGGACGCCGGAGGACGTGTCCTCGCCCCGGGGTTCATCGACGCCCATGCCCATTGGGATCTGCCGGAACCGCCGGAGTTCCGGAACTTCCTGGCCCAGGGCGTCACCACCATCGTCCTGGGGCAGGACGGACGCAGCCCGGAGGTGGCCCGGCTGGCGGCGCACATGGATCGCCTCGATGGGATGGATCTCTCCCTGAACACCGCCTGGATGGTGGGGCACAACACCGTGCGGATGGAGTCCGGAGTGGGGTTCGGTGTGGCGGACGAGGCGGGGCGCCGGCGGATGGCGGCCCTTGTGCAGGAGGGGCTGGAGGCCGGGGCCTTCGGTCTCACCCTGGGGCTGGAGTACGATCCCGGGGTCCGGTCCGACATGGAGGAGCTGGTGGCGGTGGCGGCGCCGGTGGCTGCGGTGGGCGGGGTGGTGATGAGCCACATGAGGAACGAGGACGCCGACCAGGTGGAGGCGTCCCTGGCGGAACTGCTGGAGCAGGGGCGGCGGGCCGGTGTGCGGGTGCACGCGTCGCACCTGAAGGTGGTGCTGGGGCGGGATACCCTCCAGGCCCGCCGGATGCTGGACATGCTGGCGGAGGCCCGGGCCGGTGGGGGAGAGGCCACGGCGGACCTGTATCCGTACACGGCCAGCTTCACGGGGCTCAGTATCCTCTTCCCGGACTGGGCCCGCCCTCCCAACGACTACGCTGCGGTCTCCCGGGAGCGGCGGGAGGAGTTGCTGGCTCATCTCCAGGCCCGGGTGGAGTCCCGGAACGGACCGGAGGCCACCCTCTTCGGCACGGGGCCCTTCGCTGGGCGGACGCTGGCGGAGGCGGCGGAAGTATCCGGGCAGCCCTGGCCCGAGGTGCTGGTGGAGCTGGGCCCCGGGGGCGCCCGGGCGGCCTACTTCGTGATGGATGAGGAGGTGATGACCACCTTCCTGGCGGACCCCTTCGTGGCGGTCTCGTCCGACGGGGGACCGTCCATGGCGCATCCCAGGGGCTACGGGACCTTCACCCGGGTCCTCTCCCGCCACACCGGACCCGGGGGGGTCCTCTCCCTGGAGGAGGCGGTGCGGCGAATGTCCGGACTCCCTGCCTCCATCCTGGGGCTGGACGACCCCGGACGGGTGGAGGTCCCCCGGGGGCGGATCCGCCAGGGCTTCGCTGCCGACCTTGTGCTCTTCGATCCCGCCAACCTGTTGGACCGGGCCGATTTCGAATCACCCCACACCACTGCGCTGGGAATGGACAGGGTGTGGGTGGCCGGTGAGCCGGTCTGGGAGGAGGGGGCTCCGGTTCCCGGCGCCGCATCCGGACGTGTGATCCGGAGGCTGGGCGGCAGGACGGACGGATGAGGCTCCCGGCCGTCATCCTCTTCCTGGGAAGCCTGGTACTGAACGCCCTGGCCAACCGGCTTCCCCTGAACGGGAAGACCACCGGGGAGCTCTCCGCCCAGTACCCCAACCTGTTCGTCCCTGCCGGGGTGACCTTCTCCATCTGGGGGGTCATCTACCTCCTCCTGTTGGCGTGGGCCGTCGTCCAGTTCCTCTCCGGAGGGTCCGCCACCGGGCGCCGCATCGCCCCCTGGTTCGCCCTGGCCTCCGTCCTGAACGGCTCCTGGATCCTGGCGTGGCACTACGAGTTCGTGGCCCTCTCGGTGGTGATCATGTCGGGGCTGCTGATCACCCTCCTGGTCCTGAACACGAAGCTCCTTCCCGGGAAGACCACCCCGGACGGGACCCCTCCCCATCTCCTGGCCCGGATGGCCTTCGGGGTCTATCTGGGGTGGATCA
>CAYQVI010000419.1:0-2344 GCA_964420725.1 uncultured Gemmatimonadaceae bacterium | reverse complement strand
TGGCCCGCAGCCCGCCCGACGGGAAGGAGGAGGCGTCGGGCTCCCCCTGCACCAGCTCGGTTCCGGAGAACTCGGTGACGGCCTTCCCCCCGGAGGTGGGGGAGAGGAAGGAGTCGTGCTTCTCGGCGGTAAGGCCGGTGAGGGGCTGGAACCAGTGGGTGAAGTGGGAGGCACCCCGCTCCAGGGCCCACTCCTTCATGGCCACAGCCACGGCATCGGCGATGGTGAGGTCGATCTCCCGTCCCTCCTCGATGGTGGCCAGCAGCGCCTTGTACACCGATTTCGGGAGACGGGCCTTCATCTCGACCAGGCCGAAGACGTTGGCGCCGAACTTGGACTCCAGATCGGCGCCCCGGGTCACGGCACCGCCGTTTCGCTCTGCAGAGACCCAGGTCTTGGCGGCCTGGAGATTGTCGTATCGGGGGGTGGTCCTGGTCATGTGCTCGGTCCTGGATCGGGTGGAGTATGGAGTAGGCAGAGCCCCGTTCGGCTCGACCTGACTACCAAGATGGGGGTGGAAGGGCGAGAGAACGAGGGGCGACCGCGGCAGAATAACAGATTGTCATCTAAGCTATTATTTCCTAGCTTAAGCTGAATCCCTCCGTTCGCCCCACGTTCCCCTCCTGCTGGAGACCACGGGCATGTTCGTCGGGCGCGCCAGCGAACTCCGGGAGCTGGGGGAGCAGCTCCGGAGCAGGACCCCCTCCCTGACGGTGGTGCGAGGAGGGCCAGGGGTGGGGGTCACCCGCTTCCTGAAGGAGGCGCTCACCGGACTTCCCCACCTCTTCTTCCCGGTCCCGCACCTCCCGGACGAGGCCATCCGAGCCCTTCTCCGAGACCATCTCCAGAGAGGACCCGGAGGGGGTCCTCCACCCGGTGAGCCTTCGGGCGACCTCCCGGACTGGCCGGGGCTCCTGGCGCTGGCCACGGAGTGGGCCCCTCCCCCGGCCCCGGACGCAGGTCCTCCCTTCACCCTCGTCCTGGATGACGCCCAGCGCCTGCTGGGGCGGGGAGCCGTCCCCGGGCTCCTGAGGCAGGCCATGGACGACCTGCTCCCCCGGGCCATCCCCTTTCATCTGGTCCTGGCCGGTACCGCTCCTCCGGCCATGGCCACCCTTTCCGGGGATGGAGAGGCTCCTGGCGGGCCGGAGCTGGACATCCAGCTCCGCCCCCTCACGGTGTCCGAGGCCGCCCGCTTCCTTCCAAGGTGGCCTGCCGCAGACCGGTTCGCTGCCTGGGCCGTTCTGGGGGGACACCCCGGGCGTCTCTCCCTGGTCCCCCGTCGGGGCACCCTGGCCATGGTGATCCAGCGGATGGTCCTGGACCCGGATGGCCCCCTCCACCACGAAGGCTTCCGGATCCTGGAGAAGGCCTTCCAGGCACCGGCCCGGTACGGAGCGGTGCTGGCTGCCGCGTCCGCCGGCGCGAGGGGCTGGGGGGAGATGGGGAAGGCCCTCCCCGGGGACATGGGAGGAGCGCGGCTGGGACCCTATGTCCGGGGGCTGGAGGAGCAGGGGCTGCTCCGGGGGGAGTCCTCGCTGGACGCCCGCCCCGGGAGCCGCTCCAGGCGATACGCCGTCCCCGACCCCTTCCTCCGCTTCTGGTTCGGCACCGTGCTTCCCCGCATGGGGCGCCTCGCCACGCTGGGGCCCTCCCCGGTCTGGGAGCACGAGGTCCGCCCGGCCCTGGAGGCCCACGTGGCGGGCGTTCTTCCCGAGGCGGCCAGGCTCTGGCTGCAACACGATGCCGCCCCCCACCTGGGGGCGGTGGCCCGGGAGGCGGGAGCGCTCTGGGGAGCGGAGCACGACCTGCATGTGGCGGGGATCCTCCGGAACGGAGGGGTGGTCTACGGGCGGTGCATCTGGAGGGAAGAGCCCATGGGGGAGGCGGAACTGGAGGAGCTGGAGAGCCAGGTCAGGCGGGTGCGCTACGGCATCGGTCGCGAGGGGCGCCTCCGTCTCCTCTTCGGCCGGGGCGCCGCCACCCCCGGGCTCCGGAGTCGGGCGGCCCGGGACTCCATGGTGCAGGTGGTGGGGGTGCGGGAGCTGCTAGGGGAAGGATGAACGCCGGCGGGAGGCCTCGACCATGAGGTCCCTCCCGCCGGCGCAGAGTCACCGGATCCAGTGACAGACCGGGGGTGCAGGCGCAGTGACGGCCGCCCCTCCCCCCCTCAGACGTCCAGATTCTTCACGTAGCGAGCGTTCCGCTCGATGAACTGGCGTCGGGGCTCCACCTCGTCCCCCATGAGCCTGGAAAAGATGAGGTCCGCCTCCGCCGCCGACTCCACGGTCACCTGGAGGAGGGTCCGGGTGTCCGGGTCCATGGTGGTCTTCCAGAGCTGATC
>CAYQVI010000418.1:0-2351 GCA_964420725.1 uncultured Gemmatimonadaceae bacterium | reverse complement strand
CGTGTCGTCGCCCACGCAGCCCTCACCCAGCCAGATGGTGTGCGTGATGCCGAGCGTATCCGCGAAGGCCCGTTCGTAGTCGGCGCGCGAGAGTCCCGGGTTGCGCACCTGCACGTCGGTGAGCAGCCACTCCTCGGTCACCAGCATGGTACCAAGGCCGTCGGTTTCAATGCCGCCGCCTTCGAGCACGAGCGGACCCGCGCCGTCGGGGCGCATGGCCTGCTGCAGGGGCAGCCCGGTGACCTCGGCCACCACCTCGGGAATGCGGCGATCGTGCGCATAGTTGTCGTACTTGGCCCACGCGTTGAAGTCCCAGCGCATGAGCGCCACGCGGCCGTCGGGCGTGTGCACGCCGGTGGGGCCGCTGTCGCGCAGCCAGACACGATCGGTGGGGGCCACGTGGAGGCGGTAGGCATCGCTGGGCACGGCGTGCATGTCGAGGCACGCGAGTGCGTCCTCCCGCACGACGTCATCATGACACACGATCTCCACTCGCTCACTTCCCGCGAGGGCACGCACGATTTCGGCGTACACCCACGGAATGGGTTCGAACTTGCCGGGCCAATCGGGTTCATGGTGTGGCCAGGCAATCCACGTGGCGTCGTGTCGTTCCCACTCGGCCGGCATGCGGTACGACGGCATTACTGACCCAGCCAGCGATTGAGAATCGGACCGTACGCGTCGATGCGCCGGTCGCGCAGAAACGGCCAGTTGCGGCGCGTCTCCTCGATCAGGTTGAGGTCACACGTGGCCACGAGCACGGCCGGCTCGGTGCCCGCCTGCGCGAGGTAGCGGCCGAACGGATCGGCAATGAACGACTGGCCGAAGAACTCGATGCCGTCGGTGCCGGGCTCCGGCTCGAGCCCCACGCGATTGGGCGAGGCCACAAACACGCCGTTGGCGATGGCGTGCGAGCGCTGCATGGTGCGCCACGCCTCCACCTGCGCGGTGCCGAACTCGGCCTTCTCGGCCGGATGCCAGCCGATCGCCGTGGGGTAGAACAGGATGTCGGCCCCGAGCAGCGCGGGAGCTCGGGTCAATAGGTGTGTAAAGGCGGTCAGGCGGCGGCCCTCCCGTGGGCAGTGGGGACGGGCTTTCCGTCCTTGAAGATCTTGCCCTCTGTGACCTGCCGAAGCAGGTGCGGGGCGTTGAGCTTTCGGAAGCGCTTCTCGGCCACGGTGAGGAGCTTCCAGATCAGGGTGGTGGCGCTGTCGACCCGCTTGAATCGCTTGGCTGCACTGGTGCGGAGTCGGACGCTGGCGAAGGGGCTCTCCACCACGTTGGTGGTCCTCAGATGCCGCCAGTGCTCCTCTGGGAAGTCATAGAAGGTGGTCAGTCGCTCCCAGTCGTCCTCCAGGACATCGACGGCTTTCGGGTACCAGGGCCGGTAGCGTTTCTCGAACTGGCCGCGGGCCTTCAGGGCGGCTTGCCTGCCCGGGGCGTAGACGATGGCCCTGAGCAGGTCCCGGGCTTCCTTCTGCTCCCGCTTGGGGAGCCGGTCCAACACGTTGCGCATCTTGTGGTTCCAGCACCGCTGCTCCCGGGACTCGGGCCAGATCTCCCGGGCGGCAGCCCAGATCGCCGCATTGCCGTCGGCCAGGATCAGCCGGGGAGGCCGGACTCCGCGGTCCCGGAGGTCCCGGAACACCGCGCCCCACGACTCACTGGATTCCCGGTAACCCGGAACCACCGCCAGGAGCTCCTTCGTCCCGTCGCTCAACGCACCCATCACCACCAGGAGCGCTGCCTTGTCCTTCTCCAGCCCTGCCTTCACGTACACCCCGTCGGCCCAGAGGTAGACCACCTCCCGGTCCCCCAGCGGACGAGCGCCCCACGCCTGGAACTCCGCATTCCAGTCCTGTCGCAGCCGGCGGATCGACGACTTCGACAGCGGTGCCCCCTCCCCCAGGAGTCCCCGGAAGGCCAGCTCAAAGTCCCCTTCCGCCAGCCCGTGCAAGTACAACTCCGGCAACAGGGCCCCGATCTCCTTCGTCCGCCGGGCGAAGAGCGGCAGCACCCGGCTCTCGAATCGCTCCTCCAGGTCCCGGACCCGGGGCCGCCGCAGCGTGATCGTCCCCGAACTCATCGCCAGCCGCCGAGGCTTTCCGTACCCGTTCCGGTACCCGCTTGCCCCGTCCACCTCCGCCCGGCGCTCTGACTTCCTCCGCCCCAGGAACTCCGTAACCTCCTCCTCGAGAACCCGTTGCACGAAGGCCTGGGCCTGCTCCCGGACCATCTCCTCCAGCCGCTCCCACATCTCCGCGCTGGACACCTCCGACCCTACTACCCTATCCTTTCCCATGAGGCGACGTCTCCTTTCCCCGGGCGCCAACCCGGACTCGTTGAGTGAA
>CAYQVI010000417.1:0-2355 GCA_964420725.1 uncultured Gemmatimonadaceae bacterium | reverse complement strand
GCCACCACGGTGGATCCGTCGGGCTCGGTGGGGTTCCTGGGGAACGCCGGGCAGCACCTCCTCCTGTACGACACCCGCTCCGGCGACGAGCTGGACCGCATCTCCACGCTGCGCTTCGAGATCCCCGACAGCACCATCCGGGGGAGCACGCATGCTGTCTGGCTGGACGAGAAGCAGTTCGTCACGGCGGTGGGGGAGCACCTCTACCTCTTCGATTCCCGGAACCTGGCGAAGCCCGAGCGGTTGGCCCCCCACGGGATGGCCATCGTCCACGGGATGCAGCGCACGGCGTCCGGGCGCTACGTGGTCTTCGGCACCATGGACAATCCAGCGAAGGGGAACCGGGACGAGGCCCGGGAGATGGGGATCTGGGACACCGTCACCGGCGAGATCCGGCGGGTCCCCCTCCCCACCACCTGCTGGCACACCATCCCCCACCCCACGAAGGACCTCTTCTACGGCGTGTCCTTCCGGGTGCACCCCATGGTGGACTACCAGGAGTGGGCCATGGCCTACCTCCGGGAGTACGCCTACGAGGTGGATGCGGCCACCGGAGAGGTGGTGCGGCACTGGAGCGCCGGTCGGGACATCCCGGCCCACATCAACTCCGACCTCACCATCTCGGACACGGAGCTGATCTTCTGCAACGGCGGGAGCCAGACCATCGTGATGATCAACCTGGAGGACTTCGCGTCGTTCCGGATCATCGACGAGCGCCCGGGAATCCCCGAGCAGTGGGCCAACCGCCGGCAGGTGGCCACCCAGGCCTACGACATCCTGGTCCGGGGCGGACTCTTCACCCAGACGCAGCACCTGCTGGGGGCCATGCGGGTGAGCCGCTTCGCCATGGTGGACTCGGTGCACGCCTGCAAGCTGAGCCCCGACCAGAGCCTCCTCTTCACCGCGAACCGGGGGCTGAACCACATCACCATCTATGACTATCCGTCCAACACGCTCCGCCTCCGGGTGAAGATGCCCGACCTCCAGGAGTACATCCCCATGTCGAAGGGGGACGACCCCCGGCTGGGGTTCCACCATGGGCATCTGGTCACGAATCCGGGGATGGCGGCGGAGGGGGCGGGAGCTACGGCGGCGCGCGGCTGAGCGAGTGGTTGCGGGCCGCCGGGATCCGTACCTCGTGGGCCGTGTCGGCAGGGCTGGGCGGGGGCAGCCCGGGATGAAGAGGTACACGTCCACCGAAGCATCGCCGGTGGGGCCCTCATCCCCCCGCCGTCCACACCCATTCAGGGGGACTGATGTCGATCACCACCGATTTCGCCGCCGATCCAAAGGCCACCGCCGGGAAGTTCGCCTTCCTCCCCGGGAACGAGGCCGCGGGGTACACCGCCACCTACCAGAGCGTCCCCTTCACCGCCGGCACCTACAAGGGGTTCCGGCACACGGTGGTGGACCAGGCCAACGGGATCGGCCGGGTGGAGCTCACCAAGGGAGTGCACGGCGTCCGGGGAGAGGTCATCGAGGTCAACCCCTCCATCACCGCCGCCACCGGCCTCCCCATCTACTTCCTTCCCTGGGACCGGCATGGGGCCGCCGTCGAACTGACCATCGCCAACCTGAACCCCGCCCTTCCCGAGGCCCAGCATCCCCGCTTCTTCTTCACCGCCGTCCTCAGCGGCTGCTCCATCATGTTCAAGGGCACCCCCCAGAATCCCACCATCTTCCACTGCGGCACCGGGGGCGTGGGATCGGACGAGCTCCCCACCACCGGGGATTCCAACGTCTTCTGGCGGACGTTCGTGGACCGGGTCAACAACGTGGGCGGGGGGAGGGTCGGAGCGGTGCTCACGCAGCTCAGGAGTGATCAGTACATGGTCCCCCGTGGCGGCTCGGCAGCGGTGGACCAACTGGAGAAGGATGTGTCGGAGGCCATGGAGGCCCTCTACAAGAGCCGCATCAAGATGCAGGCGAGCATCGCGTGGGGGGTGGTCTTCGGATTCCGGCCGCAGGGGAGCCGGGACTGGAAGTTCTACATGCAGCAGAACGTCACCATCCAGTACTACGACATGGTGGACGTGGCCCAGACCCTGGTGACGAAGAAGTTCCTGGGGCTGAAGAAGAAGACCACCACCACCTACACCCGGCAGCAGGGCACCTTCCACAGCGTGGCCAAGCCCATCGAGCTCCAGAAGGTCTTCCCGGGCGTCGGCGTGGCGAAGTCCACCTCCACCTGGAAGACACTGGGAGGGCGATAGGGACCGATCGTCACGGGCGGCGAACAGGGGCGACGGGCGGTGTAGCCACCGGGCGCGTCGCCGGCCTCCACCCGGTAGATTGCCCATATGACCATGGAACCGCCCCCCATCCCCCACGATCCTCCGGGTCCGGCGTCCGGCC
>CAYQVI010000416.1:996-2359 GCA_964420725.1 uncultured Gemmatimonadaceae bacterium | reverse complement strand
CCCTCCTCCGTCTTCCCGAACACCAGGTAGGGCGCCGTCCGGCTCTTCCCCGCCCGCTCGGCCACCTTCCGGAGGTCCAGGGCGGTGTCGGGCTCGTTCAGGATCTCCCGGGCCGCCTCCAGCAGGAGGGCCCGGAGCTCCGCATGTCCATCCAGGGAAAGCACCATGGATGAAATGTGGGGCGACCAGTTGACAGCGTCAACCTGGACTCTTATCCTTGGGTTGACACTGTCAACTGCGCCGACAGAGGCCCGGTGACGGAGTCGGGTGGCGGTCTGGTGACAGGTGCTTCCTGTGGAGGGAAGCGCTTCCGGGGTTCGATTCCCCGGCGCCGCCCTCACCACCCCGGGCGGTGCGTTGGGATGCCCGGCGGCGGTGTGCCCCACCCCCACCCCCTTCCTGGAGTCGGAACCATGAAGACCACCCTCCTGCTGGATCACGACGCCCCCGCCGCCGACGGATCGCTCATGGTCCGCGCCCTGCTCACCATCGAAGGAGAGACGCCCCCGGAGCACCGCCGCGTGCCCCTCAATCTCGCCCTGGTCCTGGACCGCTCGGGCTCCATGGTCGGCGAGCCCATCGAGGCGGCACGGGAGGCGGCGGCCTCCCTGGTGCGTCGGGTGTGGCCCGAGGATCGGGTGGGCGTGGTGGCCTTCGGAAGTGAGGTGGAGGTGGTGGCCCCGATGCTCCAGGGGCGGGAGTCGGCCCTCCTGTCGCAGCACATCATGCGCATCCACATCGAGGGGATGACCAACCTGAGTGGCGGGTGGCTGAAGGGGCGGGAGCTGGTGGCCGGGTTCGCCGGGCAGGGTGCGGTGAACCGGGTCATCCTCCTCACCGACGGCCGCGCAAATGAGGGAATCACCGACCCAGGGACCCTGGCAGAGCTGGTCCGGAACGCCGCCGGGGTCGGCGTCACCACCACCACGGTTCAACGAGGAGTTGCTCCGGACCATGGCGGATGCGGGCCGTGGAAACACCTACTACGTGGAGTCGCCGGACCAGGCGGCGGGGATCTTCGAGGAGGAGCTGGACGGGCTCCTCTCCGTGGCGGCCCAGAACGTGTCCGTGGAGCTCCGGGGCGGGACGGATGCCACGCTGGTGGGGATCCGGCACAGCTATCCCCGGCTTCCCACGGCCTCGGGGCTGAGGGTGGCGATGGGCGACCTCTATGCCCGGGAGACGCTGACCCTGCTGGCGGAGTTCCGGGTGGAGGGTCCGGCGGGGGCCGACGAGCTGGACCTGGGGACCCTGGTGGTGCACGCCGACGTCCTCACGGACGGCGGGGGGGTGGAGCACCGGGAGGTGACCTGCCAGGTGCGGATGACCGGGGTGGAGGGGCCGGTGGTGGTGCAGGAGGTGC
>CAYQVI010000416.1:682-986 GCA_964420725.1 uncultured Gemmatimonadaceae bacterium | reverse complement strand
CCTGCTGGTGGAGACGTCCCGGGCCCGGGACGCGGCCCTGCATCTGGAGCGCCGGGGAGACTACGCGGAGGCGGCGGAGCATCTCCGGAGGGCCGCATCCGCCATCCTCGAGCAGGGGTTCAGCGCCGACGAACGCCTGGGGGACGAGGCCCGGGACCTGGAGCGGATGGCGCTGCGGGTGGAGCGGGGCGCCGTGCGGGAGATGGACCGGAAGTACATGTACCAGCGGTCGCACGAGGCCGCCCGGGGGAAGAAGATGGGGTTCATGAAGACAGGCCGGAAGCACTGGCCGGAGTGACCTGAG
>CAYQVI010000416.1:0-672 GCA_964420725.1 uncultured Gemmatimonadaceae bacterium | reverse complement strand
GGCCCCGAAGCGGGCGGTCGGGGCGCGATGCGAGGGGGGGGGGGCCCGGAGCTCCGGGTCACCCCCTTCTCTTGCACACCTCCGCGCCTCCAGCCATGGTATACGTGTACATTTCCCACTACACGTATACCCGGACCTCCCGTGAAGACCAAGCTCACCCTCACCGTCGATCGGGAGCTCCTCCCCGCCGCGAAGCGCTACGCCCGGGAGCGGGGCGTCTCCCTCTCCGCCCTGGTGGAGTCCGCCCTGCGGGAGATGACCGGGGGCGACTCCCCGACCTTCGCCGAACGGTGGAGGGGGCGGCTGGTGCTCTCCGAGCGGGGCGACGAACGCTACCGGGCCCTCACGGAGAAGTACCGGTGATCCTCCTGGACACGGATGTCCTCCTGGACGTGGCCCTGGGGAGGGAGCCCCACCTGGAAGCATCTGCCGCGCTCCTCGACCTGCTGGAGCGGCGCCCCTACCGCGCCTTCGTCTCCTGGCACACCCTCTCGAACCTCCACTACCTGCTCCGACCGGCCGCGGGCGGAGACGATGCCCGCGCGTTCCTCCGGGATCTCACCTCCGTCGCCCTGGTGGCCCCCACGGACACCGACGACTTCCGCTTTGGTGCGGATCTTCCCCTCCGTGACCTGGAGGATGCGATGCAGGTGGCGGCGGCCCGGGCGTGCG
>CAYQVI010000415.1:0-2362 GCA_964420725.1 uncultured Gemmatimonadaceae bacterium | reverse complement strand
TCCGCCCCGCACACGGCGTCCAGCAGGTTGGTGATGACCTTGTGGCTGGGCCCGGTGACCCCCACGGTGAGCCCGTCCCGGAGGAGGGCGCGGATCATCCGGGCGCCTGTGTAGGTCTTGCCGGTGCCGGGAGGACCCTGCACGGGGAGGACGCCGGGCTCGAGACGCACCACGGCTTCCGTGGCCCGCTCCAGCGGCGAGCCCTCCGGGGCGATGTCGGCCAGGGTGGCTCCACCGGTGAAGCGGGGTGGAGTGCGCCGGAGCAGGGCCGGAGACGCAGGACTCCAGGCGGCCAGCGACGCCTCCCCCTCCAGGAGCCTCTGGGCGGTGGCCAGCAGGCGGGCCCGGTGGTCGTTGGTGCCGATGATGTCGTCGGGGATGAGGGCCCGGAGCGCCTCCGGATCGAAGGAGCTGCCCTTCCCCACCTTCACATCCAGGGTCCCCGCCAGATCGTCGATGGCGTGGATCTCCCGCCGGGGGTTGGTGGTCCCGCCGTTCTTCCCCTCCACCTCCTGATGCGGATCGATCCCCTTGTCCCCGGCATCCAGCCGATGCTCCTGCGCCGGGAAGCGGAACCGGTGCAGGATGGACCGCGCCACCGTCCCCACTTCGCCGATGTACTCCAGCCCCGCCAGCGGCCGGGACTCCTCCACCAGATCCTCCACGGGGAGCTCCTTCAGGCGGAAGAAGTCCCACCAGACGCTCTTGTCCTCCCGGCGATGCCACTCCAGCAGATGGGCCGCCAGCCACCGGACCTGCTGCTCCGGACCCCGGGCGTCCCGCTCCTCGGGGACCCCCGCCAGCAGGGCGTCCATGGCCTCCCGGACGGCGCCGGCGGTGCTGTCGTCCGCCTCCGGCCGGGGCTCCGGCGGGGTGGGCCGGGGGATGGGGTGCCCCTGGGCCTGCTCCAGTTCCCCCCGCAACCCCTCCAGCCAGTCCCTCAGCGCCCGGGTGGAGACACAATCGTCCCGGTTGTAGCGCTCCACCACGGGGCGGTCCGCCAGCGACACGTCATCCCGGAGGCCGGCAGAGAGGGCGTACTCCAGGCGACCCCGGGCGGGATTCGCCTCCGCCATGGGCACCTCCCGGATGAACCCGGTGTGCGCCTCCAGCGCCTTGATGGAGTAGCTCTCCACCGAGGCCACCACCCCCTGCTTCACGATCCGGTGCAGATCCACGAAGACCCCCTGCGTCAGGAGTCGGTCCAGCTCCTGGGTGCGGATCCCGTAGCGCCCCACCAGCCGCTTCAGCGCGGTGGGCTCGTAGTGCCCGAAGTGGTAGATGTGGGCGCCGGGGTGCTCCTCCATCAGCCGGGCGGCCATGGCCAGGAAGCGGTCCAGACACGCCTTCTCCTGGTCCTGGGTGAGGGCCCAGTCCCCCTGGAACCGGTCCTCCACATCCGAGATTCCCCACAGGTACTCCAGCCCCTCCTCGTAGGCGTAGTCCGCCCCTTCGAAGTCGAAGAAGAGGTCGTGGGGGGTGGGGGCCGGGAGCGCCGCCAGCCCCAGGGGACCGCCGTCGGGGTTGGACTCCAGGGGCCGGAGCTCGTGGTGGGGGGTGCCCCGGGTGCGCCCCTCCAGTTGGACCCGGGCCTGCTCCCGGATCCGCTGGAAGGAGGGAGCCCGGAGCCCGGCCGGAGGGGGATCCAGGGGGAGGCGGGCCAGATCGGCCAGCGTGTGCACCCCGGCGCCCTCCAGGGCCCGGCGCTGGTCCCCGGCGATCCCCGCCACCAGCGACAGGTGGTCCACCTCCCGGCGCTCCTGCTTGCATCGGGAATCCCAGTCGCAGATCCGGCACAGCTCCACCGGGTCCGGGGCCACCGGCGGATCGTCCGGGGCGGCGGCCACATGCCCCAGGAAGCGCCCCTTCAGCGCCCGGTAGTAGGCGGCGAAGTGGGCCAGCCGGTAGCTGACCCGCCGGGGCGAGGGCCCACCCAGGTACAGGTGGATGTGCTCCGGATCCACCCCCTGGAGCCCCCCGATCATCTCCGAGTAGACGCACGTCTGCAGGATCGCCGACACCTTCGCCTCCCGGGTCAGCTTCGCGTCGGCCACCTCGTACGACCAGGCGCCCAGGGCACTGGGGACCTCCACCCGGAGCAGGAAGTCCACGAACCCCAGCCACCGCCCATCGTAGACCGCCCCCTGGTAGATCACGTCGTAGCCGGCCTGCATGGCTGCGAGGGTCTCGGCGGCGCGGTGGGCGTATCCCTGTGGGTTCCGGTGCTCCTTTTCCAGATCCCCGAAAGCCAGGACGTCTTTGCCGTCGGCGCGGAACTGCTCCAGGAGGGCCTGCTCGTGGAGGATGCCCTGCTCCTTGATGAGGTCCATGCGGGGGTCGGGGAAGAGCTCCACCCGGGCGA
>CAYQVI010000414.1:0-2377 GCA_964420725.1 uncultured Gemmatimonadaceae bacterium | reverse complement strand
CGGGATGAGTTGCCGGGCCAGCGGGTGACAGCGGAGGGGCCCGGGTGATCGGCCGGAATCGCCAGCCCGGCGGCTGATGCGGAGGGGAGGTGGGGACGAGCGTCCCCACCTCCCCTCTTCCATTGGTGGGGCGGCCCGTGGCCGCCCTGGCGCCTCCCGGCACCCGCTGCGCCCCCCTGGGGGGCGTGCCGGGGGCCGCCCCGGCCTCCCCATTCCCAGGGGTGGCGCCACCAACGGGAGGAGGGTGCGCGCCGGAGGCGGGAAGAATTCGTCTCTCGACGCACTCGGGAAGGCCGAGGGGCGAATCCTTGCCGGTATTCGAGACGGATTCTGTCCTCGAGGGCGATGGGCGGCGCGAAGTCAGAATCCTTCCCGGACATCGAGACGGATTCTGACCTCGAGGGATCGCGAAGGGCCGAACGATGAATGTTGATCGGTGGCGTGGGCATTCCCCTCACACGCCCGCCCGGGTCACCCCCGTCACTCCTCCGTCCGCGCTCCCGGGGCGGGCCAGCATCCTCCGCCGGTCCATCCACACCACCACCACGGCGAGCGCCGCGAACAAATACATGTCCCAGGGCTGGGCATCGGGCCACAGTGGGTTGTTGAGCTGGAAGTGGAAGAGCGCCGCCAGGAGGAGGGAGCCCCGGGCGGCGTTGAAGAGCCCGGTGAGGATCATCCCGGCCCCCACCGACCCGATGAAGAAGGGGGTGAAGCTCCACGCACTCTGTACCGTGCCGGAGAGGTAGAAGGCCGGGAGGTGCCAGACGCTCCAGATGGCGCTCACCAGGAGGCCGGCCCAGAGAGGGGCCATGACCCGCTGCAGAAGGGGCTGCGCGTATCCCCGCCATCCCAGCTCCTCCACCGGCCCCAGCACCAGCATGAAGGCTGCGGCAGACAGGAGCGCACCCGCCCCGGGCAGCCCCGGCAACCACCCCTCCAGCCCCCCGCCCAGCGCCGCACCGGCGAGGAAGCAGGCGGGGAGCAGCACCAGCAGAACCACCCACCAGACGGCGGGCATCCGCCACAGGAGGAGCCGGGAGAGGAAACCCCGGAGCCCCGGGATCCCCGCCTCTCTCAGCACCAGGGTCAGGGCGGCGATGGCGGGCGCATACACCGCCAGGATGAAGAGGGGGTGGCGGCTGCTGATGGGGCCGATCCACTCCCGGACCCCCTCCGGAGCCAGGAGGTAGGCCACCAGCATTCCCCAGGTGATACCGAAGGTGATGGCGAAGAAGGGCACAACCGAGCGCACCGGGGGCTCGGTGGGGGGTGGGCCATCCGGCGCCAGGGATCCCCCGGCAGAAGGGTCATGGATCATGGGGTACCTCTCCAGGAGGACCCGGCCGGGGGTGCACCGGATCCTCCGTCAGGGGCCCGGCGAAGCCGCCGGCCCACCATCTCAGAACCTCAGCGAAGCCCCCACCTCGAAGGTGAGGTACTGGAGTTCCACCTCCGCCGCCCCCGGACCCAGGTCCAGATCCCTGGAGAGCGACCGGTAGCGGAGCATGGGGGTGAGCATCCACCGTTCCCCCAGGGGGAGGACCAGCCCGGCGCCGGCCTCCCATCCCAGCCCATGGTCCGAGTCCGTCACCACGTCGCCCTCGTCATCCTCCACCTCGATGTGCTTGTACGTCCCTGCGGCCTGGACCCTCACCTGGGGGAAGCCCTCCTCCCCCCGCAGAGGGTGCTGGAAGCGGAGCCCCAGGGCGTACCCGGTCTCCTCCACATCGAGCTCTCCACCGACCAGTTCGTCGGAGCTGAAGTGCACCCAGTCCCAGCCTCCGTAGACCGACAGGTGGGGCATGACCCGGGCGCCCAGGCTGGCCCCGAAGGCCAGACCGGTGTTCAGCCCCAGCTCCCCCAGGTCCCCGGTGGGGGCAGCGGCACCACCGGTGAACTCGAAGGTCCATCGCTCCTGTGCTTGGAGGGGAAGGGCCACCAGTGTCAGCGCCGTGGCCAACCATATGCTTCGATGAATGTTCATCCTGGATCTCCGTCGTTCGAGGGTGAGGCACCATCCGTCAGCGCCTCAATGGAAAGACGGTGCAAGACGACTGCCGCTGCATTCGTGGAATGGACATCCATGTACGGACCACTGTACGCGGGGCATCCTGCTCTGGACCGGCTCCGCACCGGTGCACCACCACACGGGTCAGAAGATCCCTTCCGGGGACGGGGGTACGGCTCGTTACGTCCCTTGTAGTTTTCACGGCCCCGGGGGAGGGCACATGCGGTCGGCACGCCCGGCCGGAGCATCCCCCGGAGGAACGTCCGGAGAGCGAGGGGGCCCCCGGGTGGCTGCCGGATCCCCCCTGACCTACCTTCGGTGAAACCACCCACCCTTGCCGATCCCCGCTTCCCCGCCCCTCCCCCC
>CAYQVI010000413.1:0-2402 GCA_964420725.1 uncultured Gemmatimonadaceae bacterium | reverse complement strand
CCTGACGTGAAGAGGCCGGCGTCCCGGAAGGGGCGCCGGCCTCTGTCGTTCTCCCCCCTGGATGGCTCATATGGAGCCCGGGGGGTCGTGGTGCGTCGGAGGCCGGAGCCCAGCCCCACCTCCCGGCGTCACTCGTCCCGGGCCAACCTCCCGTAGAGCTCGGGCCTGCGATCGCGGAAGAACCCGAAGGCGGCCCGTTTCTCCGCCGCACGGGCCAGATCCACCCGCTGTACCAGGAACCCCTCCTCCCCCTCGGGCATCTCCGCCACCAGGTCCCCGAAGTGGTTGCAGATGAAGGAGTGGCCGTAGAAGGACTGCCCCTCCTCCTGCCCCGTGCGGTTCGAGGCCACCACCGGCACGATGTTCGACACCGCGTGGCCCTGCATGGCCCGCTGCCAGAGGCGGCGGGTATCCAGTTCAGGCTCCTCCGGCTCCGACCCGATGGCGGTGGGATAGAAGAGGATCTCCGCGCCCATGAGCATCATGGCCCGGGCACACTCCGGGAACCACTGGTCCCAGCAGATCCCCACGCCGATGGTACCGTACGCTGTGGGCCAGACCCGGAATCCAGTGTTCCCCGGGCGGAAGTAGAACTTCTCCTCGTAGCCGGGTCCGTCGGGGATGTGGCTCTTCCGGTACACCCCCTGGATCTCCCCCCGCTGGTCCACGAGCGCCAGCGAGTTGTAGTAATGGGGACCGTCCTTCTCGAAGAACGAGGTGGGGATCACCACCTCCAGCTCCCGGGCGATCGATTGCATCGCCTTCACCGCGGCACTCTCCGCCACGGATGTGGCCCTGGCGAAGTGGCGCTCGTGCTCCTCTCGACAGAAGTAGAAGCCCTGGAAGAGCTCCGGTGGCAGGATGACCCGGGCTCCCTCCACGGCCGCCCCCCGCACCAGCTCCGCCACCCGGGCGATATCCACCTCGGGGTCATCCGTGAAGGCCGCCTGGACCGCTGCAACCACCATCTCCTTCATCCGTCCGCCCCCTGGGAGGAAGAGTCATCGTGGGGAGCCGCAGGGATCATCCCCACCGGCTGCTGCTGGGTGATACAGTGGAAGGAGCCGCCACCGGTGAGGAGGTGATCTGCCCGGAGCCCCACCACCCTCCGCCCCGGGAAGACGGACTCCAGGGCATGGACCGCAGCGTCGTCCCAGGGGGAGCCGTACACCGGAACCACCACGGTGGTGTTCCCGATGTAGAAGTTCAGGTAGCTGGCGGGGACCACCTCCCCCTCTGCATCGGTGATCCGCCCTGGCGACGGGAGCACCGTCACCCGGAGCCCGGCGCCCTCCAACTCCCTCCGGGCGGCCTGAAGGATCTCCCGGTTGGGATCGTCCCCCGTCCTGGGCTCCATGATGGCCACCACCCCCGGCGCGACGAAGCGGGCCAGGTTGTCCACGTGGCCATCCGTGTGGTCGTTGACGAGCCCCTCCCCCAGCCACACGACCCGGGTGAAGCCCAGATCCTCCGCCAGGCGTGCCTCCACCCGGGACTGGTCCCATCCGGGGTTCCGGTTCGGGTTCAGGAGGCACTGGCGGGTGGTGAGGACCGTACCGGTGCCATCTCCGTCGATCGCCCCCCCCTCCAGCACCCACTCCCTCTCCTCGAAGGGGACCCCGGCCTCCCGGGCTACCCGGGCCCCCACCCCCTCATCCCCCTCCAGCAGATACTTCCCCCCCCAGCCATTGAAGCGGAACCCCACCGCCACCGGAAGGGGGTGCGGAGACTTCATGCGCCATGTGAAGATGGGACCCGTATCCCTCAGCCAGATATCGCCGAATGGAGCCTCCAGAACCGCCGCCCCCGCCCCGGGGAGCGCCGCCTGCGCCGAGGCTACGGCCTCCGAGCCCCGGGCCAGGATCCGCACCATCTCCCCCCGGGGGATCCCGGAGACGGGATCCACGTCCGCAACGGCCCGGAAGAGGGCGGCCACCTCCCGACGGGCCGGCTCCAGCCCCGCCCCCCAGAGCTCCGGGTGGCTGGGCCAGGCGGACCACACCGCATGATGCGGCTCCCATTCGGCGGGAGGAGGAGCGATACCCGGGGCCATGGACTGTCCTGTCGTGGGGAACCGCCGGGACCGGAGTCCTGAAGCGGCTGGATGGGAGGTGTGCGGAACACCCGGGAAAAAGGTCGGAGATCCGGCTCGGGGCATCAAGGCCGGGGCCCGGGGGGCCTTGTGGCCCCGGGGCGTCGGGGGCATTCTCCAACCCTTCCACCCCTCCCTGCGGACCACCCCGGATGACACTCCCTCCCCCACCCCAGGACCCTCCCCACCCACCAGGCACCCTGACGGGAATCCGGGTGGTGGACCTCTCCCAGAACCTGGCGGGCCCCTACTGCACGCAGATCCTGGGGGATCTGGGTGCCGACGTGGTGAAGGTGGAGCCCCCCGGTAT
>CAYQVI010000412.1:0-2411 GCA_964420725.1 uncultured Gemmatimonadaceae bacterium | reverse complement strand
GCCACGATGAGGGTGCTCCGGAAGGTCCCGAACTCCAGGATCAGGATGGCCAGGATCATGAAGATGGCCACGATCACGGCACTCCCGATTCCGCCGAAGCTCTCCTGGCGGCTCTCGAACTCCCCCGCCGGCACGATGCGGTAGCCAGGGGGGAGAGCGATCCCGTCCACCCGCTCCAGCACCTCCCGGGTCACCCGGTCCGTGAGGAAGCCGGTCTCCACGAAGGAGGTCAGCGTCACCGACCGCTCCCGGTCCACCCGCTGGATCTCGGGAATGCCGCTCTGGAACTCCACCGTGGAGAACTGCCCCAGGGGGGCCAACACCCCCGAGGTGGAGGCCACGTGCAGAAGGTCCAGCGTCCCCGGGGTGGGGCGGGACACCCCGGCAAAGCGCACCACCACATCCCGGGTGTCTCCCGCCGCCTCCCGGAGCACCCCCGCCCCCAGCCCCTCCAGCCCCATCCGGAGGGTCCGGTCGATCTCGTCGGTGGCGATGCCCAGGAGCGCCGCCCGGTCCCGTTGGATGGCCACCCGGAGGTCGGTGCGGGTGAGGCGAACGGGGTTGTTCACGTAGCGGGTGCCGGGGGTGCCGGTGAGGATCTCCTCCACCCGGGAGGAGAGGGCCCGGAGCGTGTCCAGGTCGGGCCCCTGGACCCGGAGGGCCACCGGAGCGTCGATGGGAGGCCCGTTCTCGAACTCCCGGAGTTCCAGCCGCACCCCGGGATACTCCCCCAGCTCCCCCCGGATGGAGTCCAGCAGCGCCGGCGTCCTCCCGGGGTCGTAGTCGTCCAGCACCACGAAGAGTTGCCCCACGGCGGGGTTCTCCCGGCGGGGGATCACGTTGTAGTACATCCGGGGGTTGTCCCGCCCCATGGAGGTGAAGACGGAGCGGACCCCCGGCCGGGCCAGGAGCACGTCCTCGGCGTACAGGGCGGCCCCCCGGGTGGTAGCGATGGATGACCCTTCGGGGGCCGTGACATTCACGTAGAATTGCGGCGTCTCGGCGGCCGGGAAGAGGGAGAATCCCACCAGGGGGATCAGCGCCAGCGCCGCCACCACCCCACCCCCCGCCAGCGCCAGGGAGCGCCCGGGCCTCGCCAGCGCCCGCTCCAGCAGCGGTGTGTAGGTCCGGTGGATGGCCCCCCGGAGGAGTTGCAGAGCCCGGTTCCCCTCGGGGCCCTCCCCCTCCTTCAGGATCCGGCTGGCCAGCCAGGGGATGATGGTGAGGGACACGAAGAGGGAGGCCATCACGGTGAACACCACCGCCAGCGGTAGGGACCGGATGTACTGCCCCGGCCCCCCGGGGAGGACCAGGAGCGGCACGAAGGCGAAAAGGAGGGTGATCGTCGACCCCACCACCGCCACCGCGATCTGCTTCGTGGCCTCAATGGCGGCCTCCGCCCTGGACCGCCCCTCCCGGAGGAAGCGGGCGATGTTCTCCACCACCACGATGGAGTCGTCCACCAGGAGCCCCAGCGCGATCACCGCCCCCACGATGGAGAGCTGGTTGATGGTGAACCCGGCGGCGTCCAGCAGGGTGATCCCGATGGCCAGCGACAGGGGGATGGAGATCATGACAATCCCGGCGGCCCGGAAGCCCAGGGGGAGGAGGGTCAGCGCCACCAGTCCGATGGCCAGGAGGAAGTCCTTCCCCAGTTGGGACAGTCGCTTGGAGACATTCCGGGCCTGCTCGAACCCCAGCTCCATCGTGACGCCGGGGGGAAGCTCGGAGCGGAAGGCGTCCAGGGTGGCGGTGATCCGGCGCTGGACCACGGCGATGTTCTGCCCCTCCTGCTGGGTCACGGTGACGAAGACCGCCCGCTCCCCGTTGTACCGGGCCTGATAGGTGGAGTCCGCATACCCCCAGGTGACATCCGCCACATCCCGGACCCTGAGGAGGGCGGCGCCGCTGTGGCGCACCACCGTCTCCTCGATCTGGGGAAGGGTCTCGTAGCTCCCGCTCCCCCGGACCGTGAAGCGCCGCCCGGCGGCCTCCACTCCACCCGCAGGGAGGTCGGCGCTCTCCCCGGCGATGGCCCCCAGCACCTGGCCGGCGGGGAGCCCCAGCCGGGCCAGCCGGTCGGGGTGCAGCGCCACCTCCACCCGCCGCTCCGGAATCCCCCAGCGGGACGCTTCCCGGACCCCGGGAAGAGCGGCCAGGCGGTCCTCCAGCCGCTCCGCCACCTCATCCAGCTCGTGGTACGGAAGGGCGGGGCTCACCAGCGCCACCTGGGCGATGGAGACATCCAGGGTGGTGGCCTTCTCCACGGAGAAGCGCACCAGTCCGTCGGGGAGCTCAGGGCGCAGCGCGTTCATCTCCCTCAGCACCTCGTCATAGCGCTCATCCGGGTCCTCCCCGGCGTCGAACTCCACCACCACGCTGGCCAGGCCGTCCACGATCCGGCTCTCCAG
>CAYQVI010000411.1:0-2412 GCA_964420725.1 uncultured Gemmatimonadaceae bacterium | reverse complement strand
CTCCCCAGGTCCAGCACCACCTCGCCTTCGGAGAGATCTGCCAGGGCGGTGGGGTTGCCGCACCCAAGGGAGGCCAGGATGGCGGCCTCGGGGACGGTGGAGGCGGTGAGGGCGTCGTAGAGGTCCCGGGTGATGGGATCGGTGATGTCAGGCCCGGACGGATCCGCGGTGCCGCAGCAGCTCCCCTTCTGTCCCACAGCCGCCCGCCGGGCTGCTTCTCCGTACTTCTCCTGCACCACCGCCTTCAGGTCCTGACTCATGATGGGCTCCTTGTATCAAGAACAGTTGATGGATCGGGGCAAAAAAAATGGGTCCACGGGTGACACGGTCTGGAGTTCAGCAGCAACCTGTCTGCCGGGGGGTGGAGTCGGCGGGCCGGGGGGCACAGCCCCCGCCTTCTCCCCGGGCCAGGGCGGAGGCCGTAGACCCAAGGCCGGAGGCCGCCAACTCGCGGGCCGAAGCCGAAGACCCACGGGCAGAGGCCCCCAACTCCCGGGCCGAAGCCGTCCGAACCGGGCCGGAGGTCAGGTCCCCCCCGGAGGCCAGCACCGCGCCGCCGGCTGCCAGCTCCCCCAGGAGATCCCGCAGCTCCTCCAGCGCCCCCGGAACCAGCGTATAGTAGACCCAGCGCCCCTCCTTCCGGTCCGAGACCACCCCGGCTTCCTTCAGCTTCCGCAGGTGGAAGGAGAGGCGGGACTGGGCGGCGCCCCCCAGGTCGTCCTGGAGCTCGCAGACGCATCGCTCTCCGCCGGCAAGCATCTGCACCAGATGGAGGCGGGTCTCCTCGGCGATGGCCTGAAGGCGCTGGAGGAGGAGGGCGGGGTGGAGGGTCGTGGAGGACATGTGAGGAACATACATCAACGCATATTGATGGATCAAGTCCCTCGCTTCCTCCCGGGGGTCTCATTCGAAGGCTCTGGCGAACGAGGCGATCTCCTTGCCGGTCACGCTGTGGGACCGGCTTTCGAACCGGTCGCCCGTAGCGAGTTCAGCAAAGGTCTTCATGCACCTGGATGAAGGAAGGGATTGCGGAGCACCCCAGCCCGGAACATCGCCCCGGGCCCCTTGCCCCACCAGTCAGGCACGCCCTCTGCAGGGACCGGCCGTCGATGCAGAATTCCGCACCTGGCGCACCTGAACGCCTCTCCGGGGTTCTCAAGTCCGAACGACTCCGTTCTTCCCGCTCGCAATGGACCCTACAGTGACCCGCCACGCACTGATTCGAAGATACGAACGTCTGGACCGGACCCTCACCGGATGGATGGCCCGGTCGGGGATCACCCTGCTCCGCATCTCCCTGGGGCTGGTCTTCTTCTGGTTCGGTGTCCTGAAGTACATCCCCGGGGCCAGCCCCGCCGAGGCGCTGGCGGTGGACACCATCGGGGTTCTGAGCTTTGGCCTCATGGATCCCCGGCTCTTCCTCTTCCTCCTGGCCACCTGGGAGTGTGCCATCGGCGTGGGGCTCATCCTGGGCCGGGCTCTGCGCTCCACCCTGCTCCTCCTCTTCCTCCAGTTCCCCGGCACGGTGATGCCCCTGCTCCTCTTCCCCGAGGTCACCTTCCAGAGCTTTCCCTTCGTCCTGACCATCGAGGGGCAGTACATCGTCAAGAACCTCATCATCATCAGCGCCGGTTTTGTCATCGGCGCCACGGTGCGGGGGGGGCGCCTCACCGATGGGAGTGCAGAGGTGGACGTGGGGCGGCGGCGGCGGAAGACCGATGTCCCGGGAGTGGGGCCTTGAGGCCGATCGGCCAGGGTCCTCGACGGGCGGTGGCCGTGAGCGACGGCGCTGCGGCGGAAGGGGGACATTGCCGGAGGAGTGGCTTGACCGGCTTGGCTCGGGGCCGGGTTCGGGGCTGGAGCTGACCGGGTGACGCCAGGAGGGAATCGGCCGGCGGGGAGGGGTGCAGTTCCCGGGGTCGTCCAGGGCGGGCGCCTGCGCCGGGAGGTGGGGCTCCCCGGGGCGGTCCTCCTGGGGCTGGGCTCCATGGTGGGGACCGGCGTGTTCGTCAGCGTGGGGATCGCCGCCGGGGTGGCAGGCCCCATGGTGGTGGCCGCCACGGTGATCGCCGCCCTCCTGGCCACCGCCAACGGCCTGGCCAGCGCCCAGCTCGCCGCAGCCCACCCGGTGAGCGGCGGCACCTACGAGTACGGCTACCTCTGGCTGAATCCCACGCTGGGCTTCTCCGCAGGCTGGATGTTCATGGCGGCCAAGAGCGCCTCGGCGGCCACGGCGGCGCTGGGGCTTTCCGGCTACCTCCTGGATCTCCTGGGGATGGGTGGGGGGGGAGGGACGCTCCCGGTGGCGGTGGCCGTGGCCTGGGTCGTCGTCATCACCGCCTTCGTGGCCGGGGGGATCCGCCGTTCCAACCTGGGGAACGGGGTGGTGGTGGCCGTGGCGCTGGGGGGGCT
>CAYQVI010000410.1:0-2414 GCA_964420725.1 uncultured Gemmatimonadaceae bacterium | reverse complement strand
CTGCGCCACCGCCTCCCGGGCGGCCTGGGCCGGGTCCTGGGCCGGGGTCTGCAGCGGGCCCTGGGCCGGGGTCCGGGCCGGGGTCTGCGGAGGATCTTCCCCGGCCCGGGGCGGCGGGGCGTTGCCTGCGGCTGCCGGGGAGCTGGAGGCCTGTGATGGGGGAGTTGTGGCGGGCGGCGGCCGCGGGGCGGCGTCCGTCACCCCCGCCACCTGGGCGGGGGGGGCTCCGGTGGGCTCCGGCGGCGGGGCATCCAGGAGTCCCTCCACCGTCTCCTCCACCTGCCGGAGCTCCTGGGGCGCCCCCCGGTTCCGGGCTGCCGTGAAGAAGCCCATGGCCAGCACCACCAGGAGGAGGGAAAGCCCGGCGGCGATCCACCGGAGCCTCCGGGTCTCCCTTGTGAGCTGCACCCGGAGCTGTTCCGAGGTCCCGTCCTTCGGAACGGCCCGCTCCCCCGAAGGGGTCTCCGGAAGCCGGTGCTCTCCCCGGTGGCTGGCCACCACCGCCATCTCCACACTGGGGGTGATGAGCGGCGCGTAGCGGAACTCCACCTCGGGACCGCCATGCCCGAAGCGGATCCGGTTTCCCGGCACCAGGGGGCGATCGGTGGTGATTCGGATGTTGTTGACGAAGGTCCCGTTCCGGCTGGAGAGATCCCGCACATGCCAGAGGCCGGAGCGACAGAAGAGGAGGGCGTGGTGGGTGGAGACCGCCAGGTCCTTCTGCGGGTGGAACTGGATGTCCGACTCCGGGTGGCGCCCCACCGTGACCGCATCCCCTCCGAAGAAGAGGACGGCCCCGGCACGGGCGCCGGACAGGACGTCGAACTGGGCCCGCACCCGGCCTCAGCCGTCCACAGGGAAGGACTGGTGACCCATCCGGTCTCCGTCGTGCGGGTCCAGGAACCCCGGACCCTCGAAGCGGGCCAGGAGGACGGTGACATTGTCGGGCCCGCCGCGGCCATTGGCCAGGGCGACAAGGTCGGTGCAGACCTCCTCCAGGTTCCGGTCCTCTGCCACCAGTCGGCCGATCTCCTCCCGGCGGACCAGCCCGGAAAGGCCGTCGGAGCAGAGCACCAGGGCATCCCCCCGGCGAAGCCGCTGCACCGTGAGATCCACGCTCACCGTGGGAGAGGGGCCCAGCGCCTGGAGGATCACGTTCCGGCGCTCACTCCGCTCCGCCTCCTCCTCGGTGATCTGTCCCGAGTCCAGGAGGTGCTGCAGGAGCGACTGGTCCCGGGTGAGCTGCACCGTCTCCCCCTCCCGGACCAGGTATGCCCTGGAATCCCCCACCTGCGCCAGGAAGAGCTCGTCCTCGAGCACCCCTGCTGCGGTGACGGTGGTCCCCATCCCCCGGAAGGCGGGGTTCTCCTCGGCATGCCGGTGGATGAAGAGGTTGGCCTCCTCCACCGCCCGTTTCAGGCGGGCGGCGAAGTGGCGGGGATCCCCCTGGATGGAGAGGGTGGCCTCGCCGTCCTGCGCCCCCTCCACCATCCGGTCCAGGATCCGGTCCACGGCGATCTCGCTGGCCAGCCCACCGGCCGCCTCCCCCCCCATCCCGTCCGCCACCACCAGGAGCACCCCCCGGGGGCCAGGGCGGACCTCTTCCTCCCCTCCGTCCAGGATCGCCCCCCGGGCCTCCAGGTCGGCGGCCACGAAGCGGTCCTGGTTCTCGGAGCGCACCCTTCCCGGGTGGGTCATTCCACAGACCCGGAGCCGCAGTTGCCCACTCACTGGAACCCTCCCCGCACACTCTGGAGGGTGAGGCGGTAGGCCTCCTGGGAAGGATCCAACTGCACCGCCCGGCGGAACCATTCGATCATGGCGTCCCGGGAGGTCCCGGGGTCCGCCTCCGCCAGGACACCCAGATTGAAGGCGGCCCGGGCCCGGTCCTCTCCGGCCACCAGGGGATTGTCGAACACGGCGATGAGGGTGTCCCGGGCCGCCAGGAGCACACCCCGGATCCGGACGGCGTCGGGGCCCCCGCCCTCCAGGATCCCACGGACCTCGGCTCCCATGGGCATGTCGCTGCGCCCCTCACTGATGGCGTCGTCAAAGCGGATGGCCTGGCGGTTCACCACCTGGCGGGCGGAGGCGGGATCCACGCGGATCCCGGGGGCGGGGGCGGGAGGAGGTGGGTCCACCGGTCGTGTGTCCCCGCCGGTGTTCCCGCCGGCAGCGGGTGGATCGACGGGCGCCGTGCCCCCGCCGGTGGAGGGCTCACCCGGCCCGGGATCCGGCTGGACGGGGGGGTCCGCCTCCGGTCCTGGAACGGGAAGCTCCACCCCCGGATCAGACGCCACCTCCTCTCCGCCTCCCCCCCGGGTGAGGGCCCACCCCACGGCCCCCAGCACGACCACCGCCCCCACTCCGGCGGCGGCGATCGCAGCCCAGCGCCTCGGGAACCGATGGCCGGG
>CAYQVI010000409.1:0-2444 GCA_964420725.1 uncultured Gemmatimonadaceae bacterium | reverse complement strand
TCGCCCCTGCACCTTCCTTCCGTCCCTTCCTTCCAGGGTGTCGATGTGCTCCCACGGGTGGTCCCTGGATCACCCTCTGTCTGGAGAGGCGACGTTCTCGCCGGCGCTCCCTCATCCCGGCGGAGGGGGCCGATCCAGGGGGTGGTGGGAGGACCCTCCCGTCCGGTCCGGGTGGCCCGGTGGAAGGACTCCCGGAAGGGACGAAGGGCTCCCCGCCGGTCCCGGTGACCAGACCGCGCGTCCTGTGGGCCTTGCCGGACATGGCTCCGGGGGGGGAGTTTGCCGGGACCCTCCATGTCTTCCCCTCTGGTGTCATCCGGGACCGCCCATGAGACAGATGCAGCCCGTTCTCTGGACCAAGGGAGTGTTGCTCACTCCGCAGCACCTTCAGGTGCAGGACCAGTTCCTGGAGGATCTGCTGGAGTTCCAGAGGAGTGCCCTGGCCTTCGCCCCCTGGGGATTCGCCCGGTTGGAGCTGGACCGTGGGGCGCTGGCCTCCGGTACCGTCTCCCTTCTGGATGCGGCGGGGATCCTCCCGGACGGCCTCCCCTTCGACGCCCCCGGGGCCGATGCCCTGCCCCCCCCCCGGAGCCTGGAGGGGCACATGAACCCCGACCGGGAGCATGTGACGGTGTGGCTGGGGCTGCCGGAGCGACGCACGGGTGGGTGGAACGTGGCCCCCATGGGAGGAGGGAGGGAGGTCCGTTACTCTGCGGAGGTGGTGCTCCGGAGGGATGAGAACACGGGGCTCCAGGAGAAGCCGGTGCAGGTGGCCCGGAAGAACTTCCGGATCCTCTTCGAGGGGGAGTCGCTGGAGGGGCAGTCCGCACTTCCCCTGGCCCGCCTCAGGCGACTCCCTTCCGGGGGGGTGGAGCTGGATCCCGGCCATGTGCCCCCCCTCCTGGACTTCTCGGCCAGCGAGGCCCTGAAGACCATCTCCCGGAGGCTGGTGGAGCTCCTCACCGCCCGGAGTTCGTCGCTCTCCGGTGCCCGAAGGCAGCGGAACAAGGGGCTGGCGGAGTTCGGGGTCTCGGATGTGGCCAGCTTCTGGCTCCTCTATACCGTGAACACCCACCTCCCGGTCATCCGGCACCTCCACGAGACCCGGAAGGGGCACCCGGCGGAGCTGTTCGAGGCCATGCTTGCGCTTGCGGGGGCCCTCACCACCTTCTCCGCCACCCTCCATCCCCGGGATCTCCCGGTCTACGAGCATGGCGATCCCGGGCGGTCCTTCCAGGAGCTGGATGCCCGCATCCGGGAGCTGCTGGAGACGGTGGTGCCCTCCAGCTACGTCTCCCTCCCTCTGAAGGCTGTGGAGACCACGGTGCACGCCACGGCGCTGGACGACGACGCCCACCTGGCGGCCCCCCGCTGGTACCTGGCCGTGGCTGCCGACCTCCCGGCCCGGGAGCTCCTGGCCCGGGTGCCGCAGCTTCTCAAGGTGGCCTCCGGGGACCAGGTGGAGCGGCTCATCCGCCAGGCCCTCCCGGGGCTGACGCTGATCCACGATCCGGACCCCCCGTCCCAGGTGCCGGTCCGTCTGGACTATCACTATTTCCGGGTGGAGAAGGCCGGCCCGGTCTGGGAGGGGATCCGGAGGGCCCGGAATGTGGCGGTCCACGTCCCCGGTGACTTCCCCGGAGCCCGTCTGGAGCTGGGGATCCTCCTGGCCTGAAGCGTCAGCCCGCTCCGGGGGTGGCGGTCACCCCCCGCCGGAGGGGGTGGCGGGGGCCTCCACCGGGGCCGGATCGGCCCCGGGCTCCCCGGGCGCTCCCGTCGCTCCTCCACCCCCCCGGAGCAGCAGCACCAGGATCAGCACCAGTGCCAGGATGACCACCACCACCAGCCCCAGGATCAGGGGGAGCCTGGAGGGGGGCGCCGCCGGAGCGGGGGGAGGCATGGCCGGTGGCGGAGGCGCCGGGGGAGGGGGGGGCGCCGACCCCGGCTGCGGGGCTCCCGGGAGACCCCCGAAGGGATCCGGGGCCCGGGTGCCCTGCACCGGGGACTGGATCATCCGGGTGAAGGAGCCGGGGGCGCTGGTGGGGCCCTGCGGCGCCGTGGGAAAGGGGCTGGGGAGGTGGGGAAGCTGCCCCGTCCCCGGGGCTCCCTGCGGTGGAGGTGGCGGAGGCGGAGGCGGGGGCGGAGGCGGGGTGGCCCCCAGCTTCTTCAGGTAGTCGTCCGGGCTTCCCCCTGCGGGCCCCATGGACGCCGGGTTGCCGGGGGCTCCCGGGATGGCTCCCCCCGCCTGCGGTGACTGGAACTGCTGGGTCCAGCTCCCCGGCTGACCGCCTCCGGGGGAGTGGGGCGGCGGCGGGGGGGGCGGTGCGCCTCCCGGGGTGGGGAAGGGCCACGCCGTGGCCGGTGTCCCCGCTCCTCCTGGTCCGCCGGTCCCTCCGGGCCCGCCGGGAGCATCCCCGGGTCGCCCGAAGAGGCGGGTGAACTCC
>CAYQVI010000408.1:0-2453 GCA_964420725.1 uncultured Gemmatimonadaceae bacterium | reverse complement strand
CCGGGCCACCCCCTGGGCACTTCAGCAAGGGAAACCCGTCAGCTCTCGATCTCCAGCACGAAGGCCGCCGAGTCGTCCACATGGTGGAAGCTCAGATCCGCCCCGTTCGTCCGCTTGTTGTACACGGTCAGGAAGACGGTGAAGGCGCACCTCCGGCGGGTGGCATCCAGGTTCGTCCGGAGCATCTCCGCGAAGGTGTTGGTGGAGCTGGGCTGCGGGCCAGGAGGGGCCAGCCCCACGTTGTTCGGGTTCTGGAACTCCAGCCAGTCCTGATTCTGGGCGGTCGTTCCCAGCCCCCGCTTCCAGCGGATGTTGTGGAACCGCTGGAACCGCTCCCGGGGGTGGTAGGCGCGGTAGCCGATCCCGAAGGTGGAATCGTTTGCCCCGCCCAGGAAGAGGCACTCGGCGTTGAACACCAGCCCGTTCCGGATGAGCTGGTCGATGCGGCCGAAGACCTCCCGGTTGTCCCACCAGAACATGTGGGTGAGGGCGCCATAGGGGACCTCGGCGGTGGGTCCCAGGTCCTGGTAGCGCCTCCGGAAGGTGAAGGGCGCCTCCACCTCCACGCCCCCCAGCCCGGTGGCCGGGGTCCCCTGGGGCCGGAGCCGCCGCCCGGTGCCGTCGAACACCTCCACGGTCACCAGGTGGCGCACGTTGGGGTTGTTCCAGCGCACATCCTCGGTATCCAGGAGGGCGTGGAACTGCCCGTCGTCCCAGTCCCCGTCGGAGTCGTAGGGGATGGTGTAGAGGAAATTCTGCCCCTCGTGGGTGTCGGGCCCGAGGGCCACCGAAACCACGTCCACCCCGCCACCACCATCGGGCACGGCCTTCTTCCAGGACACCGGCGCATCCACGTAGTGGCGGGTCCCCACCGGGTCCCCATTCGCATCGGCTACCGTGACACTGAGGCGGTAGTACCTCGCCCCCACCGCCTTCATCCCCTCGCCGATCATGAGGTTGATGGGGAGGGTGCGGCCCCAGTTGCGATTCCCGTCGGGACCCGTGGCCCCGTTGGGGGAGACCAGTCCGGAGTTCAGGCCCGGCGTGGCCACCCCCACCGCCGAGTCCGCATCGGGGGTGTGGAGGTCCCACGCCCCGGTGTTGCCCACGTAGTTCAGATGGACGAAGGCGTTGGCCGGATTCCTCCGGCAGGTCCGGGCCAGGGAGTGGTAGGTGGTGAGGGTGGGGTCATCCCCCAGCTCGTACCACTGACCCGCCGAGCGCCCGTCGTAGATGGTGAGCCAGAAGGGCCCGAAGCGCTGCTTCACCACATAGGCGTAGCGGTCATGGCACCGGGGACCGGGGGACCGGCGGAAGTCCAGCCAGCAGATGTTGAACCTTCCGTCCGGGTTCAGGCTCCCCTCTCCCACCTTCACCGGAGACCCGCAGGCCCAGCGCCCCCAGATGAGGTAGGGGCGGGCCTGGATGTAGTCCGGGATCCGCTCTGCCGGGAGCGTCTGCAGCGCCCGGAGATCCTGGGCCGCATGGACCCTGGCCCGGTCCAGGGCGCCGTCCCTCAGGAAGGGGGAGTCGACGTCGGAGTCCGCTGCGAAGGAGAGGGCCGCGGACGCCTGGCCCCGGATGGGCTCGATCGGAGGCCTGGGTCCCGGTCCCGGGACAGGTCCCGGCCGGGGACCCACCACCGGCCCGGGAAAGGGTCCCGGATCGGGGTCGGGGAAGGGGGGCTCGGGCAGCTGGGGGTCGGGGATCAGCTCCTCCAGCCACCGCTCCAGCTCCGGAAGGCGGGGGTCATGGACGATCCATGGCTCCCAGCAGCAGGTCCTGCGGTACACCTCCACCGTGGCGTCACAGACGGGAGCGCAGCGGAAGGGCCAGGCCAGCAGTTCATCCAGCGATCCCACCGGCGAGATCCGGGACTCCTCCGCAAGGGCCAGGCTTCGCCGGGCATCGGCGCTGAGGTTGGCGGAGCGGGTGGAGAGCCTCCGCTGCATGACCTCCCGGGACAGCTGACGGAGCCCGGTGTCCGGCCGTTCCAGGGTGCGGGCGGGGAGGGTGGCCAGCTCCGCCAGCTCGGTGTACCACCATCGCCCGGGCCAGCACCGGCGCACCGATCCGGTGGCGCACCGGAGGAAGGCGATCCACGCCGTCCAGATGGGGCGGCCGATGGCGATCCGTCCGGATTCCTCCAGCCGGGCGAAGGCCGACGCCCGGAGGGTGTATCCCACCTCCTCCCCCTCCGGGACCTCCCCCGCCGGCCCCAGGACGTACCGGGCCGCCCGCTTCCGGACCGCGTCCGGGATGGAGTAGCTGCCGTCCTCCTTCACGGCGGCGGCGTGGATGCACTCCCCCTTCTCGTCGTAGACCTCGATCTGGACGTCGGGGCGCTCGTCTTTGTCGGTGAGCCCCTCCAGGCGCACCACGGGAAGGCGGTTCTGCGGCTTCTTCTCTGCCATGATGGGGTCCTCCTCTGGGTCCGTCCCCTGCCCCGGGGC
>CAYQVI010000407.1:0-2456 GCA_964420725.1 uncultured Gemmatimonadaceae bacterium | reverse complement strand
AAGAGGAGGTTCTCCCGGATGGTGCCGTCGAAGAGGAAGTCGTTCTGGAGCACCAGGCCCAACTGTGCCCGGTAGGTGGAGAGGAGCACCGTTCGGAGGTCGATGCCATCCACCAGGACCCGCCCCTGGTCCGGGGTGAGGAAGGTGGCCGCCAGCCCCGCCAGGGTGCTCTTGCCGGAGCCCGAGCTTCCCACCAGGGCGATCACCGTCCCCGCCTCGGCCTCGAAGGACACCCCCTGGAGCACCGGCTTGTCCTCCTCGTAGCGGAAGTGGACGTCCTCGAAGACCACGTGCCCCTCGATGGGGGGCATGGTCACCGTCCGGAGGGGGTCGTCGTCCTCGGTGGGCCAGGAGAGGAGTTCGCTGGTGCGGTCCAGCCCGGCGAAGGCCTCGGTCATCTGGGTGCCGATGTTGGCCATCTGGACGATGGGGGCGATGAGGAAGCCCAGGAACAGGGTGAAGCTGAAGAGGTCCCCCAGGGTGAGCTGCTCCAGCATGATGAGCCGCCCCCCGTAGCCCATGATCAGGACACTGGCAGACCCCACGAAGAGGGCTCCCAGACTGGCCACGGCGCTGGAGGTGGTGAGGGTGGTCTTCACATTGTCGAAGATCCGCATGACCCCGGAGTGGAAGATCTCGCTCTCCTTGTCCAGGGCGTGGAACCCCTTGATGATCCGGATGCCGCCCAGCGCCTCGGTGAGGCGGCCGGTGACCTCGGCCCGGATCCGCCCCCGCTCCCGGAAGGCAGGCCGAAGGGTCTTGAAGGCCCGGGCCGAGACCCAGCTGAAGGCCGCCAGCGGCACGATGGCCAGCAGCGTCATCACCACGTCGATGCGCATCAGGAAGACCAGCGCCACCACGGCGGTGACCGAGCCTCCCACGAGCTGCACCAGGCCCGTCCCCACCAGGTTCCGCACCCCCTCCACGTCGTCCATGATCCGGGACACCAGCTCCCCGCTCTTCGCGTTGTCGAAGACCCGGACCGGGAGCTCCAGGACATGCTTCTGCACCTGGGTGCGGAGCTGTGCGATGAGGTTCTGGGCCTCCACGCTCAGGAGCATCGTGAGGGAGTAGGAGGTGGCCGCCTGCACAGCCACCGCCCCCCCCACCGCCAGGAGCAGCGTGTAGAGGAGGTCCAGGTTCCCCTCGGCGATGACGTTGTCCACCAGGTACTTGGTGGAGGCCGGGAGGACCAGCCCGCTGAGCCGGTTCAGCAGGATGAGGATCAACCCCAGCCCGATGAGGTTCTTCCGGGGCCAGATGATCTCCCGGAAGGCGTGCTTGAGACTGGCGCCGGAGACCTTGCTGGGCTTTCTGGACATGGGCAGGGGAGCGGGTGGGTCGGGGGAGGAGGCAGGGTCCCCCGGGGAGAGCCCGGGGAAGAGGCACAACCCTCTATGATAGGGCGAAGCGCGGCAGAACCCCATGGGCGGGGGGATGTTCACGACCCTCCCCGTGCTGCGGCGCCACCAGCCACGCCCACCCCGGGCGACCGGTCGCGTCACCCTCCCCCCGGTGGCCGCCCACCCCATTCCAGGCCCGGAGACGGCCTGACCGTCCGCCTCCCCCCTCCGAGGCGCCCGCCCGTCGGCCTCGGCCTCCCCGGGCCGGGCCCCTTCAATCCCCGTCGCTGACCCCCGTCCCCCCCTTCAGGTACATCTCCCACCACCCCAGCTCGCTCATCATCCGGTGCACCTGGTTCCAGTGCCCCCGGATCCCGTGTGCCTGCCCTTCGTAGATGATGAGGCGGGTGGGGACCCGCTGCTTCTTCAGGCAGGTGTAGAGCTGGATCGATCCCTCCAGCGGCACCCGGTAGTCCACCTCTCCGTGGACGAAGAGAGTGGCGGCCTGCACCCCGCCGCAGTTCAGCGCCGGAGACTGGGCGACCATGATCTCCCGGGCCCGGGGGTCCCAGGGGGCTCCGAAGAACTCCGTCTCCTTCGTCCGGGAGATGTCCGAGAGGGCGAAGTTGCTGGTCCAGTTGGACTCGCCGGCTCCCGGCACCGCCGCCCGGAAGCGCTCCGGGTACCGGGTGATGAGCCAGTTGGAGAGGATGCCGCCGTAGGAGTGTCCGGTGGTTCCCACCCGCTCCCCATCGATGGGAAGGCGGGCTACCAGGTGGTCGACCCCCGCCATCACATCCTCCCCGTCCTTGATCCCCCAGCCCCCCCAGGTGGCCCACTTGAAGTCGTCCCCGTAGCCGGTGGAGCTCCGGAAGTTGGGGAGGAGGACGAAGTAGCCGTTGGCGGTGAAGAGGGAGTTCTTGAAGCTGAACCCGTAGCCGGAGGCCGCGTGGGGGCCGCCATGGTTCATGATGATGAGGGGGTGGCGGGCCGGGGAGGCCGGGTCGTAGCCATGGGGATAGAGGAGGAAGCCCTCGATCTCGGTTCCGTCGTAGCTCGTCCAGGTCACCGACTCCGAGGGGCGGGTGGCCAGCGCCACCTCCGCCAGGAACA
>CAYQVI010000406.1:0-2458 GCA_964420725.1 uncultured Gemmatimonadaceae bacterium | reverse complement strand
CACAAGGGTCCCACGACACCCCTCTCTCTCTTCCACCCATGTTTTCAAACAACGCATTCTGTTGGCCCACCGGCAGGCCTTGAGGGGCCATGCGGTGGAGCTAGGTAACATAAAAGCGACGTCGGGTGCGGTCAACCCCGGACCGGCCTCTGATCGAGGAAGCCCCCCACGTCCTCCTCCGTGACCCAGAAGGTGCCCAGAGGACCGTTCGTCTCCGCCCCATGCCAATCCGATCCTCCCGTGCGGATGAGGCCCGAGGTGCGAGCCACGTTCTCCAGCCGCATCATCCTCTCGGAGCCGGTCCGGGGTCGGTAGACCTCCAGCCCCCGGAGCCCTGCCCTCACCAGTGCAGGAAGAAGTTCATCCACCAGATCCTGGGGTGGGTGCGCCCAGACAGCGGTGCCTCCCGCATCACGGATGAGGCCCACCGCCTCGTCGGGGGTCACCAGGCGGGTGGGGAGGAAGGCGGGGTGACTGTCCCCGATATACCGATCGAAGGCCTCCGGGACGGACCCCACGTACCCGGCGGTCACCAGGGCCCGGGCCAGGTGGGGCCTTCCCAGGGCGTAGGCCTCGGGGCCGGCGGCCTCCACGACGGAGTCCAGAGTGACGTGGACCCCCTGCTGCTCCAGAAGAACCGTCATCTTCCGGATCCGATCGGCCCTGAGGTCAGCGGCCCGAACGGTATGGCGGGCCAGGCGGGCCTCGGATGGGTCCACGTCATAGCCCAGGATGTGGATCTCCCGATCCCCCCAGGTGGAACTCACCTCCAACGCGGGGATCACCTCCACCGCGCGACCGCGGGCTGCCTCCATCGCGCCGGGGACCCCTCCCACCGTGTCGTGGTCGGAGAGGGCGATCAGGTCCAGGTGTGCGGCGACCGCCGCATCCACCAGCTCCGCCGGGGAGAGGGTGCCGTCGGAGGCGGTGGAGTGGAGATGGAGATCGATGCGCATGGCCGGCAGTTCCGGAATGGGGCGGGGTGGATGTGGAAGCGGCGCGGGGCTCACGCCCCGCGCCGCCTGAACTGCGCCTGGATCCTGGAGGCCGACCCTGGTATGGGCTCAGGAGTACGACAGGTCCTCGTCCTCGCCCTCCAGGAGGGCGTCCATGTCGGGAACCACCCCGGGGGGGGGACCGCCTTCCGGGGCGGAGGGAGATGAGAACTCCGCCAGAACGGTGACCCGGTCGTCCTCCACCTTCAGAACCCCCCCGGCCACGTATATGGACGAACTCCCACCGCCCACCTGGTCCAGCGTCAGCATCCCCTCGCCCAGGAGGGTGATCATGGCCGCGTGACCGGGAAGGATCCCCACCTCCCCGTCCCACGCCGGGGCCACCAGGGCGGCAGCGCTCCCCTCGTGGACCATGGACTGGGCCGAGACCACCTGGACCACCAGCGTTCCAGCCACGTCAGCCCACCTTCGCCAGCGCCTGGGCCTCGGCCAGCACGTCGGCGATGCCACCCTGCATGTAGAAGGCCTGCTCCGGCAGATGGTCGAACTCTCCGGCGGCCACCCGCTCGAAGGACTCGATGGTGTCCTCCAGCTTCACGTACTTCCCTGACCGGCCGGTGAACACCTCGGCCACATGGAAGGGCTGAGAGAGGAAACGCTGGAGCCGACGGGCTCGACCCACGATGATCTTGTCGTCCTCCGAGAGCTCGTCCATTCCCAGAATGGCGATGATGTCCTGGAGGTCCTTGTAGCGCTGAAGGATCCGCTGGACCTCCATGGCTACACGGTAGTGCCGCTCCCCGATGAACTGGGGGTCCAGGATCCGGGAGGTGGAGTCCAGCGGGTCCACGGCAGGATAGATCCCCAGCTCGGAGATCTTCCGTGAGAGCACCGTGGTGGCGTCCAGGTGGGTGAAGGCGGTGGCCGGCGCCGGGTCTGTCAGGTCGTCGGCGGGCACGTAGATGGCCTGCACCGAGGTGATGGATCCCTCGCGGGTGGAGGTGATCCGCTCCTGCAGTTCACCCATCTCGGTTCCGAGGGTGGGCTGGTACCCTGCCGCCGACGGCATCCGCCCAAGCAGGGCGGACACCTCGGAGCCGGCCTGGGTGAACCGGAAGATGTTGTCCACGAAGAGGAGCACGTCCTGCTTCTCCACATCCCGGAAGTACTCGGCAATGGTGAGGCCGGAGAGTCCAACCCGGAGACGGGCGCCCGGCGGCTCGTTCATCTGCCCGTACACCAGGGCGGTGGAGCTGAGGACCCCGGCCTCCTTGAACTCCAGCCAGAGGTCGTTCCCCTCCCGGGTACGCTCCCCCACGCCGCAGAACACCGACTTGCCGCCGTGCTCCATGGCGATGTTGTTGATGAGCTCCTGGATGATCACGGTCTTCCCCACCCCGGCGCCCCCGAAGAGACCCGTCTTTCCTCCCTTCACATAGGGAGCCAAGAGGTCGATGACCTTGATCCCGGTCTCGAAGATCTCGGTCTTCGGCTCCAGATCC
>CAYQVI010000405.1:0-2472 GCA_964420725.1 uncultured Gemmatimonadaceae bacterium | reverse complement strand
TGCATGTGTTAAGCACGCCGCCAGCGTTCGTCCTGAGCCAGGATCAAACTCTCCATGAGATTGAACAGCTCCATTTGAACGCCGATCATGTAGATCGTAATCGTTCGGAATCTACGTTTTGAACCCACTCGACAAGACGTCGAAGCCGACCGGGACGTAGTGCCCGGTGGCCGTGTGGGCCCGCTCATTTCCTCGAAACCCCGATTGTCAATCAGCTTGTCCTTCGTATGGTCGGAGCCGGACTTCCGGCTCCTGATCCCCGGTCGATCCGGCTCGTTCGCCGCTTCGTCCTGAGGCCACTATGTTACCGAATCGCTGTCGGCCTGTCAACACCCGGTCGGAAACTTTTTTTCAACCGGTCTGGCTTCAAGCAGGGTGAGCGACCGGGATCGAACCGGCGACCTCCAGGGCCACAACCTGGCGCTCTAACCGACTGAGCTACGCCCACCGTCGCTGGGGCGGAACAAGCTCATCCGACCCCCCACCCACCCCGCCCTGACTGCTGGCAGGACGGATAGACTAATGGCGAAGCAGCACCCTGTAAAGTCCCCTGGGCGGGGGGGCTGGAGAATGCTCCGTCGGGGGCGTTGTCCCACGGATGGCCCGGGGCCCTGTGCGGTTCCGTCGGGACCCTCCCCTTCGTACGGGGGTGCTGAGCCAGGAAGGAACGAGGGTGCCTCGGGTGATGGGGTAAGGTGGGGGGCGCCCCCCGCCGCCCGGGGGAGGGAGGGATTCTTCCGTGCCGATCCATCGTGGGGAGGAGGGGATGCCGTGCAAGTGGAGTTGTTCGCCAGCCAGGACCCGCCGGGTGGGGGGGGAGTGGGGGTGGCAAGGGGCGGAGCGGTAGCCGGCTCCCCTCCCTTTCCCGCAGGTGTGCGGATGGGGACCTCCTCCTGGAGTTTCCCCGGCTGGGAGGGGCTGGTCTACGACGGCCCGTTCCGACCCGGGGTCCTGGCCTCGGAGGGGCTCGCGGCCTACGGGGCACACCCCCTGTTCCGCACGGTGGGTGTGGATCGGGGCTACTACAGACCCGTACCCCGGGAGACGCTGAGGGAGATGGCCGCCCAGGTCCCCCCGGACTTCCGCTTCGTTCTGAAGGCCCCGGTGCGGGTGACCGGCCCCGTCCTCCGGGGCGCGCCTCGAGCGGCCAACCCTGACTTCCTGGACCCGGAGGCGGCCACCATGCTGGCTGTGGCCCCCTTCATGGAGGAGCTGGGGGACCGGGGGGGAGTCCTTCTCTTCCAGTTCCCCCCCATGGGGATCCGCTCGCCCTCGCGGGGAGAGGGCTTCCTGGACCGACTGGGCTCCTTTCTCCGCCAGCTCCCCCGGGGACCTTCGTACGCCGTGGAGGTCCGGGACCCCATGCTCTGGGGGGACACGTTCCGGAGGGTGCTCTCGGACGCCGGGGCCGTGCCAGGCTTCGCGATCCATCCTGCGGCCCCTCCTCTGAGCCGGCAGTTCCGGGTCATCCCCCCGGGGGACTTTCCGGTGACCATGGTTCGCTGGCTGCTCCCCCCGGGCTCCCGCTACGAGGAGGCCCGGGACGCCTTCGCCCCCTTCCGATCCCTGCAGGAGCCGGATCCCGCCCATCGCGCGCTCCTGGTGGATCTCGCCAGGGCGGGGGTGGAGGCCGGGAGGCCCACCTTCGTCATCGTGAACAACAAGGCGGAGGGGTGCGCCCCGCTTTCGGTGGTGGCCCTTTCCGAGGCCATGGCCGGTGGCGGGAGGGGGGGAATCGGAGGGAGAGAGTCCGGGTGAGGAAGCGGGCCGAATGGGGAACCCGGCCGGGGCAGGAAGGGGGAGGTACGACGCGCCCGCCAGGACTCGAACCTGGGACCCTCGGCTTAGAAGGCCGATGCTCTATCCAGCTGAGCTACGGGCGCTTGATCCCCCGGGGGGACAGCTCGAGGATAACCCGCCCAGGGGAGGGGGTCAACGCGTCAGGGCAGCCTGAAATCGAACCGCCCCGCGGTACTCCCTGTGCAGTCGTCCGCAGTGAAGGTCCCCACGAATCGGATGCCGTCGGACGACACGTCACCTTCGAGGACGATGGTTCCGTCGCAGGTCGTCCGGTAGGGAATCCGGAGAACCAACTCCTCCCCCGCCAGCGTCCCCTCACCGGATCCGCTGACTCCGGCCTCGGAGGCAAGGCGGGCCGATACCCTTGATCCCCTGGGGGTGAGGGTGAGGGAGCCGGATACGGGATCCCCTTCCACCCAGAGGTAACCCCGGTACTCACCCCCCACCAGGGAGGCACGGCGAGGCGTTTCGCCGCCACCCGTTTCCAGCCCGAGGGTCTGGCAGCCGCCCAACCCCACCAAGAGGACCAGGGCAGGAACCACCCCTCGACCACCCGGCATCCATTCCCATCCGCGATGTACCATTGACCCCCGTTCCCTGCCGTCCATCGTTCCTCCATCGGGGCGCCGGGATTCGAACCCGGGACCTCCTGCTCCCAAAGCAGGCACGCTA
>CAYQVI010000404.1:0-2484 GCA_964420725.1 uncultured Gemmatimonadaceae bacterium | reverse complement strand
GATACTCGCCCCGGGCAGAAAGCTCCAGCCCGTAGGGCATGCGGAGCGTGGGGCTGACACCCACCACCAGGGTGGGCTGCTGCGGCCCGAAGGGGGTGAGATCCTCGAAGCAGGCCCGGTTCGGGTCGATCCCCTCGAAGCAGCGCGTTGCGGTTCCGGTGTTGTTGCCGTTCGCATCCGTCCAGGGCCGGTCCCCGTTCCGGAACTTTGTGCCCCGCGCCGCCATGACGGGCAGACCCTCTTCCACCCAACCACCACCCGCTGCGAAGGCGGGGGACCCACCCAGCGAGACCACCTCGGACTCGTTGGTGTACACGTTGGCGCCGACGTCGAAGCCCCAGGTCTCCCGGTCCAGGATCCCGAAGTTGAGGTTCAGCTCCATTCCCGAGTTCTTGATCTCACCGACGTTCTCCTGCTGCGACGCGGTGAAGCCCAGCGAAGGTGCATTCCGCACCGAGAAGAGGGCGTCCGTCGTCACCTGCTGGTAGAACGTGAAGTCGGCGGTGACCCGGTTGTCGAAGCCGGCCCAGTCAAACCCGACCTCGGTCTCGGCGGTCCGCTCGGGGCCCAGCTCCGGGTTCCCCAGGTTCCGGGGGGTGAAGCCCGGCAGCCCGCCGTAGCCCACGGCGTTCCAGGTGCGGATGGCGTCGAAGCTTCCCGGCGCACGGCCGGACTCACCGAAGGCGGCCCGGAGCTTCAGGGAACCCAGCGACTCGTTCCAGAAGGGCTCCTCGGAGATCACGTAGGATCCCGAGATCTTCGGATAGGACTGGAGACCCAGGTCCTGCCCGAAGGCGCTGTTTCCGTCCACCCGGATCCCGGCGGTGATGAAGTACCGGTCCTTGAAGGCGAAGAGCGCCTGTCCGAAGAAGCCGGCGTTGACCTGCCGCAGGCGATCCTCGTAGGTGAGCTGCGTGGTGGCCCCGTCCAGCGTGGGCTCACCGGGTCCGGCGAAGTTCTGCCCCTCGCCCCGCACCGCCCGGGTGGTGGAGGTGATGCTCTGTCCACCCACCGACAGGGTGGTGGCCAGATCCTCGCTCAGCGACAGACGGTAGCTCCCCACGTAGTCCAGCGTGAGGGTCTCGAAGCTGTGGGCACCCGTGTACAGGATGCCGCCGGGCGCCTGGAAGTACCCGAAGCGCCGGAGGTTCCGGTTGTCCTGGATGGCCTGGTCATACCCCACCGTCAGCCGGTTGGTGAAGGCCTGGGTGGGGTCGAAGTTGATGGTGGACCCGATGACGAACCGGTCGATCCGGGTGGTCAGGTCCTGATCCAGCACCTTCCGGATGGAATCGGGGTTCCCTTCGGAGAAGTAGTTCCGCTCCCGACGGAACGCATTCAGGGTCAGCCCCTGGGCGTTGTTTCCGGCGGGGGTCCCGGTGATGTCCGTCCGGTTGTATGCGGAGTTGAGCTGCACATTGACGTTGGGCAGCGGGGTGAAGGTGAAGTTCCCCCGCAGACCCACCTTGTCCTCCAGGTCGAGGGGGAGCACACCCTCGTTGCTGTCGAACTGCCCGGAGACGAAGTACTGCAGCGACTGACCACCACCGGCCACGGAGAGGGCGTACTTCTGACGGTGCCCGTTCCGGAGGTACGGCTGCATGTTCATGAACTCGTACGAGTAGTTCGCACCACCCTCGAAGCAGAGGGGGTCCGAGCTCTGGCAGGTCCGCTGCGGATCGTTCGGCGGCCGGACGTCCACGTCAGGGGCGAAGGGGAGGAGCTTCGAGAAGCCCTGGTCCACCTGCATCGTCCACCGGGCGGCACCCGACTGGCCCCGCTTGGTGAAGATCTGGATGACGCCGGCGGCGGCTTCCGTCCCGTACAAGGTGGAAGCGGCGGACCCCTTGATGACCTCGATCCGGTCGATGTCGGACGGGTTGATGTCGTTCAGGGGAGAGGCGGTGACGTTCGGTCCACGGCCTGCACCGAAGGACGCCTGCTGGTTCCGGGCGAAGGCCTCGGACCGCACCCGCACACCGTCGATGTAGACGATGGGCTGGTTGGACTGGGACACCGACACAGCCCCCCGGAGGCGGATCTGTGCACCACCACCCACCGAGCCATTCCCCTGGGTCACCGTGAGGCCCGGGGCCTTGGACTGGAGGAGCTGGTCCACGTTGGCCGGAGGCGCGGCGATGTCGGCCACGTTGATCTGGGAGATGGAGTTCCCCACTTCCCGACGGCGGGCGGCACCGGCGGTCCCGGTGACGACGATCTCGTCCAGACCGAGGGCCTGATCCGCCAGGGTGAAGTCCACCGTGGTCACGGAACCGGCCGTGACGGTGATCTCCTGGGTCTGCGACTCATACCCGATCCGGTCCACCCGGATGGTGTAGGTGCCGGCAGCCACATTGGGGATGAGGAACCGGCCATTGGCGCCGGTCAGGGTCCCCTGGGACGTACCCTGCAGGTAGACCTGTACCTCTCCGAGGGGCTGCATGGAGCGGGCGGTCACCTGACCGGTGACCCGCCCGAGCTCCT
>CAYQVI010000403.1:0-2537 GCA_964420725.1 uncultured Gemmatimonadaceae bacterium | reverse complement strand
CCCACCCCACCACCCAGAGGAGGGTCACGGTGGCCAGCGCCCGTCCCCAGCTCAGCCCGAAATCGAAGAACCAGTAGTTGAGGCGGCCCAGGATCCGGTAGGCCAGGCGGCGTTCCAGCCAGAGCTTCGTCTGGAGTTTGTAGCTCAGGATCCTCCGGGCCTCCTCGGTCTCTCCCTCGGAGCGGAAGGCCGCAGCGGCGGCCTCGAAGGGCTGTGGGCGGAAGCTCTGCCGGTTGGGCTCTCCACCGGGGAACTGGAGCTGGAGCCATCGCAGGCGGCGCTCCACCCGGACCGGGTCCCAGGAGTCGGTGATCCCCGACGCCCTCCAGGCGTCCATCGCCCGGGCCCGGGCCCGGGCCGTCCACCGCTGCCGCCAGCCCATGCACTCCAGGGCGCCGCCGGCGACACCCTCGGTGGCGGGGGCCGGTACCGCCTCCCGGAGGCCCAGGGGATCCAGCCTTGGCGGGGCCGCCAACTCGTCCAGGAAGCGGAGCAGATCCTGACACACCCGCATGGACCAGGGGTGGTGGGAGGGCACCGAGGTCCATTCCCCGGTGGACTCCGCTGGGTTCTCCCCGGCGGACGGCCGGTCCAGCCGGAACGGACCGGGGGCCGCATACTCCGCCAGGAACCGGGCCCAGGCCTCCATCGCCTCGGGGCCCTCGATGGTGGGGCGCAGTGGACCCTCGAAGGTCCGGAGCTCCCGACCCCGCACACCCTGCAGGAGGACCACCGGGCGCCTTGCCTGTCCGGGCTCCAGGTCCCGCCACAGGAAGGGGAGGGTGAAGGTGTCGGCCAGCCCCTCCCGGGCCAGGCGCCCCCGGGCGATGCGGGGGTGGGGCAGGGGAAGCTCTACCAGGACCCACGGCTCCAGCCAGGGGAGGGGACGGAACCGAAGGGCCTTCGGCGAGGCGTCGGCGGTCTCGGCGCGTCCCCCCACCCCGCCCGTATCGGTCGCTGTCCCGATGCCGGCCCTCGCTCCAGCGTTGGCGGTCCACCGTGCCAGCACCCCCGCCCAGCGCTCCAGCTCCTCCTCCCGGGAGACGATGCGGTCGGTGGGGCTCGCCCGGGCTGCTGCGTCCTCCTGGCCGGGGGGGGGCAGCTCGTCCTCGCCGCCCCGGGGGACCCGTTCGTAGGTGAGCCCGTCCAACAGGAGCTTCACACCACCGCCCCACCCCCGGCCGTCCTGGTCCTGGATCTTGTGGATCCTGGCGTTCTCCAGATGGACCTCGGGAACGAAGTTCGCCAGCGCACGCCGGAGTCCTCCCTGCAGACACCTCCCTTCGGGGGAATCCGGACGGACCGTGTCCCACCGGTATTCTCCCCACCGGGAAATTCCCCGCACTGTGGGGGGAAAGGCCTCATCCCGACGCCGGGTGAGCCGGAAGGGGGGGACCATCCGCTCCCGCTCCCCCTCGCCGGTGATGCCCATGGGGGTGTCGTCCAGCATGGTGAACGACCCGTCGGGGTCGATCTGGAAGTCCGCCATGAAGATGGCGTCGTCGTAGGCCACCGCGGCGCGCCCGAAGTGGCTGTGCCCCCGGCGCTCCACCCGGGGCGGTTCCAGCCTCACGCCTTCGGGAATCACCATCCCATCGGGGACCGTGACCTGGTCCAGGACCGGGTCCCCGGGCTCCACGATCCGGAAGGATGACGCACCCCCACCGGACACGTAGGTGGGGAAGAAGCGGAGGTAGTCCAGTGCCGAGTCCCAGCGATGGTCCAGGCGCAGCCACCCGTCCCGGTTGAAGTCGTGGATGGCGTTGGAGTTGCCCCCGAGAAGGACGGGCCTTTCCCGGTGATGCCGGTGGTCGGGAACGAGAAAGCCGACGGTGCCCGGCAGCAGGCAGTCGTCTCCCAGGGCCTCCTCGCTCTCCGCCAGGGGCACCTGGAGAAGCGCCTCCACCAGCCACCACCCCGGGTAGCAGGCCAGCCGGGTCTTCCGGAACCGCACGATCCCGTCCAGCGCCCGGAGCGCGATCTCCCGCTCGGCGTTGCTGAGCCGCACCCCCTCCACCTCCAGCTCGCCTTCCACCCGGGACCGGGACAGGGTCAGCCCCACCTCGTCGTCCCAGCGAGCCCCCCGGATCTGCACGTCCCGGAGATGGAGCTTGCCTCCCACATCCGCCTGGCGGAGCAACACCCTGGATCCCACGACGGAGCCATCCAGCTCCAGTCGTCCGGGGGAGGGCACCTGGAGCCCCGCCGCCTCCAGCGCCCCGGACAGGTGGCTTCCCTTCATGATCAGCGATCGACCCACCCGGGCGCCGATGAGGCGGACGTCACCCCGGATCCGGCAGTGGCTGATCCCCAGATTCCCGGACACCGACACGTTCCACAGGTCCAGGGGAAGAGGGGGTCCCCCCCGGCTCCCCACCCGGGCGTGCTGCAGATACAGCGACCCCCCCACGGTGGCGCGCTCCAGATCCAGGGCGTCCAGTGTGGGCCCCAGGATCCGGTCGCCCCGCTGTGCCCCCGCCCCCACGTCGAGGTGCAGGTCCCCCCCCGTCGCCAGCCCGATGCCGCTGACCCGCCCC
>CAYQVI010000402.1:0-2549 GCA_964420725.1 uncultured Gemmatimonadaceae bacterium | reverse complement strand
CCCCACCGCCACCAGCGCCACCCCCAGGGTGTTCAGCACCAGCACCACCAGCGCCCCGGTGGCCTCCGGTGCGCCCCCGGCGGGCACCCCCAGGAAGGCCTCGTGATGGGGCATCAGCCCCCGGACGGAGAGGTCGAACGCCCCTCCCAGGATGGAGCCCACCGCAGCAAGCTGGGCCAGGCGGTAGCCCGGACCCGGGCCCCGATTCCCTTCCCTGCCCAGCGGACCCGTCCCCTCTGATCCTGGCGTCATGACTCGCTCTCCAGCCTCTGGAAACCCGGAGGGATCCTCCCCGCCACCCCGGCCCCGTGGGATCGGCAGGGGGGATCCGGGACACGGTCCTCCCACCGGAGGAGGCCGGGGGGGACCCTTCATCGGTGGGAAGATACGGAATCGCCCGGGATCCCGCCGCCCTGGGACACTCCTCTCGCCTCGGGGTGGATCCCTGGGCGGATCCGGGGTATTTCTTCCAGTGGGAACCGTTCGCCACTGGGTAAGGAGTCTGTACGTGACTTCAGGTATGCATCGGACCATCCGGGTCCGCAGCCGCCTCCGGCTCCCCGGCCGCGCCGGGGCTGCCCTGACTGCCGGTCTCGCCCTCCTGGTCGCCGGCGCGTGCGGCGGAGGCTCCGCCCCGGCCCCCTCATCCCCGACACCCGCACCGGGTGACGCCCCCAGGATCGTCCAGGCCGGAGCCCCGGGGGAGGCCTCCCGCATCTTCCAGGGCACCTCCCTGGAGGAGCTCGAGGGGAGCGCGTATACCGACGCCGATGTGGCCTTCATGCAGGGGATGATCCACCACCACGCCCAGGCGCTGGAGATGACGGCCCTCATCCCCGACCGCACCACCTCCACCGCCATCCGCCAGATGGGGCTCCGCATGGAGATCTCCCAGACGGACGAGATCGCCATCATGGAGCGGTGGCTCCAGGACCGGGGGCTGGAGGTCCCCGCCTGGCGCCGGGTGGGGGACACCGGCGCGATGGAGCATGGGGCGGGGCACGGGGCAACTGGACACGGAGCCGCCGGGCACTCAGCCGCAGGCCATGGCGCCACCGACCACGCCGCGATGGATCATGGAAGCCACGGCCCGGGCATGCCGGGCATGCTCTCCCCCGAGCAGTTGGCCCAACTGGAAGCCGCACGGGGGGTGGCGTTCGACCGCCTCTTCCTGGAGCTCATGATCCAGCACCATCGGGGTGCGCTGGTGATGGTCCGGGACCTGTACAATTCCCCGGGGGCCGCCCAGGAGTCGGTGGTCTACCAGTTTGCCAGCGAGGTGGATGCCGACCAGGACATCGAGATCCGTCGCATGCTCGAGATCCTGCAGACGCTCCCCTGAGGCCATCAGGCGCGGCAGGTGCCACGCGCCATGGTCGTTCCGAAGCACATCCACGATCAACCAGGACAGTATCCGGAGAGCCCTACGATGAAGAGATCCCCTGTTCCGTTCCTCCCCCGCCCCCGGTCCTCCCTGTGGTGGGCCACTCCGCTGATGCTGGCCCTGGCCCTCCCCATGGGAGCAGTCCAGGGACAGATGCAGTCCGAGGAACCCCGCATGACCTGGGATCCCAATGATCCCCGCCCCGGGCTGGCCGCAGGGTGGATGGACGCGGAAGAGGCGAGCTGGAACCTGAACCTGATCTCCAGCCTCTCCCGCCCCGACGACTTCCGGAATCCGGACACCCCCGGGGACGGTCGCTTCAGCAACACCGACGTGGCCTTCCAGGGGAACCGGCTCTTCCAGGGCAACTACCACGGCTTCAAGGTCTACGACATCTCCGACCCGGCGAATCCGCGGCTGGAGGTGGCGGTGGTCTGCCCCGGTGGGCAGGGTGACATCTCGGTCTACGGCAGGCTGGTGGTGATGTCTGCGCAGGAGAATCGGGGTCGCCTGGACTGCGGTGTGCAGGGGGTGCAGGAGACCGTGAGCGACGTCCGGATGCTGGGGGTGCGGATCTTCGACATGTCCGACTTGCAGAACCCCCGGCAGGTGGCTGCGGTGCAGTCCTGCCGGGGTTCCCACACCCACACGCTGGTGGAGGACCCCACCGATCCCGACCACGTCTACATCTACATCCAGGGCACGGGGGGTGTGCGCCCCGCCGACGAGCTCCCGGGGTGTTCCGCAGGGGAGCCCGAGGAGGATGAGGACACCGCACTCTTCCGGATCGAGGTGGTGCGGGTGCCGCTGGCCAACCCCGAGCGGGCGGAAGTGGTGAACATGCCCCGGATCTTCGCCGATGCGGAGACCGGTGCCATCGCCGGCCTCTGGGGCGGGGGCGATCATGGTCCGGGGACGCAGGAGTCCCGCCGGACGAACCAGTGCCATGACATCACCTCGTACCCGGCCGTGGGGCTGGCCGCCGGCGCCTGCGCCGGCAACGGGATCCTCCTGGACATCACCGACCCGGTGAATCCGAAGCGGGTCCACGAGGTCATCGACCCCAACTTCGCCTACTGGCACTCGGCCACCTTCAACAACGACGCCACGAAGATCCTCTTCACCGACGAGTGGGGGGGCGGCTCCGCGCCCCGGTGCCGGGCCA
>CAYQVI010000401.1:0-2579 GCA_964420725.1 uncultured Gemmatimonadaceae bacterium | reverse complement strand
CCGATCTGCCCCAGGGTGCAGACCTTGGTGGTTTCCATGAGCTCCTCGAAGACGTTCCCGTTGTGGAGCGCCACCTCCTGCAGGCGAGATAGCGCCGCGCCGCTCCGGGTGCGGTTCCGCTCCTGCACGGCCGCCGCGGTGCCGATCTGGAGCTGCTTCTCCTCGTCGGTGGAGCGGATCACCTCGCCGGGGAGCACCGTGGGGGAGCCCTCCGACGACAGGAAGGTGTTCACGCCGATGACGGGGAATTCGCCGGTGTGCTTGAGCTGCTCGTAGTGGAGCGACTCCTCCTGGATCTTCCCCCGCTGGTACATGGTCTCCATGGCCCCCAGCACGCCCCCCCGCTCGCTGATCCGGTCGAACTCCAGCAGCACCGCCTCCTCCACCATCTCGGTCAGCGCCTCGACGATGTACGAGCCCTGGAGCGGATTCTGGTTCTTCGCCAGCCCGAACTCCCGGTTGATGATGAGCTGGATCGCCATGGCCCGCCGCACGCTCTCCTCGGTGGGCGTGGTGATGGCCTCGTCGTAGGCGTTGGTGTGCAGCGAGTTACAGTTGTCGAAGATGGCGTAGAGCGCCTGCAGCGTGGTGCGGATGTCGTTGAAGGCGATCTCCTGCGCGTGCAGCGAGCGGCCGCTGGTCTGCACATGGTACTTGAGCATCTGCGACCGGGGGCCGGCGCCGTAGCGCAGCTTCATGGCCTTGGCCCAGATCCGCCGGGCCACCCGGCCGATGACGGCGTACTCCGGATCCAGCCCGTTGGAGAAGAAGAAGGAGAGGTTGGGAGCGAAGCCGTCCACCGGGAGGCCCCGGGAGAGGTAGTACTCCACGTAGGTGAAGCCGTTGGCCAGGGTGAAGGCCAACTGGGTGATGGGGGTGGCTCCGGCCTCGGCAATGTGGTATCCGGAGATGGACACCGAGTAGAAGTTCCGGACGTCGTTCCGGGTGAAGTGCTCCTGCATGTCCCCCATGAGCTTCAGGGAGAACTCGGTGGAGAAGATGCAGGTGTTCTGGGCCTGGTCCTCCTTGAGGATGTCGGCCTGCACGGTGCCCCGGACCCGGGACAGGGTCTCCGCCCGGATCCGTTCGTAGACGTCCGCCGGGAGCACCATGTCGCCGGTGACCCCCAGCAGCAGCAGCCCCAGCCCGTTGTGCCCCCGGGGGAGTTCACCCAGGTAGCGGGGGCGCTCCACCCCCAGCTTCCCGAAATGGGCGTCGATCTTCGCATTGACCTCGTCCAGGAGCCCGTTCTCCCGGATCCAGACCTCGCACTGCTGATCGATGGCGGCGTTCATGAAGAAGCCGGTGACCATGGGAGCCGGGCCGTTGATGGTCATGGAGACGGACGTGGTGGCCGCCGCCAGGTCGAAGCCGGAGTACAGCTTCTTGGCGTCGTCCAGGCAGCACACCGAGACGCCTGAGTTCCCGATCTTCCCGTAGATGTCCGGGCGCACCGCCGGGTCGTTCCCGTAGAGCGTCACCGAGTCGAAGGCGGTGGAGAGGCGGGCCGCCGGAAGCCCCTCGGAGAGGTAGTGGAAGCGCCGGTTGGTGCGCTCCGGTCCCCCCTCGCCGGCGAACATCCGGGTGGGGTCCTCCCCCTCCCGCTTGAAGGGGAAGACCCCGGCGGTGTAGGGAAACTCCCCGGGGACGTTCTCCTGGTAGCTCCAGCGCAGGATGTCACCCCAGTCCCGGAGCGGCGGCAGCGCCACCCGGGGAATGGACTGGTGGGAGAGGGACTCGGTGCGGAGCGGCACCTTCACGTCCTTCCCCCGGACCTGGTACACGAACTCGTCGCCGGAATACCCCTCCTTCTTCCCGGGCCACCCCTCCAGGATCCGGTGGCTCTCCGGGGCCAGCTCCTCCTTCAGCCGCTCCCGCTGCGCCTCCAGCGCCGGCACCTCGTCCTCCACCAGGGCGGCGGCTTCCGTCACCGCCTGCAGTTGGTGGGCGGCGCGGCCCTGCTCCTCCACCGTCCGGTTGAAATCCCGCACCGTGCGGGCGATCTCCGCCAGGTAGCGGTTCCGGTCCGGGGGGATGATGTCGATCTTCTCCGACTCCTCGGCATCGATGCCGAAGGTGGAGTGCCAGGGCTTTTCCGTGACCCCGTCGATCCGGTCCATCACCATCCGGTACAGCCGGTGGGTCCCCGGGTCGTTGAACTGGGACGCGATGCTCCCCACCACCGGCATCTCGTCCACCGGCGTCTGGAAGAGCTTCCGGTTCCGCTGCACCTGCTTCCGCACGTCCCGCAGCGCATCCAGGGCGCCCCGCTTGTCGAACTTGTTCAGCGCCACCACGTCGGCGAAGTCCAGCATGTCGATCTTTTCCAGCTGCGACGCGGCGCCGTACTCCGGGGTCATCACGTAGAGCGACACGTCGGAGCGGTCCACGATCCCCGTGTCCGACTGCCCGATCCCCGAGGTCTCCAGGATCACCAGGTCGAAGCCCGCCACCTTCAGGATGGCCACCACGTCGTCGATCCCCGGGGCCAGGGAGAGGTTCGCCCCCCGGGTGGCCAGGGAGCGCATGAAGACCCGGGGGTTGTGGATGGCGTTCATCCGGATCCGGTCCCCCAGGAG
>CAYQVI010000400.1:0-2598 GCA_964420725.1 uncultured Gemmatimonadaceae bacterium | reverse complement strand
GACGGAGGGATGGCGGCCATCACGGTCTTCCATCCGGACGGCCGCCCCCTGACGACTCTGCGCGGAGATCCGGAGAGGGACATCCGGTTTCAGGACCCGGTGGCCATGGCCATCGACTCCAAGGGGCTATTGCATGTGGTGGAAGCAGGCGCGCGGAGGCTACTGGTCTTCGATACCAGGTCCGCCCCCTACCCGCTGGTCTCGCTCAGGGACCTCCACTTCCAGCCTGCGGACATCTGCCTCATCGGGGATCGCCGCTTTGTCCTGCTTGGGTTGGATCACACCTCGAGCGAACCGATCATCCGGGAACTGGATGGGAGCGGGCGGCAGACGGCCCAGTTCGGGAGCAGGGAGAAGCCATCGAGTTCCGAGGCCGCGGTCTTTGGGGAGCTGGACGAGTTCCACAACTACGGGATCATGCACTGCGACCCGCGACGGGAAGAGATCTACGTCGTGACGAGCTACTTCCCCCTCGTGCGGGTCTTCGACCTGGGGGGACGGGAGGTGCGTCGGTTCACCCTTCCAGACTTCCAGCCTCAGGGGTTTCGGCTCAGGGACGGCCGTTGCTGCGTGTTCTACATCCCCCACCCGGACCCGATGAGCGGGCACCTCCATGTGAGCGGCGCCGTCACCATGGATCCGGATGGCAACCTGGTGGTGACCGTGGAGGAGCACCGCTTCCGGAACCGAGAGCGGACGATCGTCTTCCAGCGGCGGGTCATCGATCCCGAAACCGGGGTGGAGCGCACGCGCCGGCCGGCCCCGGGACGGGTCTTCGGCTGGACCCGGGACCGCGTGTCCACGTACACCTCCGAGGCAGGCGGGAGCATCGAGGTCCAGGAGCAACCAGGGCGGTAGAGCGTCCCGGCTCCCATCCCACACGCCCTGCAAGGATCGACCGTGCCGACCCACGCCGTGTCCGCGTCGACGTTCCCTCGCCTTCTCTTCGGAGCCGTCCTCACGCTCGGATCCGTCGCCTGCGAGCCGGCTCCACCCCAACAGGCCGCCTCCATCACCTCCGACAGCGCCGGCGTCCGCCTCGTGACCAGCCGCAGAGCCGCCTGGGCGGATGAGGACTTGCCTGGGTGGCGCATTTCCAACACTCCGATCCTCTCCATCGGCACGAGGGAGGGGGATGCCGAACAGCAGCTCTTCCAGGTCCGGGATGTCGCCCGGGGGCCGGACGGGGCGGTGGCCATCGTGAACGGTGGAACTTCGGAGGTGCGGCTCTACGGCGCGGATGGACGCCTCGAGGCGATTCTCGCCCGGCAGGGAGACGGACCGGGGGAGGTCCAGGCCCCCTGGCAGGTGGATTGGCTCGGGGGCGACACCCTCCGGATCTGGGACGCCCGGGAATGGCGTCTCCAACACCGTCTTCGGAACGGCACCCTGCTGTCGGATGAACGGGTGGACCGGAGCCCCCTGTTGGCCACCCTGACGCCCGGCTTCCTCCTCGGGATGGTCCGAGTCCTCCCCGATGGATCTCTCCTGGCCGCCACCAACCCGTGGACCCCACCGGACACCCCCCGGGGTGAGGCCTTCCGACCCACCGTGGCCTACTTCCTGGGTCACCCGACCCTTCGGGCGCAGTGGGACACGCTCGTCCTCGTGGCCGGAGCGGAGCAGGTGCTTGTGGATGCCGTGGGACCGATGGGCGCCGTGCCGCTGTTTCCGCCCCAGAGCCCGGGCCAGGTGGCATCGGTGGCCATGGGCCCGGACGGCGCGGTCTGCCTTGGCGATCAGGTGGGCTGGTCGATCTCGTGTTTCCGTGACGGCAGGGAGACGAAGACCCGATGGGCCGGCGAGTCGGTGCCCGTGGCTCCCGAGGAGGTGGCTGTCTGGCGGGCCGAGCGTGCCAGGGTAATGGAGCGCATGATCGGGCCGGGAATCCGGACCGTCCTGGGTGATGTGCCCATCCCCGCTCACCGCCCGCCGTACGACCGTCTCGTCGTGGACGCTCTCGGGCACCTCTGGGTCCGTCATCCCCGGAGCCTGATTCCGTCCGACGGACCGGACCGGTACACCATCCTGGACCCTCAGAGGGTCTGGCTTGGGGAGGTCTCCGTGCCCCCGCTGGAACTCCTGGAGGTGGGGGAGGACTACCTGGTGGGAGTCTCCCGGGACCACCTGGGGGTGGAGGTCTTGCAGGTGTACGAGTTGCTGAGGTAGTGAGCCGCCCTGCCTACGAAGATGCGGAGGTGGTACCGAGGTTGTGAACCCCATCGCGGGGCCGAGGCGCCGAGGGGGGCGGTGCCACACCTGTCGCCCGTCAGGCCCCCACCGGCTCGATGGTCTTCAGGTCCTCGGCGGTCCCCGAACGGAGCGCATGCCAGAGGTCCCAGTTCCGCTGACCGTTGAGCCAGAACTCGGGCGTCGTACCGAAGAGGCGCGAGAGCCGGAGGGCGGTATCGGGGGTGATCCCCCGCTTGCCGTTGACGATCTCGTTGATCCGGGGAAACGAGACGCGAATCCGCTGAGCGAGCTCGGTCTGGGTCATCCCCAGGGGCTTGAGGAACTCCTCGAGCAGCATCTCACCCGGATGCGTGGGTGGGCGGTTCCTGGGAAGCATGATGGTTCTCCTTTGCTGGGCCCTACCGG
>CAYQVI010000399.1:0-2605 GCA_964420725.1 uncultured Gemmatimonadaceae bacterium | reverse complement strand
GACGCGCAGCTCGGGGCCATCTCCTTCCCGCAGCGCTTCGCGGAGCACCTCTCGAATCTGACGCATGGACAACCTCTTGGCCGGCACCGGGCCTCCTTGCTCTCGGGGGATGCAAGGTGCCCAAGTGACGGCTTCAGGGATCGGTTATCCAGCGTCGCCAACTCCTCCCCCGGGGTGGGCCACTTCTCTTGGAATGGGTGGGCCAATTCCCTCGGAATCCCTGGGCCACTTCGTTTGGAATGGGTGGGCCACTTCGTTTGGAATCAGGGGGCCACTTCCGTCGGAATACGCAACGTGAGCGGGCACGTGTCGAGAAATCAGACCTGCGGCAACGCCTGGGGTGAGCTCTCTCGGGGCCTGCTTGCCCCGGGTTCCCTGCCCATTTGTGTAGAGCGGTCCTTCCCGGTTGACCCGGGCACGACCACGATGCATATTGATATCGTGACCTACTTAGGTCGTGATAGAACTACATCGCGAGGGAGATGTAGCGCCATCCCCGCCTTTTCTACGAAGGGCTCCATGGTTCGTGATCCCGACGTCATCGTCAATCGCACCCAGGAACTGGATCGGCTCCACGGACTCATCCAGAAGGGACAGCCGCAACTGGTCCTCATGTACGGGCGTCGCCGAGTAGGCAAGACGCACCTGCTCGGCCGCGCCTGGAAGGAGCCCCGCTCATTCTACTTCACAGCGTCCGAGACAACCCCCGAGCAGAACCGCAAGGCACTTCTTGCGGCGTTCGCAGAGTGGTCGGGGGAGTCGATTCACGCCGAGGACTATCCTACGTGGCGAACCGTATTCCGGCTTCTCCTCGACCATGCATCGCCAGAGCCACTGGTACTGACCATCGACGAGTTCCAGTATCTGGGGGAAAGTACGGAGGACATCGACGCGGTCGCATCCGAGCTCAACGCAGCCTGGGAGTTACGCCGACCCGCGCGGCCACTGGTACTGGTACTCGCTGGATCCGCGGTGCGGACCTTGGAGAGATTGAATGATGGCGGCTCTCCGCTTTACGGGCGGTTCGCCTGGCAGTGTCAGCTGCGACCCTTCAACTACTGGTATGCGGGTGAGTTGGCCGGGTTTGAGAGCCGAAGGGATCGAGCTTATGCGTATGGGCTGTTCGGGGGAACACCTCGATACCTGGCGGCAGTCGACCCGGACCGAACAATCGCTGAGAACGCATCGGAGCTCCTCCTCCGACCGGACGGCGAAGTACGAGAATTGGTCCAGACAGCGCTTCTTCAGGAACAGGGGCTGCGAGACATACCCAAGTACATCGCCATTCTGAGGGCCATCGGACGCGGAAGAACGGAATTGAACGAGATCGCGCAAGGGACCGGGATGAGTGCGGATAACACATTGCGCGAGAAACTCAATCGTCTCATCAGCCTCGACTATGTCACAGCGAGCCGGAACCTCGGCGCCAAGGCGAAGGAGGCGTACCGCTATCGAGTCGCTGACCCCGCTTTTCGCTTCTACTATGATTTCGTAGCCCCGCTGGAAAGCGCTCTTGCGACTCAAGATCCCGATGCAGTGTGGAAAGCGCACGTCGAGCCGAATCTCGATGGCTATATGGGGCTGGTGTTCGAGAGCGTGGTCGAAGAGGGATATTTTCGCCTCCAGTCGAGCCTGGGACTGCCGCTCGTCAAGGAGTGGGGCCGCTGGGAAGGCCTGGATCGAAACCGCCGACCTCTCGAGATCGACATCGCCTCTTTGCTCATGGATGGTCGAGTCTTGACCGGAGCGATCAAATGGAACCGCGATGAGGTGGATGTAAGCGTTCACACCGAACATCTCTCGATGATCGATCGTCTCGCTCAGGCAGGCGTGGGGTGGGCTCACGAAGCTCGCAAGTCTACCTCACCACTTCTGTACGTGGCATCCGGGGGTTTCAGCAAGCGGTTCCGGCAGGCGGCGCTGGCCTCTCGCGATGAGGTGTATCTCTGGGACCTGGACGATATTTACACCAGGTCGGCGTGATGGATGTGCTCCGACATGATCGTCGATGCCTCCGCTCCGCATGAAATTCCGGTAGCATCGCCGCCTCGGTTGCGTCAGCTGCAGGAGCGGGTGCCGAGGTGAGTCACTGACCAGCTGCTACAGCGCCTGGCTCGCCTCGTCCCACCCCCTCGCATACACAGACACCGCTACCACGGGGTCCTCGCCCCCAACGCGCGCCTCAGGTCCACTGTGGTCACGATCGGACGGCCCGTACCCGACCACGTCCCCGAAGACGTGGGGCCTCCCCCGGCACCCCATCAACCCGACCGGCTCGTCGCTCTCCCCAGCCCCGCCCGCCGGGCAGAACCGAGCAGTGCACAGGTAGCCACGCCCTCATCACGAACCAGCCGCATGCTCTGGGCCCAACTCCTGGCCCGCATCTACGAAGTCCTCCCTCTCCTGTGCCCCGCCTGCCAAGGCCAGATGCGGATCGTCTCCTTCATCACCCTCCCCTCCACCGTGGAGCGCATCCTCCTCCATCTCCACCTGCCGCATGAGCCTCCCCGGCTGGCCTCCGCTCGGGGCCCTCCACAGGCCGAACTTGAGTTCGATCAGTCTCCGGCCTTCGATCTCGCGGATCCCGAGCCCATCCCGGAGTACG
>CAYQVI010000398.1:0-2607 GCA_964420725.1 uncultured Gemmatimonadaceae bacterium | reverse complement strand
GACACACCGCCCCCGCCATTCCCCCTGTCCAGGAGACGCGCCCATGGTCCAGCAGACCACGCCCTACGGAATCTCCATCTCCACCCCCCTCTCCCATGCCGAAGCCATCACCCGGGTGAAGGAAGAGTTGGCGAAGGAGGGGTTCGGGGTCCTTTCCGAGATCGACATCGCCGCCACGTTGAAGAAGAAGCTGGACGTGGATATTCCCCAGCATGTGATCCTGGGCGCATGCAACCCCCCCCTGGCCCATCAGGCCATCCTGGCCGAGCCGGAAATCGGGCTGCTCCTCCCCTGCAATGTGGTGGTGCGCGAGGGAGCCGAGGGTGGATGCATTGTCTCTGCGATGGATCCGGTGGAGGCCCTCTCCCTGGCGGAGAACGAGGGGCTGGCGCCGGTGGCCGGCGATGTGCGGGCCCGTCTGGCCCGGGTCCTGGAGGCGGTGGAGGGCGGTTGATGATCTTCCAGTCCGTACAGGACACCATCGTCGCCCCGGGCTTCGCCCTGGCCGACCGCATCACCCTTCCCCCGGCGCTCCTCTTCCTGGAGCGGACCTTCCTTGGCAACACCCTGCTCCAGTGGGTCCTGGCGCTGGGGATCTTCCTCCTGGTCCTCCCCCTCCTGCGGCTGATGGTGGGATTCCTTGCCAGGCGTCTCCGGGCTGTGGCTGAGCGCACCCGCACGGAGGTGGACGACCTGGTGGTGGACCTCCTGGGGCGGACCCGGAGCTGGGTCTACGTCCTGGTGGCCCTCTGGGTGGCGTCGCTGGTCCTGGGTGGGGGATGGAATGCCCGGGCCGCAACGCTGGCCCGACTGGGGGTGCTCCTGCAGGTGGGGTTCTGGCTGGCGGATATCCTCCGCTGGTACCTGGAGCGGCAGCAGGCGGCGAGGGTGGCGGCGGACGATCCCGGAGCGGCCACGGCCATCGGGGCCATGTCCTTCCTGGGGCGGGTGGCCCTCTGGTCGGTGGTGCTCCTCACCGGCCTGGCCATGCTGGGCTTCGAGATCGCGCCGGCGCTGGCGGGGCTGGGGGTGGGGGGAATCGCCATCGCGCTGGCGGTGCAGAACATCCTGGGAGACCTGTTCGCCTCCCTCTCCATCCTCTTCGATCAGCCCTTCGTGATCGGGGACTTCATCATCGTGGGCGACATGCCCGGGACGGTGGAGCATGTGGGGCTGAAGACCACCCGGGTCCGGGCGCTGTCGGGGGAGCAGCTCGTCTTCTCCAACTCCGACCTGCTGAACTCCCGCATCCGGAATTTCAAGCGGATGGACGAGCGGCGGGTGGTGTTCCGGTTCGGGGTACAGTACGACACGGGGCATGCAAAGCTGAACCAGATTCCGGGGATCGTCCGGGAGATCATCGAGGGAGTGGAGCAGGTGCGCTTCGACCGGGCCCACTTCGCATCCTTCGGCGACTCGTCCCTGGACTTCGAGGTGGTGTACTTCATGCTGGTCCCGGACTACCTGGCCTACATGGATGCCCAGCAGCAGATCAACCTGGAACTGTATCGGCGCATGGAGGAGCTGGAGGTGGAGTTCGCCTTCCCCACCCGGACGCTGCATGTGAATCTGGACGGGGCGGCGGCCGAAGTCCGGACCCGGATGGTGGGGGCGGCATCCCCGGATCAGGAGGCCTGAGTCCCGAGGGGATCCGGCGACCCGGGATCCGGCGGGGTCACCACCACAGGATGGGGGCGGGGACCCGGTTCCCCGCTGCCATCCACTCCACATACCGTCGGGTGTAGGCCCGGATCTGCCCCAGGCGGGGAACCACCTCGATGCGGTACAGCGACGAGGTGGGGATCATGGCGAGGTGGTCGGCTCCCCCTGAGAGGGGCATCTCGTCGAGGTAGACCCGGACGGGCCCGAAGCCGCCCCGCTGCCAGATGCAGCCGTAGGGCGAGAGATCGGAGGGGCAGACCGAAACCGGGACCCCCGCCCTGGAGAGGGAGACCAGGGGGTCCGACGAAGGGGCCTCGGCCAGACTCCGGGCGTCGAAGGTCAGGACCCGGAAGGGGATCGAGCGCATCCGGGACTCCAGCCGCTCCTCGGCCCGGGCCAGCCGGTCCACCGTCACCGTCACCCCGTCCACCACCACCGGAAGGGGGGCCAGCTCCAGGATGGGTGGAAGCCCGGGGCGGGCGTGGGCGTCGAAGCTGGCCCCCTCATAGCCGAAGCGCTCCACCCCCACCACCAGGGGGCCCTCCGGCACGGGACCCAGGGTGAAGACCCCATCCTCTCCCGTCAGCGTCGCCAGCCCGAACCCGGGCGCGCTGACGAAGGCCGCCGCCAGCGCCGCTCCGGTGGTCTGATCGACAACCCGCCCCACCAGGGTGACACCGTCCGCGTCACGGGCCTGGCCCCGGGCGGCTCCGGGATGGACCGCCGCAACCAGAAGGAGGAGGCAGACCAGGCGGGCGATCCGCGGTCGCGGGTGCACCCCGCCCCGGGGGATGCCGGGGGGAGGCGCCGCCCCCACCCCCTACAATCCCAGCGACGCCCGGATGAGGGGGGCGATCCGGTCCGGAGTCCAGGGGGGATCGAAGGTGAGTTGCACGTCGGCCTCCTCCACCCCCTCCACCGCCAGGATGGCGTTCTTCGCATCCT
>CAYQVI010000397.1:0-2618 GCA_964420725.1 uncultured Gemmatimonadaceae bacterium | reverse complement strand
CCATGTAGCGGTAGATGTTCTCCACCACCACGATGGCGTTGTCCACCAGCATCCCGAGCGCCAGGATCAGCGAGAAGAGCACCACCATGTTCATGGTGATCCCCAGCACCCCCAGCACCATGAAGGAGAGGAGCATGGAGGTGGGGATGGCCACCGCCACGAAGAGGGAGTTCCGGATCCCCAGGAAGAAGAGGAGCACCATGACGATGAGGATCAGCCCGGAGATGATGTTGTTCTCCAGCGAACTCACCATCTCATAGATGTCCTCCGACTGGTCGGAGGTGATCTTCACCACGGTGGTGGGGGGGAAGAGGGACTCCATCCCCGCCACGGCACTCCGGACGGCCTCCGCCGTCTCGATGATGTTGTCCCCGGACCGCTTGATGACGTCCAGGGTGATCACCGGCGCCTCGTCCAGCCGGGCGTAGCTGTCCCGGTCCGCGAAGGCGAACTCCACGTCGGCCACATCCCGGATGTAGATGGGACGGCCCCCGCTGGTGGTGACCACGATGTCCCCCAGGAGGGACGGATCCCTGAACTCCCCGTCCACACGGACCAGATAGTTCAACGTCCCCGCCTCGATGGAGCCCCCGGGAATGTTGACGTTCTCATTCCGGATGGCGTCCACGATATCGCTCATGGCGACCCCGTAGAACTTCAGCTTCGGGAGGTCCACATCGACCTTCACCTCCCGCTCCAGCCCTCCCCTGAGATCCACCCGGAGAACGGAGGGGATCTGCTCGATCCGGTCCTGCAGCTCCTCTCCGATGTCCTTCAGGCGCACCAGCCCATACTCCCCGGAGAGATTCACCTGCATGATGGGCACTTCCGAGAAATCGAACTCCATGATGGAGGGATCCTCGGCATCGGACGGGAGCTTCGACCGGGCCAGGTCCACCTTCTCCCGGACCCGGGCCAGGGCGTCCTCGATCACCACCCCGGTCTCGAACTCCGCCACCACGCTGGAATACCCCTCCACCGAGGTGGAGGTGAGCTCCTTCAGGTCCGCGATGCGGTTGAGCTCCTCCTCGATGGGGCGGGTGACCAGGCTCTCCATGTCCGAAGGCGACACCCCGGGATACAGGGTGTTCACTGCGATCATGGGGATCTCGATGGCCGGCGACGACTCCTTGGGGATCGAGAGATAGGAGGCCAGCCCCCCCACCGTGATCATCACAAGGAGCACCAGCACGGCGGTCCTGTTCCCCACCGCCAGCGAGGTGATCCCGAACTCCTTGAACCGGGATCCCTGGAACCGGGGATCCCCGTTGCCGTCCCCCTGGGGGGAAGGTGCCTTCCCGTCCTGCCCCGGATCCGTCACGATCCCTCCCCGCCGTCCCGGACGGCCACCACGTTCACGCGATCTCCGTTCGCCACCTGCTGCTGGCCCAGGACCACCAGCCGATCCCCCACCTCCAGCCCTTCCCGGATCACCACCTGGTTCCGCTGGGAACCGGCCACCACCACAGGCTGCGAGCGGGCCACCGCCTGGTTCCCCTCCCCCTCCACCACGAACACCACGAACCCTTCCTCCACCCTCACCAGGGCGTCCTGGGGGACGACGATGGCGGCGTCCATCTCACCCCGGACCAGCTCCACGTTCGCCACCATCTCCGGCTTGAAGCGGTTTCCGGGATTGGGGAGGGTCAACTCCACCGGAAAGGTCCGGTTCCCCGGATCCACCGTGGCCCCCACGAAGGAGATCTGCCCGGTGTAGCTCTCACCCGGGAAGATGTCGAAGGTCACGGTGGTCCGGGCTCCCCGATCCACGTCGGCGGAGAACCGCTCCGGAACGCCGCTGACGATCTTCACCGGGCTCAGGGAGACGATCCGGGCCACCGGGGTTCCCGGGGAGACCATGGAGCCCAGCTCCACAGTCCGATCCTCCACGAACCCGGCGAAGGGGGCCCGGATGGTCATGCGGGCCTGCCGCTGCTCCAGCGACTCCAGCGCCGCCGCCGCCTGTTCCGAGGCGTAGCGGGCCTCCAGGTAGGCCAACTCCGAGCCCACCTGGTCCTCCTCCCAGAGTCGCTTCCTCCGGTCCCAGGTCTCCCGGGCCAGCGACGCCTGGGCCCGGGCCTGCTCCACCTGGGCGCTGAGGGACCGGTCCTCCATGCGCACCAGGGGGTCCCCCTCTGCCACCCGGGCTCCCCGGTCCACCATCATCTCCCGGACCACCCCCATCTCCTCGGCGGAGACGGTGACGTCCCGGTTGGCCTCCACCACTCCGGTGAGGCGGATCACCTCGGTGAAGGGCTGCGCCGTCACCGTGCGGACCTCCACGTTGATGACCCGTACCGGGGCCCCGGCCTCGGCAGGAGCGTCCCCGGCATTGGCGTCGCCGCTGCAACCGGCGGCCACCACAGCCACCAGGGCCACCCCCAGGAATCCGGTCCACTTCCCTCGTGTCGAGCGTGCCATATGGTTCTCTCCGGGAGCCCCTGCTGCGCTCCCTTCGTCCCGTGTCGGATGTTCATCGGAGCGGGCCCCTCCCGATCCGTCCTGCCGGACCCAGCGGGCCCCTGTCATCGGCTTCCCAGCACCGCGCCCACCGGCAGATCGACGCCAGGGACGATCCCCACGGCTTCGTCCAGGCGGGCCCGGGCGGCCAGGGCGTC
>CAYQVI010000396.1:0-2639 GCA_964420725.1 uncultured Gemmatimonadaceae bacterium | reverse complement strand
CTCAGCCGTTGCTCCGCTGCTCCCGGAGCGCCTCCAGCAGACCTGCGGTCTCCTGGAGCTTCGCCTGCAGTACGCCGGCGAGGGCGGCCATGGGTGCCTGGAGGGCGCCCGCCAGCTCCGACAGGAGCTGCTCCCGGGAGGGAAGTGTGGCCAGCCGCTGAATGTTGGCGGGCGTGAGGACGTTTCCGTCCAGCACGCCGCCCTTGAACACGGGGCGATCCCCGTTCTCCTTCGCAAAGTCGGTGAGGGTCTTCGCCGACTCTGCGACGGCCTGACCCAGCACGATCCCGGTGGGGCCCCGGAAGGCCTCCTCCATGTCCGGATACTCCAACTCCCTGAGCGCCCGGAGCGCGATGCGATTCTTGACCACCAGATACTCGGCACCGGCCTCCTTCAGCCTGTGCCGGAGCGTGGTCATGGACTTCACATTGAGTCCCGAGAAGTCCGTCAGGTAGATCACCGACGACGCCTCGACCTTCGAGCGGAACTCGTCGATGAACAGGTCCTTGTCACTGCGCTTCATCAGGAGCCCCGTCGGAAGAGGTTGGGGTCGATGGAAATCCCCGGACCCATGGTGCTCGACACGGTGACGCTCCGGAGGTAGGTCCCCTTCGCACCCGACGGCTTCGCCCGGGCGATGGAGTCCATGAACGACGACAGGTTCTCGGCGAGCTTGACGGTGTCGAAGGACACCCTACCAATGGGGGCGTGGACGTTCCCGGTCTTGTCCACCCGGAACTCGATCTTACCGCCCTTGATGTCCGACACCGCGCGACCCACATCGAACGTCACGGTGCCCGCCTTCGGCGTGGGCATCAGCCCCCGGGGACCGAGGATCCGTCCCAACTGCCCCACCTGTCCCATCACGTCGGGAGTAGCCACCACCACGTCGAACTCGAGCCAACCGTCCTTGATGTTCTGGACGTACTCGAGACCGACATAGTCGGCTCCGGCGTCCTTCGCCTCCTGGGCCTTCTCACCCTGCGCCACCACGAGGACCCGGGAGACCTTCCCGGTGCCGTGGGGGAGGACGACCGTGCCACGGACGATCTGATCCGCCTTGCGGGGATCGACGCCAAGCCGGGTCGCCACTTCGACAGACTCGTCGAACTTCGCGAAGGCGATGGACTTGAGGAGTTCGAAGGCCTCAGCCGGCTGCATTTTTTCGCCCACCGGAACCCTTTCGAGGGCGGCGGCGAACTTCTTTCCGTGCTTCGGCATATGTCAGGAAGCCGACTCGTGTCGTCCTCCCACCCCTGGCGGCTGACAGAGGGTGGTTCAGCGGACGTACCGACCGATGGACTGCGAGGAGCGGGGGCGGACGCGTCAGCTCTCCGCCACCTCGATCCCCATGCTCCGGGCGGTTCCGGCCACCTGTCGCATGGCGGCCTCCACATCCCGGGTGTTCAGGTCCGGCATCTTGGTCTCGGCGATCTCCCGGAGCTGCTTCTGGCTGATCGTCGCGACCTTGGTCCGGTTCGGAGCCCCGGAGCCGCCCTTCAGGCCGGCGGCCTTCTTCAGCAGCACCGGAACCGGCGGGACCTTGGTGATGAACGTGATGGACCGGTCCGCGAAGACCGTGATCTCCACCGGGATGGCCATGCCCGCATACGGGCTGCTGGCGGTCCGGGCGTTGAACTCCTTCACGAAGCCCATGATGTTCACGCCGTGCTGCCCCAGTGCGGGGCCCACGGGGGGGGCAGGATTCGCCTGCCCGGCCGGAACGTGGAGCTTGATGAAACCAGTAACCTTCTTGGCCATAAGGGGTGCCCCTTCAGAATCCCTTCAACTGGGTGTAGTCGAGCTCCACGGAGGTGGGGCGTCCGAAGAGGGACACCTCCACCTTGACCTTGCCCTTGTCCGCGAACACCTCCTGCACCGTTCCCGAAAAATCGGTGAACGGCCCCTGCGTGACCTCAACCACCTGGCCGGGATGGAAGGGAATCTCCTCCCTGGCGGCCTTCTCGTCCTCGGACTCGATCCCGAGGATCTTGTTGACCTCCTCCTCCCGGAGGGGCTGCGGCGCCGTTCCCGGGCCCACGAACTTGATCACACCCTGAATGTTGTTGATTACGTGCTGGGTGCGTTCGTTCAGCACCATGTGCACGAGGACGTAGCCAGGGTACAGACGACGGGTCACCGTGACCCGCTTCCCGTTCTTGATCTCCACCACGTCCTGGGTGGGGACCAGGGCCTCCTTGATCTCCTTCTCCTCCGGGGTCTCGCCAGGCTCCATGTCGATCCTCTGCTGGATCAACCGCTGGACCTTGTTCTCATGCCCGGAATAGGACTGGATCGCGTACCAAAGAGGCTCTGCCATGATCTCCGTACCCTCAGGCGCCGAACAGGCGGAGGATGGAGTCGATGACGAACCGCACAACCACGTCCATCAGCCAGATCACCGCCGAGATCAGGATGACGAACACGATGATGACGATGGTGGCGTTCTTCAGCTGCGGCCAGTCGGGCCACGTGACCTTCTGAAGCTCCTCCCAGGACTCTTCGATGAAGGTCCTGGTGCCCCGTACGCGGTCGATCATGGCCATGATGCTGCGCCTCCCCGTCCCGTCTGGTTCTGCATCAATTACTGGAGGATTTCGGTGACGACGCCGGCGCCCACGGTCCGACCACCCTCACGG